>CALZHQ010000112.1 GCA_945787295.1 uncultured Desulfuromonadales bacterium
ATCATCCAACAGGTGTCCAGTGATCCCGGTTTCGACCTGCTCCGGATAACCGAGAAATTCCCGAGCCGCGGAGGATGCTCCGACATGCTGGTGCTGTCCGGCGACCACATCAACCGGTAGCGCATCTCCATCAGTCCCGGGAATCATAAAAATCAAATCCCCGGCCCGCAACGGCCCAAAGGCCCCTCCCGGAGTCTTACGCAACACGGCCCAGAGATAGTAACTGCCAGGGCCGACATCGACTTTAAAACTGCAATCATCATTCAACCTTCCCACCCAGGGCGGGATCAGATCAGTTTTTTCATGATCAAAAGCACTGAACTCGGCAACCGGCCAGAAGGAAACCATGCCCCGACAAGAAGCCGCCTCTGCTGTTTCCAATTGACCGACGATTGTTCCCGGCTTTGCCGCTTCAGCAATCACCGCCCACCCAAAAAAGCAGCAAATCAGGATCATCAGGGAAAGTTTTTTTTTCATCATCCGACTCTCCATTGCAAAAAACATTTGCATAACATTAGTCCTATTGGCCGACAACATGACTTCGAGCAGATCGAGAGCATGCACTGAAACATCCCGCCAATTGAACAACACCGGGATACCCTGAATCTCACGTCCGGCTTGGAACGTTGCCAGCGGTTCGGCAGTCTCAATATTAATAGCATAGAGTGGACCATTTTTATTACCGACATACAGCCGTTGTCCTGAAATAAGCGGTGAGCCATAAATCACCCCCAGCCCGGAAAGCCGCCAGTCATTCATCCCGGAAGCTTCATTCAATTTCCAAATGCTAGCGTTCGCAGTCGCTAGGCAAATGCCCCCTGATGGAAGCGGGAATCACTGTAATAGTAAAGCTCGTTCAGCTGTCTCTGCCTACATGAATTACCGGTAGAATCGAAAGCCTGATGCAGACCACTTCGGGTGACGAGCACCGAATCATCCTACATTTCTGCAGCACTGGTGCGTCGAAACTCTGCGACCACAGTTTCTGGCCATCCCAGGACGCGGAATAAATAAGCACAGCCGCATGGCAGGAGCAAAACAACTCCTGCCAGCAGCTGCAAGAAAAAGTCTCCGGCAATTTTTCATGCTGTCAATAATAGCATGGGGTAGTTCACGGGCAATGCACTGTGAGCTACGGAGAACAGGTTGTGTCCGGCTGAGCCGACGTGCCATAACTTGGTGTCGTTAAACTCTCCTGCGTGCTGTAGGGCGAATAAACCGTGTCCGGAGTATCAACACGGTACGGGCGGATCCGATAGGTATACGTGGTATCTCCCTGTACCGTTCTGCGATCAACAAAAGCAGTGCTGTCCGCAGGGAGGTCCGCAATCTTGACAAACTCTCCGATTGAGATCTGAAATTCGACCTCATAGCCATCTTCATCAGCAGCATCATCATCCCAATCAAGTTGGATCATCTGTGAATTAATCGCTGACAGATCCAGGCGGCTTGAGGGCGCCGGGAAAGAGGTGTCGCTGGCGGTGCCGCTATACAGGTTGCTCGGCCATGGACAGATGCTGTTCTTGTAGGTTCGAACCTGATAGGTACTCAAGGTCGATGCTGGCGCCGTGGTGTCAGTGTAGCTGGTGACATCGGTCCCTACCGCTGGGGTCAACACAATAAATGAGCAGCCACCACCACTACATCTTTCGATTTCAAAACCATCTTCGGCATCATTATTATCGGTCCAGCTCAATTCAAACAGACTATCAGACACGGCGACTACCGACAGATCTGATGGTGCAACCGGGTTGCTGGTGCTGTCCTCAGCTTCGTTGCTATAAATATTATCGTTGTCATTGTCCCAGGTGTTACCGAAGGCAAAGCCGCCACTGGTGATTTCGCCCCCCAACGCAGCTCCGGTGTCGATGGCGACATCCTTGACCTTCACCTCATGGATATAGGCCTGATGGGTAGATTGAGTAAATGCAATCCTCATGGTGGCGTCGCTGTTGAAGGTGTTGCTTTTGACCAGTGTCCAATCGGCGTAGGCGCCCCCTTTAATGTAAAAGTCCGCCCCATTGCTCAGCAAGACAATCTTCATCTCATAATCGGTGCTGGCGCTGTAGGTTCCAGAGCCACCCCGGCTGGTCCCTTTTTCATAGGTACTAAAGGTATAGTTGGCCCAGTACAAGCCATGCACCAGCTGGGTATAATTCGGATCGGTGGTCTGATTCAACTCCCAACCGACCATAAAACTGTTAGAACCGGCAGTATCTGCAGGAATTGTCAGGTCGATATACAATTCACGGCCAGCAAGCCGGTCGAAGGTTTTATTGGAAATCAGCGCATAATTCCAGCCGCTGGTCACATCAAACAGTTGCAGGTCGTCATTCTGTCTGATGGTGTTAGAGGCGTTATCGATCTCCACCCAGTTATCAGTATCGATCGTTGTCCCCCTGAAGGTATCGTGGAACATCAGCAGATCGTCTTCGTTACCGACCTCGGTTGCCGACGGATTTCCGTAATACACCGAGATATTATCACTCTGTCCCAGCTTGACATGGAAAGTCGCGCTGACGCCTTCATTCAATGAGGCAATAGTGTAAGGCAGTTCACGCTTACTGTCTTCATCATAGAAACGGATGTCACCAAAATCGTCGCGCATATCGCCGGGATCAGGGTCATGCGGAATGGTGATGCTGGTCACGGCGTCGGCAACGAAGCCAGTAAAGGTCAGTGGCATCTTGCGGGTCCAACTGCCGCCGCCGCTGAGCCCCTCGTTTTTGGCCTGCACTCGATAGCGGTAGGTTTTCCCGGCACAGACACTGGTGTCGGAATAGCTGGCCACGTTGCCCGCTACCTCTGCAAGCGGCGCAAAAGGAACTTCTGCACAACCGGCACCTTGGCAGCGTTCGATGACAGTTGCTGTTTCGGTGACTGCATTGTCAACCCAGCTGAGATCGATCTGGGTAGAATTGATGGTCGTGGCAGACAAGAGGGTCGGCACCGACAAATCGGTCGAAGTTTCCACATTGTCGATGCCGCTGTATGCGGTCGGCCAACCGGTCGGACCGGCACTGCAAGCTCCAGCCTTCAATCCCCTGACCCGGTAATAATAGATCTGGTCTGGGGCAAGATAGTCATCAAGATAGGACGTGGTCTCTGCAGCCACTGCTATCGTCGTTTCGACACTGCTGCAATCCGATACGATACAACGGTCGATTTCAAAACCGGTTTCGTCGCCGGTATTGTCGGTCCAGGCCAAGGAAACCTGGGCTTCGGAAACGCGCGATGCCGCCAACGCGCTCGGGGCTTGATGATTTGCCGTCGCATCAGAAACAGGTCCGTCCCAGCCCGTCGGCCAACCAGAGGCAGCGGTCTTTTCCGCCCGCACCCGGTAATAGTAGGTTTTCCCCGGACAGACGGAAGTATCTGTATAGCTTTCCGAGTCTACAGTCAGGGTATCGTCCAGAGTCGTGAAGTTGGTCAAAACGCCACAATCCAGGTCTGGCGAGATACAGCGCTGCAGATGGTAGTTGGTCTCCGAGCCGCTGTTGTCGGTCCAGCTGATAGCGATGCTGGTGGTGCTGGTCGCATTCACACTGAGATCAGTTGGTGGTGGCGGCGACAGGGTGTCGTCTGTTGCGTAGACCCAGTCATCGGCAGGCAGCGAGCAGGTGGCAGACTTATGGCTACGTAAGCGATAGGAATAGAAAGTCGCTGGGTCTAAGCCCTGATCATGATAGATGCTATTGCCGGTATTCAGGGGCAGAGAGGCGACCTCATCAGGAGTTAGCGCACGGCTGAAGACCATTGCGTCATCCATCCAGCCATTTAGATAGCGGGTTGTGTAACCTTCATCGCGGCCGATTTCGAGATAACCGGTATCATTATAGATTGTACCGACCCATGGGGTGCGTCCGACCTCGGCACCATCGACATAGAGGATGATATTGCTGCCATCGTAGGTTCCGGCATAATGGTGCCATTCAGTGATATCGATCGGAAGATTAGGCACATCGATGAGCCGCCAGTTGCTGCTGCTGTAAATATAGAAACGCATCCCGGTCCCACCTGCCTGGGGACTGAGGATATAAGCGCTCCGCTTACTGAGCAGGGAATGATCAGCACTCCAGGTTGCCCCGTTTGACTTTGCCCAGGTTGCCACGGTTATTGCAGCGGTCGGGTTGATCCCGGAATCGTTATTGAAGCGAAGATAATCGCCATTGCCTTCATACTGACAGACCTGGCCTCGGTCGGCATCGTCCACTGGCGTTGCATTGCCAATTCTGGTTCCGTTGCCGCCGGAGCCACTATTGATAACAGCCCCCCAGGAAGCTTCGTCCATTTTCAGCCATAAGGTTGGCTCTGAAAGCACCTGGCGATGGTCAAAGGCAACCAATGGCGAGAAATTGGCATCAACATCGCCGATGGTACAGTTCGCCATGGTATCACTACACTTTTCAATAATGTAGGATTCTTCGTCAGTCAAGTCGTCGGTCCAGGTCAGATCGATCTGCACTTCAGAGACACCGGCCGCGGTGAAATCGCCCGGAGTGTTAAAGTTCAGGGTCGTGACACTGTTGCTGATCGCACCGGGGGTCGGCCAGTTCGGTGCCCCAGCAGGGTTGTCTGCTACCAGCCAGTAGGTATAGGGCAGCCCGGGGCAGACACTGGTGTCGGCATAACTGACAGCATCGGCAGCTGGAGTAGACACAGCCGTGGTAAATTCAGCCTCTTCGTCACAGGCGGCCCCGCTCCCGGGACAACGTTTGAGGATATAACCGCTCTCCGAGTCGGTATTATCGGTCCAGGCCAGATTTATCTGGGTGGAACTGGCGACAGTGGCGGTAAACCCTGAAGGTGCAACCGGAACATCGGTGGTCGCATACTTGATGACGGTTGGCAAACTTTCGGCCTTATCACTTCCAGTACAATCGTTGGAGCTGTAACTCTTTAGCTGGTACCCGTAAGTGGTGTCGGGCATCAGCCCGGTATCGAAATACTGCCTGGTCATTGTTCCGGCGGCGGTATTGCTGCCGTTGTAACGGGCCAGGGCTTCGGCGTCGCTCAAGGCACGGTTATAAACCATCACTTCATCGAGCTTGCCATTGAAGTAATAACTGCCATTTGCCCGCCGGCCAATGGTCACTGGATTGGTGCTGGTGTCGTAAGCGATTGTACCGGTCGAATACTTGGTCCCATTCACGTAGAAACGGGTTCCCACCCCCGGCTCAAATACCGCCATCAGATGTTGCCAGGCTTGTGGAGTTATGGTGCCAACGGTCCAATAACTGGAACCATGGTAGATTCGCCAAGCGGTTCCATGGCTGGCAATCGCCCAATCGTTACCACCATTTTCGGTGCTGATGATATGCCGCCAGGTACTCGCTGTATCGTTGGGATAGACCCAGGCCTCAAAGGTCGCTCCCGGTCCGGAGCTGGTCTGATCGATAGTAACAGAAGTGGTTAAATAATCGCTGCTTCCGTTAAAGTTACCGGCCCAGCCGATCTTACCATCCGAATTGATGGAAGCAGAACCGTAGCTGGTGGCATCATTGCCGTAGCCGGAACTGTCCTTGACATCTCCCGCCGAGTGGTCCCAACTTGCCTCTTCCATCGACAGGGCAAGCACCCGACCGGTCTTCATATCGGTCGTATCCGTCATTACGGTACAGCTACCACCTGTGCAACGTTCCAGCAGATAACCGTTGAGGTCGTAGCCGGTCATGTTCCAGTCAATCTGGATACCTTCTTCGGAAACCTTGGTCACGGCAAAACTGCCCGGCGTCAGTGGAGTAGCGGCAGTCACATCCACGATAACGCTGGCACTGTCCCAAATCACGCCGTTATAAGCCCGAATCCGGTATCGATAATCGAGGCCGGAACAGACACTATCATCAACATAACGGGTGACATCGGCCCCGACAGCGGCAATTTCGGTCGGATCACAGGAGGTCCCTTGACAACGTTCGATCTTAAAACCCTCTTCCGACACAGTGCCATCGACCCAAGAAAGATTGATCTGGGCACTGGTCACTGAAACCGCGCTGACACTGCCCGGCGCCGGCGGCGTAGTGGTGATGCTTTCAATCGGTGTGTAGGCCGGCACATTACAGGTGGCGGTCTTGTAGGGAGTGACCCGGTAGTAATATGGGGTGCTGTGTGTGAGACCGGCATCACTGAGGGTCATCGGATCATCGGCCAGCACGGTTCCGGCCACTGCGGGATCACTGGCATCTGAACAGTCACTGGTGATACAACGTTCAATTCTGAAACCGGTTTCGTCAGTGCTGTTGTCGGTCCAGCTCAGATCGACCTGTTGCTCGGAAATCAAGGTAAGGCTAAGGTCGGTCGGCGCTATGCTGCTATCGACCAGAACATCAATCTGCTGATTACTGTAACCGGTGATCCATTCGTTGCTCCGCTCCGCCCTTATCTGGTAGCTGTAGGTGGTGCCGGGGCAGACGGTATCATCGACAAAAGTCGTCGCATCGGCGGCCGGGTAAAGCTTGGTGTTGCCAGGGACCTCGGTATCGTCGGTCGATAAACTGCAGCCGATCCCTTCACAGCGCTCGATAATAAAGTGCTCCTCGTTGCCGGTATTGTCGGTCCAATCGAGTTGCACTTCGGTGCTGCTGAGCACAGTGGTAGATAAGCCGCTCGGCGGTATCGGATCGGCGGTCGTCACTTCCAGCTCCGCCCAACGTGAGAAGTCCCCGTTGGCGTGCTCGGACCTGATCCGGTAGCAGTAGGTGGAGTTTTTACTCAACCCGGTATTGGAATAACTGATTTCATCCGCTGCCGCGGAATAGAGAGCTGTCCAGGGCGAGGCAGAATCGCAGATCCCGTCTCCGACAATGACA
>CALZHQ010000113.1 GCA_945787295.1 uncultured Desulfuromonadales bacterium
CGGCTGCCTTGGCGGTTTGGTCGGAGAAGGAGCTGAGCGCATCGAAGCTCATTTTGACCGTGTTTTTGTTGAAGTCCAAAATCTCCTGGGCAATTTTCTGGTTTTGCATGATGTTTCTCCATTTTTTCCGAGTATTGTTAATAAATCGCTGATGCCTGCTCGTTTGAGCATGGCCGTAATTTAAACAAAACTTAAATACTCTGTCAAGGGGAAATGTTGCCAAAATGTTTATGCGTTGCCTTTTAGTGCGCATATTTATATTATACGGTTTCGGTTGGGCAGTTTGGCAAGCCACAAACAGACAAGCCGCTCATATCCTCCACCACACATAAAAACAGGCACTTGAATATGATCACCAAAGAGCAGAAAGAACTTTTCCGAAAGAAGGTGGGCAAGCTGTTGGAGCAACGCCGATTGGAAAAAGGCCTGAGCCGCAAGGAGCTCGGCGAAACCCTGGGTTATGAAGGCAACAGTGCGATGCAGGTGGTGGCACGGTTCGAGTCTGGACGGGCCGGCGTTCCAAAGGCAAAGATAGAGAAACTGCTGAAAATTCTGGAAATTAAAAACGAGGATTTCGGCCTGAGCGGATCAAAATCGTTGAAAAACTTCATCACCGCCAGTGGCTTTCTTGGCTCGACCATGGCCCCCTGGAGTGATGCCATGGTCGATTTTCTGGAAAACACCGAGGCCAATTTCGTAAAAAGCAGCCTGACGGACGACGACGATGGCGATGGCGAGGAGTCGTCAACCGACTCCCAAGCTGACTCATATCAAGATGTTCTCCGCATCATGAGGCTTTATCGAGTCCAGCAACAGGAGGCACAGCTGAGCCTTTTGGAACGGCTGGATTTGCTGGACCGGTTGAGTGAGGGCGACGAAGACAAGCTGGCAGAGATGCTGGTCACCCTTAAAATAGATGCCCTGGAGGCTTATCGGGTGATCGAGAACCACCTGATGGAACGGTTAAAGGGGCCCAAAAAGTGATCTGACAGCAGCAGGAAAACACATTAATTGATCGGCACAGAGCCGAAGTTTGCCCTCCAAAAAGCCTCCTCTTCCCCCCCCTTGAGCCACCCGCCCCACTCTGTGCTTTGGGGTGGCAGGGGCCCCCGTCATCAAGGCCCGGGGCCGCTCCCCTGGAAATCTCTCGCATTAACTCAGAAGCTCGCTTTGATTTTTTGCTTGTGTAAAAACATTTTTGCATTTATATGTTATTTAATCCTTGTTTAATGCTTGGCGGTGCTTTATTATTAGAAAGCTTGAGAGCGGATTTTGTTGGACGAGGTGCACTTCTGCTGCACTTCGCCATTAATTGATAACAACCAGCAAAAGCGAATTGAAACGCTATAAGGGGACAATTGATGCAAGAATTTTTTAAGCAACAATCAGACTGGCTGAATACCTGGAAAGAGCAACAGCAGAAGCTGGCCAAGCAGTACGCCAGTTGGGGCGAAGAGCTGACGCAGGGGTTTTCGGGAGCAGCAAAGCCTCAGGTCCCAACCAATCTTGAAGAGCTGTTGAAAATGCAGCAGGATCTGTTCGCGCAGTTCACCAGCTTTGGTTCAAACCTGCAACAGAACATGCAGCAGACTTTGGCCGGCAAACTGCCGGAGGAGATGTTGAAGCAGTTCAATTTTAACCTCCTGCAGGAATTCTACAAAAGCTGGCTGGGCAACCTTCAGTTTCCAGGCGGTATGCAGAATCCTTTTGCCGGGGGGCAGAACTGGGCCGATCCCAGCAGTTTTCTGAATAATTTTATTAAGCAGGAACATCCCTTTTTTTCAACCTTCAGCAGCAGCAACCTGACTGATGGTCTACAGAAAATGTTGGGCATGTTGGGCATGCTGCAGGGCTCCAATTTGCCGGGGGGGGATCTGTACAGTCAGCTGTTCACAACTTTTCAGGGCTTTTTCAACCAGCTTGCCAATGCCGGCACAAGTCAAAGCTTCGACAAACTGCTCGAAACCTTCACCAGCTGGAAAGAGCAAACGGATAAGTACCTGCTCGCCCCGCAAGTGGGCATCAACCGCGAAACAGCGCAGGACTTCTCCAAGGCCATCAGTCTGTCCCTCGACTATGTTCAGTCCTTCGCCACGCACGGAAATCGGGCAACCGTTTTCAGTCCAAGCTGGTCGAACGCTCCCTGAACAACGAACCGCCGATCAAGTTCAGTGACTTCTGCAGCCTCTGGACCAAGGAGAATGAGGCGGTCTTCCTCGATGTCTTCGGCAGTGAAGAGTTTGCGAAAACTCAAGGAGAATTCACCGCATCCGGGTTTCGCCTGAAAATGCAGATGAACAAACTGAATGAGAAGGTCCTGGACCAGACCCCGATCGCCCTCAAGCGCGATGTCGACCTGGCCGCAATGGAGATTCTTCAGCTCAAGCGCGATCTGCGTCAATCCCGCAAGCAGCAGCAGGAACTGGCGGCTGAGGCCAGAGAGGCACAGGAAGCGACAGCGGCAGGAGAGCAACGCTTCCAGGCGTTGGAGGCGGCCCTGGCCAAAGTCCAGGCCCTGGCGGAAAATGCCGAGCAGACGGCCAAGTCCGCCGCAGCGCAGCAGAGCAAACCGGCCGAAAAAGCGACAGCCGCAAAAACCAAAAAGTAGACCGGCACCCGGAGTCCAAAAAGCGCCGGCAATGCAAGGCGACAGCAACTCCCCCGGCTGAATGAGTGAGGAAAACATAATGAATTATGCACAGCAGTTTCAGGAATCCCTGGAAGAATTCAAGACCTTCGCCGACAACTTGAAGCAAGGGGTTGAAAACCTGACTTCAGTCGATGAGATCAAACTGGGCGAGACGGCCAAGGAGCTGGTTTACCAGGACGGCAAGCGCAAACTGTATCGTTACCAGGCCCGCGCGCAAAATGTCTGTCCGGTGCCGACCCTGATTGTTTACGCCATGGTCAACCGCTACACCATGCTCGACCTGCAGCCGAACCGCTCGATGATCCGCAACCTGCTTGATCAGGGGCAGGATGTCTACCTGATCGACTGGGGTTATGCCGACCGAATGGATCGGCACATGACCATGGACGACTATATCAACGGTTTCATGGATGACTGCGTAGAGCACATGCGCAAGCAGCACCAGCTTGACGCCATCAACCTGCTCGGCGTCTGCCAGGGGGGCACCTTCTCGGCCATCTACGCGGCGCTTCATCCGGAGAAAGTCAAGAACCTGATCACCATGGTGACGCCGGTCGATTTCGAAACCAATGACAGCCTGCTGTTTGTCTGGGCCAAGCATATGGATGTCGACCTGATGATCGATGCGCACGGGATCGTTCCGGGCGACATGATGAACCAGTCCTACCAGATGCTTGCGCCGTTCACCCTGGGTGTGCAGAAGTATGTCAACATGGTAGACACCATGGCCGATGCGGACCGTCTGAGCGATTTTCTGCGCATGGAAAGCTGGATTTTCGACAGCCCCGATCAGCCGGGCGAAGTGTTGCGCCAGAATGCCAAAGACCTGTTTAAAGAGAACAAACTGGTCAAGGGAGAATTCGAAATCGGCGGCCAGCGGGTCGATCTGAAGCAGATCAGCATGCCGGTGCTCTGCATCTACGCCGACTTCGACACCCTGGTTCCGCCGGCTTCGTCTAAGAAGCTGCTGGAGTGCGTCGGCACCAAGGACAAGCAGGAACTCTCTTATCCGGTCGGGCATGTCGGCATGTTCGTCTCCGGCAAGACCCAAGCCACTCTGGCCCCCAGAATCGCCGAATGGGTCAACCAGAGAGTATAACATTTCGGCAGAACTAAATTTTTCATTTAGAAAGAGGATTCCATGATTATCAAGGACAACGTATTTGTGATTACCGGTGCGGCGGGCGCGCTCGGTTTCGAGATGGCCAAAGATCTGGCCTCCGCTGGTGGCAAGCTGGCCCTGGTCGATATGAATCCGCAGGGATTGGACCAGGCGATCAACGCACTGCAGGAGTATAATGTAGAAATCCGCAGCTACACCGCCAACGTGGCCATCGAAGCCGAGGTGGTGGCCCTGTTTGATTCCATCGAGCAGGATTTCGGCCAGATCGACGGACTGGTCAACAATGCCGGCATCACCCGCGATGCGCTGCTGGTCAAGCACAAGGACGGCAAAACCAAAAAGATGACCTTAGACGCCTGGCAGCAGGTCATCGACGTCAACCTGACCGGGGTCTTCCTCTGCGGCCGGGAAGCGGCGGCCAAAATGGTTGAAGCGGGTCGACCCGGTGTGATCGTCAACATCAGCAGCATCAGCAGAGACGGCAATATCGGCCAGAGCAACTATTCGGCCGCCAAGGCCGGGGTCGCCGCGCTGACTGCCACCTGGGGTAAGGAGCTAGCCAAACATGGAGTCCGCGTCGGCGCCGTCGCCCCCGGCTTCGTCAACACCGCAATGGTTCAGAAGATTCCGGAAAAGGTGCTCGACAAATTGATAGAGGAGATCCCCCTGCGGCGCCTCGCTGAACCGACTGAGATTGCCCACACCGTGCGCTACATCATCGAAAACGATTACTTCACCACGCGAGTAATCGCGATCGGTGGCGGGATGCAAGTGTAAATAAACTTTGAGCAAACGAAAAGGGAGACTGCGCTGTGCAGTCTCCCTTTTTTTAATCTGATTAGCACTGGCTGGTAGTGGCTGACCTGAAACAGCTGGTACAGATTCTGACCGAGAAGTTATCGGTTTAACGAAAGAAATCTTTCTACGAGGAGAATAAAATGAACCAAGTCTATATCATTGATGCATTACGCACCCCCTTCGGCAGCTTTGGCGGCACCCTGGCCGATGTCCCGGCCACACAGCTTGCGGCGACCGTCACCAAAGCACTACTGGAGCGCACCCAGCTGGACCCGGCGGCTCTCGACCAGTTCATCGCCGGACAGGTGATCTCAACCGGCTGCGGCCAGGCACCGGCCCGCCAGGCGATGCGCGCGGCCGGCATTCCGGACACGGTTGCGGCCATGACCATCAACAAGGCCTGCGGCAGCGGCCTGAAAGCGATGATGCTGGCCGCCGATGCGATTCGTTTGGGTGACGACCAGCTGGCAATCGCCGGCGGCATGGAAAACATGTCGCTGTACCCCTACGCCCTGCTGGACGCCCGCTTCGGCATGCGCATGGGCAACGGCCAGGCGGTTGACCTGCTGCTCCACGATGCCCTTCTCGACCCCTACAGTGGAAAGCATATGGGGGAGATCACCGAAGCAGCGATTGCCGAGCATGGGATCAGCCGCGAAGCCCAGGACGAATACGCCATCAGTTCCTATAATCGCGCCCAGGCTGCGGTCAAGAGCGGTTTCCACGCTAAAGAGATCGTTCCGGTGGTGAAATCGACCCGTAAAGGGGAGGTCACTGTCGACAGCGATGAGGAGCCCTCCCGGGTCAGTTTCGACAAATTCACCGAATTGCGCCCAGCATTCAAAAAAGATGGCACCGTGACTGCCGGAAACGCGTCGACGATCAACGATGGCGCCGCCTTCGCACTGCTTGCCAGCAGCGCCGCTTGTGAAAAGCACGGCCTGAAGCCGAGAGCCAAGCTGATTGCCTATGCCACCAACAGCCTGCATCCGGATCAGTTCCCGGTCGCCCCGGTCGGCGCCATCGAGCGGGCCTGCGCCAAGGCCGGCCTGTCGCTTGAGCAGATCGACCTGTTCGAAATCAATACCGCCTTTTCTGCTGTCGCACTGATGTCAATCAACCGGCTGAAGATCGATCGCAACAAGGTCAACATCAACGGCGGAGCCATCTCTATCGGCCACCCTATCGGTGCCAGCGGCGGCCGCCTGGTCGCCACGCTGCTCAACGGACTGGAAGAAACCGGCGGGCGATACGGTCTGACAACCCTCTGTATCGGCGGCGGAGAAGCGGTCGCGGCGATATTCGAAAGAGTTTAAAACTCTCACCGTAAAGGACGCAAAGGGCGCAGAGAAAAATCAATTAGCCTCGGTTTCTTCTCTGCTCCCTCTGCCTTCGCCCGTGGTCCGAACGAACGGGCGTGAATCCTCATACGGCGAAAATTTTGTGGTAAACCCCGTGGGCAGCCTGATGTCCAAGGGCACCCGATGGGTGCCGCCGGCCTGGCCCAGTGCACCGATCTGGTCTGGCCGATGTGCGGCCGAGCCGGCAAGCGACAGGTGCAACGGGCCAAGGTCCCTCTGAAGCACCTTGTAACGTTCCGGATTACCGATGGAGAAAAACAAATCCTTGAGGATTCAGTTACGCCACATGAGACCAGTGTGTCCACCTTGAGGCGGGTTCTCATCCAAAAATTCAATGAAACATCAGTCGATCACCCAAGGCCCAGAAATCGCCAATAGAAATCAACGCTTGGCGAGGACTGCTCGCAGGCTTTAGAGACAAACAATGCAGGATGAAAGTGATGACCGAAAGAGCTAAAAACACCTACGCTATTCAGACGGTAGATAATGCACTTTGTGTCTTAGAAGCGATCAGCGAAGAGACGGGTGATTTTACTCTCAGTCACCTCAGTGCCAAGTTGGGCATGGAGAGAAGTTATATTTTTCGAATGCTCGCGACTTTTGAACAGCGAGGCTACGTACAACAGGTTGAGCCTTCCGGACGCTATCGGGCTGGGCTTTCAGCTTACGAGACCGGCAGTAAATTTCTTCACCAGATGGTGCTTTTACAAAAGGCTAAGCCGATCATGGAAACCTTGGCGAAAGACTCTGGCGAGGCCGTTTATCTGGCGATGCCCGGTGAAAAAGACCTCTTGTTTTTAGATATGGTCGATTCTCCGCAACAGGTGCGGGTGGTGCCGCTGGTTGGCAGGCGTTTCTCCCTGCACCAGTTCTCGGCCGGAAAGGTGATTCTCGCTTTCAGATCCGAACCTGCAACCCTGCCTTACAACATGAAGATGATTTTGCGCCAGGAAGCCGCGGTTGACCAGGGTGCCCTGGAGGAAGGGGTCGACAGTATGTCCGTCCCTGTCTTTGATTCAAATGCTGAGGTTGCCGGAAGTTTATGTGTCGTTGTGCCGAGCTTTCGCCTGAATCAAGAAACGATTGACAAGGAATTAATTCCACGATTGAAGGTTGCGGGGCAGTCCATTTCGGCAAAGCTGGGATTCATCAGTGATCCGATTGTTAAATCAACTATCGTCAAGTAAGAGCCTGCCCCCTAGTGCACTGTTTGGTTAAGCGTGTCAGTAATTCTGAGTCATTTTGGTTGCTGTCAAGGCGCTGCCAATGTTCACGCAACCAGGGGGGATTAAGTAGACACATCAATGGTCCACTGGAGAGGAAAAGCTAGGCCCGGGTCGGCAGCGGCTCGGACTCTTGAATTATATTTCCGGAGCTTAATAAAAATGAAACACAAACAGCAGTTCAGGGCCATTGTCTTTGAGGATAATCCATCCTGCAGGGACGTTCTTTCTCTGATTCTTCGAAAAAGAGGTTATGAGGTGATAAGCTTCTCCGAACCATTGGAGTGCCCGCTATATCTCGACCCTGAGTGTACCGGCCCCCAGAAGCATGCTTTCGGGGACTTTTTAATAACCGACCAACGCATGCCCCGAATGACCGGCCTCGAATTCCTCGAGAGCCAAACGAAGAGAGGGTGCCAGGGGTGTGTCAGCAACAAAGCGATTATTTCAGCAACATGGACCACGGAGGAAATAGATAAAGCCGAGAACCTTGGATGCAAGGTGTTCCGTAAACCTTTCAATATCGACGAGCTCTCCCAATGGCTAGATGAAAGGGAAAAACATATCCCCAAGAATCGAAAACTGGTCGATTTTGGAGGGCATCCATGATGCCTGTGGCATCAATATCCGCCCGAGAGAGCCACCAAAGAACCCATACCTTCAACAGGCGATGCTGCAGCCTGGCGGAGGAGAAAGAGGCAACCAATCGTGTCGCTATTACATACGGACGATCTGAACATCGATTATGAAATCCACGGAAAAGGACACCGCTTGTTTAGATCCACGGCCTTGGATCGAGCACCCTTGATTGGGAAAATCAGGTGATGTTTTTCTCAAAACACTTTCAAGCTGTGACCATTGACCTTCGCGGACACGGGAAGTCGGGCAAACCGCCCGGTTCTTACAGTGTCCCTTTTTTTTGCATCGGACACAGCAAAACAGATTCAATCCCTGAGTCTTCCCTTAGACATCCAAGGCAGTTCTAATTCAATTCTCCCAAATTCAATTCTCCCATGATTGCGTGAGTATAAATTCAGGCAGTCCTCGACGCATCCCCCCCTTCATCGCACAAAAACACCGCAAGGCCCCCGGGCGGCAAAACACGGTTACAATTTAAGGAGTTGCGACAAAGGGACCACTGGTATTTTTTCCCACAAAAGCTAATCCTCCTAATCATTACCCCTTAATTTGATTGCTTAGGATGGCTCTTCTATTTATCAAACCAAGTTATAAAAACACCAAGTCACCCCCCAGATAAATTGGCCACTTTTAGTCATTTTTGGCTTTTATTTATATGTTTTACCTGAAAAGGGCCTGAAAAGCGCTTAACTTTAGAGACTTAGGTAAACCAAACCAAACAACTCAAGTTATTGATACCGTTATAGAGTATACAGTCTGTAATTTTTAATTTGCCCATTTTTAAGGTGTTGGCCCCGCTGTTGCTATTAGTAACAATTGTAGCGGAACCGGTCCCTTGGACACAAGTTTGGCTTATGCAGCCTGAC
>CALZHQ010000114.1 GCA_945787295.1 uncultured Desulfuromonadales bacterium
TTCTCTGGCGATGCTCCCCGGTGAAAACCCGGATGGTGAGCCAGTTCCGCCGATTGGGGCCGAAAAAATCCTTGCCTGGATTGTCACCGATATAGGCCAGCTGCTCTCCCTGCAGTTGAAAGAGTTCTTCGAACCATTGAAAAAGCTCGGGTGCAGGTTTGCAGAGCCCCAGGGAATCGCTGCAGAGGATGGCATCGACCCTGTCAGGCAGCTTGAGGGCTGCCAGCTTCTTCTCCTGGCTGCTCTGGCGGCCGTCGGTGAGAATCCCCAGGCGGTATTCCCTGCGCAAATTTTGCAGCAGGCTGTCGACCCCGGCATAGCACCGCAGTTGCGGTGGGTGATTAATAAACACCTCAATGAGCGATTTTGTCAATGCTGGCGGCAGGTTCTGCTGGCTGACGAAATCGTCGAACATCTTCGGGTAGGAGGCCCCCCTCCTGCGCAGAATCTCTTCCAGCTCAGCATAGGCTCGTTCAGGATTCAGCCCCTGCTGCTTTTCCAGCCAATCGGCGACCGCGCTAAAGCCGCTGCGCTTGTAATCGGCCTGGCTGTAAAGGGTGTCATCCAGATCAAAGACCAGAGCTTTCAGCTTGCCGACTCTTTGCGCCAAGCTCACCCCAGGTCCTCCCAGCGCAGGGCCGTCCCTCTGGGCAGAAAGCGTTTGGCCTGGCGGCCGAGCAGCCGCTTGAATTCTCTGGGAGGCAGGCCGCCGGCCGGGCGGATCGAGCGGATGTTCTCCTCGCTCAGGCGGTCGCCCTCGGCAATATCGGCAACCACATACAGCGAACGGCGAAAACCCAGGCTCTCGGCTTCTCTTTCACTGGCGCCATAGTGGATTTCTCCTAGTGCGGTTTCCGTGCGGCGCACCGCCTCGACCAGGGCTTTGAATTCATCCGGTTGCAGAGAAAACGCGGCATCGGCGCTCGGTTCGGAGCGGTCGAGGGTGAAATGTTTTTCGATAATTCTCGCTCCAAGGCTGACTGCGGCGATCGGCACTTCATTGCTCAGGGTGTGGTCAGAGAGGCCGACCAGTTGCTGAAAGCGGCGGCGCATATCGGCGATGGTCTGCAGGTGCATCTCGCTGGCGGGGGCCGGATAGGCGCTGCAGCACTTCAACAGGGCAATTTCTTTTGCGCCGGCCCGGGCGGCGGCCGCGAGGGCCTCTTCAATTTCTGCCACTGTCGCCATGCCGGTCGAGATGAGCAACGGTTTTCCGGTGGCCGCCACCTTTTCGATCAGCGGAATATCGACAATTTCGAAGGAGGCGATTTTATAGGCGGGAACCTCCATCTGTTCGAGGAAATCGACCGCCGTGGGATCGAAAGGGGAGGAGAACAGGGTGATGCCGATCTCATCCGCCAGCTGTTTAAGTTTCGGCTGCCATTCCCAGGGGGTGTAAGCGCTCTGGTAGAGCTGATAGAGGTTCTGTCCGGCCCAGAGCGAATCACTTTGTCGGTGCCGGAATTCAGCCGCTGCACAGTCGATGGTGATCGTGTCCGGGGTATAGGTCTGCAGTTTGACCGCATCGGCTCCGGCGGCTTTGGCGGCCTTGACCAACGCCACAGCCTTCTCGAAGCTCTGCTGATGATTGGCGGAGAGTTCGGCAATCATGTAAACAGGCTGATCCTGGCCGATCTGGCGGCCGGCAATATTTAATTGCGGAGAATGATGGTCCATGGTCAATCTACCCGCTCACTCTGCCGGTTGCTGGCGCAGGTTCAGGTTCGGTTTGAGCCCTGGCTCCTGGTCAAAGTTTTTCGATAAGATATTGATTTTGGTGAATCCCGGCTGAGCTGGCTGGGGTAAAGAGTAATCGAGAAAATTCTCCCAGTTGATCGTTCCCGGGCCGGAAATTTCAATCCCCTGATGCACTTCGAAGGGAAAAAAATCCTCCAGCGCTGAGAATTCAACACCAGCATCCGCGCCGTAAGCTGATGATTTCCTTAGTTCATCATGTTCTGCCAGCTTTTTCTGGACGATGATGCTCAGTTCAAAGGTCTCGATAATTCTTGCATCCTTGCAGTCGAAGCCGGCCATGATCAAATTGTAGCAGAGCAGCGGGATGCTCCAGGAGCTCAGATGTCCAGAGATCAAACGTTCGCGCGGATGAATCGGCACCGTGAGGGCGAGGACGCCGTCATCTTTTAAGCTGGCAAAGATCTTGTCGAGGAAGGCGCCAATATTGCGCTGGTGCTCAAGGACGTGGGAGCACCAGATGGCGTCAAACTGCTGATCGAAGTCGATGGCCATAAAGTCACCGACGTAATCGGCTTTTTTCTCAATATCGACGGAAAAAACCTGTTTGCCAAAGAATTCCAGGAACCTTTTGTGCTCGCCCGCGCCAGAGCCGATATCAAGAACGTCCTTGAAGTGATAATCCTGCAGTAGCTGGAGAAGGCCATAAACGCCCCAGTCCAAATTGAAGGTCGCCTCATTCACGGCGGGTTCGTTCTGCGCTTGTTGGATTGCATCCTTCATGTGGCGTTTTTCCTTTCACTGATTTTACCCTGCCCGTCGGCAGGAGGCTTTAAAGATCCTTGACGCGGGTCGAGCCTTTGGGAATCAGGACAATTTCAAAAAAGTTACCATGCGGCGTTCCCCAGCTCGGTTTTTCCTCTCTGCTCAGGCACCTCTCCGTAAGTTGCGCCTGACTGACAGGGGTCATATCGGCAGAGTAGATGTTAAAATCGACCAGGCCGTCAAGCAGTCTCGTCACTTGTGCGGGGTGATCCCAGAAAGGGGGATGCAGGCTGAGATGCAGCATTAGCTCATGGTGTTGTTGCGCAATGACCACAAGATCATTGGCAATGGCCAATTCCGACCCTTCGATATCGATCTTGATAAAGGCGTTCTCCAGGCCATCGATTTTCTCCAGATAGTCGAGCAGCCGGCAACCCTGAACCGTGAAACCATGGCCTTTGGTTGAGGAGGCCGACGAGGTCGCAGCGCTGCCATCGGCGGTGCCGAAACTGAGGGGCCCATCACTCTCTGCGATGCACAGATTGTCAATCGACTGAAGCATGTTTTGCAGGGCCGGGTTCAGCCGGCAGTTCTGCCTGAGCATCTCGGCACTTTTGGGATTAGCCTCAACGGCATGGGCTTGTTTTGCTCCGGCCAGGTGAGCATAAATCAGGGTTGGACCGATCCAGGCGCCGATGTCGACATAGGTGAGTCCGGCGGGAAGAAATTTCCGGTAGAGGGCCAAGGTTTCCGGTTCCCAGCCGTTGCTGAATTCAGCCCAAAACCAATGCTGCTGAAGTAAAAATGGAGTGCCTGCGATGCTCAGCTCAATGGTCCCGTTTTTTTCTGTAGCCATCTTTTTTGGTGATGAACCGCCTTTTGCCGCGGCCTCATCAAGCAGGGGGGAAATCAACGGGGCGATTTCATATTCAAGCAGGTCGGCGGCCCAGAGGTGGTCCTTGCGGGCCATGGCACTGAGCACTTCATTCAACAGAGGATTGAGCCGCTGCAGGGTTGCTTCCGGGGCGGTGGCCATCAGCTGCCCCAAGGCATCGATCAGTGCCGTCAGGCGGTCGTTGGCTTGACCTTCCATGCCGAGTCGAAAGGCCCGGCAAACCTCAGCAACATTGAGGGGGGCTGAAGAGCTGTTGGGTTGCGTGGTCATGGTCTCTCCTCCAGAAAACGGGTTCCCTGGATGTAAGCCCCTGCTCTGCTGCAGTTGACAAACCGGACCTGTGGATGCTGGGCGATGTACCTTTCCAGATCCCTCAGGTAGCCGCGAAAACTGGCGATGGTTGCTACCCGGTTGTTATGGCCGTCCAGCACCCAATGCTCAGCGACCGGACCGATCTCCTGTTCGTCCCAGCCCGCCCCCGCGGTGTATCTCTGGCCGCCGGGAAAGGCCAGGTCGGCTCCCAGCAGAATGATTTCCTCCGCACCCATGCGCCGCGCCAGGTCGACGCTTGGGTGCAGGACGCTGCCGGAGGAGTAGAGCAGACCACGGGGCAGCCTGCTGGCGATCTCCTCATAGCTGGGATGATCGGCGTAGCCACACAGCCGCGGTCCGGGCCAGATTTCCAATACTGCTGTGGGAACGCGGGGGAAATAGACCAGCGGGACCACTTCCAGTGCCGCCAGGTCGCAGCCCTGGAAGCAGGAGATAATTTTCGGGTCAGCGTCGATCGCGACCACCAGGTCTGGAATGATGCCGGCCGCGAGCAGAGGCTTCAGCGCCGAATTGACGGCGATAAGCGGATAGCGCTGCCTATTGGCGGCCACCCAAGGCAGCTTTTCCCCCAGCGAGGGACCCGCAGCGGCAACCATCATGGTCGCACCGCTCTGGCTGCCGAACAGGCTTGCAACATCGCCATCGCTGCGCACCAAGGGTTCATTTTCGCTGAGCCGCTCGCGGATGCCCGGAGCGGTGAGCCGGTGCTGGTCGTTCAGGTAGAGCGTCGCCAGTTCGAGAAAAACCAGGTCCCGGAGCCGGGCAGAGCTGTCGTCGGCCAGCTGCAGGCAGGGGGGGATTGCGGCAAACGGAAAGCCGAGCTGGTCTTCTGTGCCGGGCAGCAGCTCGACCCGTGGATCGGAGAGCCAATCGGAATGGTCAAAATAATTAAAGGTGGCGTGGGCGACTTCAGGGTTCAGAATGACCACCGAAAGTTTTTCCAGCTCTTCCCTGGCCAACAGAACTCTTTGCAGCTCACCCTGCCCGATACCATAGATCCATGCTGCGGTGCTCCCCGCTGGAATCAGGCTGGCCTGAACCTCTGCTTCCTGTCTGGGGTCGTAGGCGCTGCTGAGATGGATCTCTGCGATCGACAGGGTCGGCTGGGGGGTGTCGGTTATCAACCTGGTTTGCTGCGGATCGTTCTGGCTTGCCATAGATGCAAAGATTTGCGGCCAGCGTTTTCTGATCAGCGCAAGGTTCTTTTCCAGCTTCTTGCTTGGCTGCTGGGCAGGCTGACCCGGTGGGCGGGAATCCTGGCCAAAGGTTGCAGGCGGGGCGCTGGAATGCGAAGCGGAGGTTATCCCGTACTTTGCCCGGTAGCGGTCGATGGTTGCCTCGACCGACCTGCGCCAATCAGCCCCATCGGCTGATTTCGGTCCGACCGAGTGGCAGCCCCGGCGGTTGACGAACAGCGGGGCTTCGATTTTGATGCATTTATGTTGGTCCCAGATTCTTAAGTGGTAGTCAAAGTCTTCGCCAGTGTCCATGTTCTCATCAAAGAGGTTTTCCAGGGCAAGCTGAGTACGGACAAAATGGCCGATCTGCAATGTCCGATAGGGATCCGCGCTCAAGATCGCTTCCATCTCCAGAATCGGGCTGACTTGCGGTGCCCGCAGCACGGCTTCCTGGCAGCCGGGTTTGATTTCGGCAATACTGCCCCAGATCGCATCGTATTTGCCGATATAGGGAGCCACTGCCTGAAAGACCTCGGGCAGCAGCAGATCGTCAGCGTCAAGAAAGAAAATCCATTCCGCGTCTTCGGCCGCCGCGCGTCGTATCGCCTCATTTCGGGCGGCAGAGCGGCCGATTTCTCCGGCGGTGTCATCGATCGAGATGGTCAGGATGTCTGAAAACGGGCCAAGGGAGGTATCGTAAGCGAGCTGAATTGACTCTTGAGACTCAAGAAACAGTTGCTCATGTCCTGGCCCGACAGGGGTGATGACGGCACATTTCATTAGGCGAAACCTTTTCTCTGTTGCGCGAAGCTGAAACTGGGATTTTCTGTGCTCAACATCATGCCTTCAGTCAAGAGGAACCACCAGGTCCTGAGGATAGCGGACCTGCCGTAACTCTGTCGTTGATCTCTGGAACGGAGAGGTTTCCGATGCGGTTCCAGAGCACTCTTGTAAAAACCAGTAAAAGCTGTCCAGGCCGGCGGCAATTGCCAGAGTGGAGGCGCCACCGAAGCGGGCGTTGCATTCCAGGAGGCGAAATTGTTGTTGTGCATCACGGATCCCCTGAAAAACCACATGCCCGGACAGCTCCATTTTTTCTGCCAGATGGCAGCAGAGCTTTTCCAGCGCCGGGTCACGCGTGGTGCTGCTGACCTTCGCTTCACCGGCAACCACCAGGTCGCGGCTGCGGACCAGGGCGCCTTTGGCCTGCCGTTGTTGGCTCAGGTAGACGTCGATGCTGTATTCCTGGCCAGCGATCCAGGGCTGAAAGACCGGCTCCTCCAGCTTTGCTGCCCACTCCAGAGCCTCCTGGCGGCTGGCCTGCAGCAGTATTTTCCGGTTGCCTGATCCCCGGCGCTCTTTGACCACATAGGTTGTTGTGTCCTCAGCCGGAAGCTCAGTGGTGGTGGCTATGGCGCTGCCCGGCAGAATCCGGTTTGCGGCGCGAGAAAAAGCCAGCTTGTCCAGGCAGTTTTCGACCCCGGCCAGGGGGGATACCATGACCCTGATCCCTTCTTTGGCTAACGAATCGCGATAGCGGGCATAAAAGCCCAGCTCGCCATCCCGGGTCGGGATGATGGCGTTGATCTGCCTGGCCTGGCAGCTGCTGACCAATTCAGCCAGGGATAAGTCCTCCAGCCTCGGCATCTGCCAGAACTGATCGACAAAATAGCGCCCGGGACACTGGGGATCGAGG
>CALZHQ010000115.1 GCA_945787295.1 uncultured Desulfuromonadales bacterium
GGGCGCTTGGCGGAGCTGATCTGCCAGACGGCGACCAGCGGGAAGAGCAGCATAACCCCGAGGCTGTCGCCCAGCCACCAGCTGGCCCAGTTGCTCAGGAATTGTCCTGGTAGGAGTTGACGACCCAGGGACAGGCAGAGCAACGCAAGGCTGGCGTTTATCAGGCAGCTCAGTGGACCACCGAAAAACATCGATTTGATGACTTCATCAATCCGCTCGGGTGGGGTGGGGAAGCCGATGTATTTGCGGATCATTATGGTGCCAACTAGAGCTTGCAGGCAGGCACCACCAGCTATGCCGCTGCAGAGCAGCAGGGCTGTGGCCAGGGATATATCCGTCGGGCCGCTAAAAGCCGTCCAGCCCGTGGCCAGAAAAGCCCCGAGGAAGATGGCCGGCCAAACTCTGCGACCGAACAGCAGCAGGCTGCACAGGGCGATCCCGGCCGCCGGGTTGACAATCAGTGCAAAGCCCGGAGGGACGCTCAGTGGTTGTAGCAGGCGGGAACACATCAAGTAGATCGCGGCAACGCCGGCCAGCTGCAGGAAGCGGTATGAGGGTGAACTGGTGGCTACTGTTTGCATCGCTTTCTTCTTATCCCTGGGATTGGGTAATTATTAAAAGGATTCAGTCTCTTAAGTATAGAAAGAGGGGAGAAGTATGCAAGCGGGGGAGGTCGGTCGTGGTTTCAGGCCTTATTGGTATCCATGCCCAGCCATCTGGCCGAGGCAGCAGGGACTGAGCAGCCCGGCAGGCAGCATGGAAGTTAGAGCAGGTTCTGCCCCGAAGTTGTTGCCACCAGCTTGCCGTGCTTGACCCCCTTGGTACCGATCAGTTCATCGGCGATCCGTTTGACCCGGCTGGCCAGCCCTTTGATCACCACCACTTCGAGGCAGTGATGGTGATCGAGGTGGACATGCAGGGTCGAGACGATCTCCTCGTGATGGGAGTGCTGGTGTTCGGTCAGCTTGTCAGAGAGGTCGCGGGTGTGATGATCGTAGACCAGGGTCACCGTGGCGACCGTCTGCTGGTTCTCATCGCCCCATTCCTTTTCGACCAGTGCCGCCCGGATCAGGTCGCGGATCGCTTCAGAGCGATTGACGTAGCCTTTGTCGCTGATCATTTCGTCGAATTGGCTCAGTAAACGCTCATCAATAGAAATTCCGAAACGGGTCAGCTCGGGCATAACAAATCCTCGTCAGATTTAGCACCAAATCAGAGAAAAAATCTAATATTCAGCATGAGTATAACTGCTAGAAATTGGTTTAACACATGCCGTACAACAGGGCAAGAAAGTAAGAAAGATTGCTTGTGCTTAGCGATTTTGTCCACAGGTTGACCACAAACCTTTTAACAAGATATGGTGTTTAATGAGAAGGAAATCTACAAGATGTAGTGTTTTTATCTTTTGACAACAGGATATCTTGTGGTAGCCTCTGTCTCAATGTTTTGCCAGTCATGGTCTTGTTGATGATTCGCTCACCGGAGCGAAATTAAATATTATTTATTAATTATCTGGTTTGGTCTGGGAGGATCGGTATGATTGAGTTCATCCGTAAGCGGGACGGCCGTTTAGTACCTTTTGAAGAGCAGAAGATTGCTCAGGCGATCATCAAAGCGGTGCAGGCCGTTGGTGGCAGCGACATGCAGAAAGCTGCCGACATTACCCGTCAGGTCGGCGGCATCCTCTCGGTTCTCTATAAAGATGACCGGGTCCCGACAGTGGAAAACGTTCAGGATCTGGTCGAGAAGATCCTGATCGAAAACGGTCACGCCCAGACCGCCAAGGCCTACATTCTCTACCGAAAGCAGCATGAAAGCCTGCGTCAGACCAAGGAATTCATGAAGGAGTCGATCGAGGCGATCGATTCTTATCTGGTTCGGGAAGACTGGCGGGTCAACGAGAATGCCAACATGGGCTACTCGCTGCAGGGCTTGAACAACCACATCGCGGCCAATATCACCAGTAACTATTGGCTGAACAAAATCTACCCGCAAGCGGTGGCCAATGCCCATCGTGAGGGCAGTTTCCACATCCATGATCTGGGGATGCTGTCGGTCTACTGCTGTGGCTGGGATCTGAAAGATCTGCTGCTGAAAGGCTTCACCGGTGCTTACGGCAAGATCCAGAGCGGGCCGCCGAAGCATTTCCGTTCGGCTCTCGGGCAGATTGTCAACTTTTTCTACACCCTTCAGGGCGAGGCGGCCGGGGCCCAGGCCTTCGCCAACTTCGATACCCTGCTGGCCCCCTTCATTGCTGCTGATGAAATGTCTTACGACGAGGTCAAGCAGTGTCTGCAGGAATTCATCTTCAACATGAATGTGCCGACCCGGGTCGGTTTCCAGACCCCCTTCACCAACATCACCATGGATATGATGGTGCCGTCGAACATGGCGCAGGAAGCGGCGGTGATCGGTGGTGAACTGCAGGATCAGTGCTACGGCGATTTCCAGGAGCAGATGGACCTGCTTAACCGGGCCTTCTGCGAGGTGATGATGAATGGTGATGCTTCGGGGCGGATCTTTTCCTTCCCGATTCCGACCTACAATATCACCAGCGAGCTTGACTGGGAGAGTGACCGGCTGCAGCCGGTCTGGGAGATGACCGCCAAGTACGGCATTCCCTATTTCAGCAACTTCGTCAATTCCGACATGGATCCGGAAGATGCCCGTTCGATGTGCTGCCGGCTGCGGCTCGACAACCGCGAACTGCGCCGGCGGGGTGGTGGCCTGTTCGGTTCCAATCCCTTGACCGGCTCGATCGGCGTGGTCACCATCAATCTGCCGCGGGCAGCCTACCAGGCCGACTCGGTCAGCAGCTTTTACGAGCGGATCAGCCACCTGATGAAGCTGGCCTACGAGTCGTTAGAGCTGAAGCGCAAGCAGCTGGAGCGGTTGACTGACGAAGGCCTGTATCCCTATAGCAAGTTCTATCTTGGCGCGATCCGCGAGCGCAGCGGCAGTTTCTGGGATAATCACTTTTCCACCATCGGTCTGATCGGCATGAACGAGGCCTGTCACAACCTGCTCGGTTGCGGTATCGACAGTGAAGAAGGGCAGAAGCTGGCTCAAGCGACGCTTGACTTCATGCGCAAGCAGCTGGAGGTTTTCCAGGAAGAGACCGGCCATCTGTACAATCTTGAGGCGACTCCGGCAGAAGGGACCAGTTACCGGCTGGCCAACCGGGATCGTGAACTTTATCCCGATATCGTCACCGCCGGCACCGATGAGCCGTATTACACCAATTCAACCCAGTTGCCGGTCGGCACCACCGAGGATATCTTCGAGGCGCTCAGTCACCAGGACGGTCTGCAGACCCTCTATACCGGTGGCACCGTGTTCCACGGTTTCCTCGGTGAGCGGCTTGAAGATTGGCGGAGTGCCCGCTTGCTGGTGAAACGGATTTCCGAGAATTTCCATCTGCCGTATTTTACCCTCAGCCCGACCTTTACCATCTGTCCGGAGCATGGATATATCACCGGTGAACATTTTGCCTGTCCGCATCATCACGATGGGCAGGCAGCTTAAACCCAAAAATGAGAAGCAAGGAGTTTTGATTTATGGCCAAATGTGACGCAAAAACCGAAGTCTATTCACGTGTCTGTGGTTTCTTTCGCCCGGTCCAGCAGTGGAATCGTGGCAAGAAGGAGGAGTTTAAAGACCGCTCCGAGTATAATCTGGCCAACAAGGAGCAGAAAAGCTGAGTGACATCTCGATCAAGGGTTTTCAGGGGACCAGCCTGCTCGACTTTCCGGGGCGGGTTGCCTCTTTGGTTTTTACCGGCGGCTGTAACCTGTCCTGCCCTTATTGTCATAACCCGGGGTTGGTGCTCGAACCGAATACCTTTCCCGATTATCCGGTCAGTGAGTTGCTGGCAGACTTGCACAAACGAATATCGTTTATCGATGGGGTAGTTATATCGGGCGGAGAACCGACCCTCGATGCTGGTCTGCCAGCGTTTTTATCGGACCTGAAAAAGCTCGGGTTGCAGACCAAGCTCGATACCAATGGCTTGCTGCCGGATGTTGTTGCGGAACTGCTGGCTGCTGACCTGCTCGATTATCTGGCGATCGATATAAAAACGGTACCGCAACGGTATGCCGAGTTGCACGATAAGCCGGTTATGTCTGAGCGGTTGTTGACTTGCATCGAACTGGCCAAACAGGCCGAGATAGACGTAGAATTCCGGACGACCTGCGTTCCGTCGCTGGTCGGTCAAGCCGAAATTGATCAGCTCGGAGAGTTGCTTCAGGGGGCGCCGGTCTGGGTCCTGCAGCAGTTTATGCCAGGACATTCGCTGCAATTGAAATGGCAGCAGCTTGATGCCTACCGGCCGGAACAACTGGAAGACTTAGGCCGCCAGGCGGAACAGTATGTCGAGCAGGTGCAACTGCGCGGTCTTTAAAGCCCGAGCGGTTATTCTGCAGATTTTTATAAACGCCCTTCAGCCGAGTGCCAAAGGGTTTACTTAACGTGTTGAAAGCCGTCTTCTGATTTGGGAGGCGGCTTTCGTACTTTCAAGGGCAGGAAAGCCTCCAATCGTCCTTTTGGGGGAACGCCTGGGGGCTTATCCAAAGCCAAACTCACCACTTTCGAGATCCAGAACTCTGGATTCGGGACTGAAATTTGTCTATTTCCTTAGCAGTGGTTCTATTTATGCAATTCCAGTGTATTCGGACTTAGTCACAGTTCTTTTTTGCCCAGTCTTGATCATTTTTATAAGATTGCTCACCCGCGATCGATACGCCTTCATAAATCGCCAGTGCCGCAGTTGTACACGCTGGCAAGCCGACCGAACCAGCCCCAGGCAGACTACACGTTTCGATCATATTTTGGTAAAGCCATTTATCACACTCTTCTTGGGTATTCCCCGGCGTAGAGTAACAGACATCATGCAAATTACAGGCACCATGAAAGACTGTATTGAAGACTTCCTTTACCCCCTTAACAGGGATACTGCAGCCATCGGCCCGTTGTGCATTCTTCCAGTTGTCTCCACAGGTACTTTTAGTTTCCGCCTCGGCCTTACCAAGAAGTGAGCCATTTGTTTCACATTGCATATGCTTATAGTTAAAGGTTGAGCCGAGTTTAAAAGTCTGTCCAGAAGGGCTTATAAACTGCCTGTCTGGGCAATCAGCAAAAGCGTTTACGTTAAACAGCGAAATAATCAGAAACACACTTATTACGACTACTTTTTTCATCTCTTCTTCTCCATTTCAACCTTCAGTTAGAGTTAAAAGTTAAAAAACCTGACGGCAATTGATAATTCGCAAGTCCCCCCTCCTTTCTTGCTAAAGATACACATGTGGACTACGAATAATCAGGGAATGCTAGGGATTGGAATTTTAGTAGGGTCAGTGGGGATCTCAGCAGGATCAGCAGGATCAGTGGAATCAGTGGAATCAGTGGAATCAGTGGAATCA
Source organism: uncultured Desulfuromonadales bacterium (assembly GCA_945787295.1). Next base: position 5,421 of record CALZHQ010000115.1, read on the forward strand.
GTGGAATCAGTGGAATCAGTGGAATCAGTGGAATCAGTGGAATCAGAACTCTCTTGGGACTTCTGTAACTCAACATTCTGAGTTGTTACTTTGGTTTCGTACTTAGCTTGTTGTTCATCACCGACTTTGGCTGAGTAATTCAGAACTTTTACAAAGAACTGCATATACTGCTCTGTGCTCATGTCACTGTTTAGATACATCTCGCAGAGCCGATAAAAAGCTTCCCGGGTTAGCAGGACCGTCCCGTTTCTGCCGCCAAGGGAGCTTTCTGCCTGCCCGTTAGACTCCTCTACCCCCTCTTTTTGGCCGGCGAAAGACATGTTGAGGCCACCAGAGGTCATATCTGAGATAGAGGCATCCGGAGCTGGTTCGGCACAAATTTTCAGTTTGCCGTTCTTGTTGTTCAATAACACGCTGCGAATTCCCGCGTTATAGACCATTACTTTCGTGTTGGGATCGAAATCAACGGATGAGATTTTCTCACCTGGCGCGGTAGCACATCCAAAGCACATGAGAGTAGCGGCAAAAAAAACGATTAATTTGAAAAGCTCCAATGGTTCCCCCGTAGCAGTTTGCGTTTTGCGGATAATGTTGATTTAGGATGGCTACGTTCATGGAAGCCTGCCTATAAAAACCGGCCCCTAGCGGCTCTATGAGGCCGGCATGACTTCATTATCTGGTGGCAAAGCTGTCCATTATCTGGCCTCTACAGCTCTTCTTCACCAGATTTCTCTGATCTTGCTATCTGCCTATGGCACCGCCAGAAGTTAAGCTATTCTAACTAATAACACAATCCTCGTCGAAGTAAAGAACTTAAATTAAAAAAAATCAATTCATCGAAAGGGTAATGAGGTTGGACTTGGATTCAAAAGCCCTATAGATGGGTAAACATCAGATTGTTTCATATATGGTCTTCCCCCTTGTTGCAAGGGCTGAGTGAAGAATGACGAGGGACAAGCTTGCTGCCATATATCCGGCCTTTATTCGGCGGTTCTGTT
>CALZHQ010000116.1 GCA_945787295.1 uncultured Desulfuromonadales bacterium
TGTCGGCCGCGAAGTTGACCTCATAGCTGAGAATTCCGCCCATATCCTGGTCATAATCCCCGCCACTCGCGGAGGCCTCCCATTGCACGTAAAATGAGCCTGAAGCTGTTCCCTGGTCAATCACCTTGAAGTTGACAATCGCGCAACTGCCAGCCGGCTCCATCCGATGGTCGCGGCAAGCCGGCAGGATGGTTACTTCCCTCCCCGGCTCAGATGCAGTGGGGACCTTGACGACGATTTTCGGCACCGCCGCCTCCAATGCGACACCATAGGTCTTGACGGTCTGGTCATCATCCAGATCGTCGCGAATGTCATTGGTGAAGGCGTAGTGGGCCAAGCCGGCAATCTGGAAAGAACCGTCCGACTTGGGCGCTTCCGGGCAGGTCCCTTCAACCTCCCCCAGGGAATCGATGGTTTTCGAGGTGCAGATCTGATAGAGGGAATCGGTGGCTGCAACGGTGCCGTTTTCTCCGACAAACCAGTCATTACCGTGGATCCCTTCGCCAGCGCCAACAATGTCGGTCAGTTCCGCAACCGAGGAAGTGGTATTTAAATCAGCAACACCATCCAGTTGATCGTTATCAAAGGAGGCGATACTGGCATTAAAGTTGATGATATTCAAAGAGGTACAGTAGGTATCGCTCGCCAAGGGGTCCGCCCAGGTGGCGGCGGTTAATCCGCTGATCTTGTCATCTCCGGAAATGGCAAAATCGCTGGTAGCAGACTTGCCGGCGAAGTAACGCAGGCTTTCCAGGAAAATCTCCGACTGCGGATTCCCCCAGTTGGTACACTGGCCATCGGCCCAGGCACCGGTCGGCGGGCGATTGAAGTCGTAATCACAGTCATCTCCGGAACTGGAGGTGCTGCGATAATGACCGCTGGCGTGGGTATAACCGTAAATCCGCAGCAGCTCTAACGAAGCGATGATCGAGCCGGCAGCCGGCGGCGTCTTGAAGGTGCCGTCGTTCAGGTCGATCTCATCGATAATACTGCCGATATTCTTGCGTAACACGCCACCTGACTTGTTCTTCTTGTAGCTGCCGGTCATCAGGCCGAAATAGAGGTTTTCGGTCTCTCCGTGCGTCTGTAGCAAGCCGATCGGTTTGTAGTTGCCATTGGGATATTGGCGGCAGTCCTCCGCAACCGGCAAGGCGCTGTCACACACCACGACCCGGGCGTTGTAATCGTCAAGCCCCAGGCCGACATCCGCCTTCACCGGGGTTCGCAGGTTCGAGGTCAGATCGTTATCAGCCACGATCCTGCCAAGCGTTCGGGAAGTTTCCTCGTTCCAGCGACACTGATAATTTTCATTTGCCGTCCAGAATCCGTAGTCACCGAAAGCGACCCGCAGCAATGGCGGTGCGCTGATATCCTGCGAGAAGCCGCTGTTCGCATAGGTGGTGTTGCAGATCGTAATCCCCTGACGACTGAGATTGGCGATTTTCCAGGCCGAGAAGGATCCGCCATCTCCGGAACTCTCAACCACCTCTAACGTCAAACTACCGCCGCCGACAGAGGTCACCACCCCTTTCATATAATTGCTGGCAGGATCGACAGTTTCCGCGATGAGAAGCTGATCCTGTTCTTCCAGCTCCACAGCGGCAAAGCTGTGAGAAAAAGTCTTGGCCCCGGAACCGATGGTCACCGTCGAGAGGCTGCTCGACGTCGGAGGAGTGACGGCGACATCAAAGGGGGTCAGTTTTTTCAGGTCGCTGCCGCGGTAATATTTGACCCAGCTGTGGGCATCGTTCGGCAGGTAGGTTCGCTCCAGCACCGTCTCACTGGCGGTATCGACAAGGCGATGACCGCCGTAGAGGATTTTCCGCACCGTGTCGATTCGTGCCATCGCCGCCCAGTTGAGAAAGTTCCCGCTCCAGTTACCGCTGCAATAACGATCGCTGGTCAGCGAAACCGGCTCGAAACGGCCATCACTATTATCGTAGTTGTAGCATTTGTAGGGGTCGAAATAGCCGTAGTACTCGACCGTATGAACATAACTCTTATCCGGTGCCTGATCGGCATCGTAATCATCATATTCCGTATATGCCGGCATATAGAGCTGATGATCATTCGACATATTCAGCATCACCATCGGCTTGGCGGTCTGCAGAACAGAGAGCGGCACCTGGGAGAGATCAGATGGCGTCGTTGTCGTAGTGGAGCTGCTCGCAGTAACGACGGACGCCGACGCGGGCGCGGATGATGGAGCTCCGCCACCTGATGGAGAGCTGGGAGGACCAGGCGTACCGCCGCTGGCGAGATCAACCGTTTCGGGAGCGGCGGCGTCAAAAGGTGACTGATAAAAGCTGGTTATGGGAGTATCCTGCTTTTCTGCTTGGCTGCCGTCGGTGCTTTCAAGTTGGGAAAAACTGCCGGTGGCCGGGGGCTGGCTGACGGTTGCTTCAGCGTGGGTTTGCTTGCCGCATTGATCACTGAAGGGGTCGAGGGGATTCATCACAAAAACCGAAGCTGGAATCTCCGCTCTGCCAGCGACTTTGGAGATATCGGAAGACACCGCCAGGTAAAATCCATCCAGCTTGAAGCCGTTGCCGGGCCCGACTGCGACACCATTAATCCCGTACCAGATGCTGTTGGCATTGCTGTTGGAGCTTTTCCCGCGCACAGCAAGGTAGTAGATTCCGGGGCCGGGGAAATTCAGCTCGTAACCCAGCGGTTTCGGGGTTGGAGGAAAACTGATGTCATCGAGGGCAGCGCGCAGATAACCGGTTCCGGATGCCCCCCCCGGAGAGTTGCTCAAAATGAAGTTGCTGCCCAGCTCGGTAAAATGCTCGGCCTCAACATAGGTTCCGGCAGGTGAAACCGTACAGACACCAGCCAGCGCCGGGTTCCCGACGAGCAACAGACCGGCCAGCCATAACAGCCAGAGACAGCGCGGCGACGGCTTGCGATCAGGTTGTTTCCGTTGTTTCCTTTGCATATCCAATCCCTCTATCGGCTACTGGCGATGCACACTCTGCAGTACAACCTCTGCGCCGTCGACCATCCCCACTGCACGAACCGTGATGCGGAAAACCGCCTTGGCGGGTGTCGGGTTGTAAAGATCGACAGACTCGATCCCGTCAGACGAATCAGCGACCCGTTCGACGATATACCGCGGGGCACGAGCGGTTGGCAGCCCTGAAATCGCCTGAGCGGCTTGCGAGCCGGCGATATTCCACCAGTTGCCCCCCTCCCACAACGGAGGGTCGCTCGGAGCGAGAAAGGCCGCCTGTGGAATGGTCCCCGCCAGTAACCTTGACTCAGCTTCGACCAGCGCCGCTTCAGCAGCCTGAAACGCCAGGTACCGTTGACTCATGTTGTTGGCCATCTTTTCTTCGACGGTAATTGTCTGCATGGCCGTTATCCCCAGCAGGGACAGAACCACCAGGATCATCAGCCCGACGACCAATACGGCGCCGTTCTCGCTGCCAAGAATCTTTTTCGTCTGAAAGCTCGGCATGCTCATATCAGACGATTCCTGATGCCGACGGACATCTTGAAAACCCTCCGCATGCGGCGTTCATCCGCGGGGTCATATTCCCGCCCTGCAACACCGGTGGTGTCGTCGCCATCAAGATCATAGGTTGTTGTATCGAGAGGCGCTTTGCCGATGATGTCGCTGCGGAAAAGCAGCGCGGCACGGACAGCCACGACCTGCCCCCAATCGGCCACGGCCGCAGCGGAAACGTAGCTATCGACGACGCCATCATCGGCGCTGCCACCTCCGCTGCCGTTGTCGATACCGTAACGGATCTGCATCTGCTCAATGTCAGAAAGTATTTCCTCTGGGACAGCGGTTGTCAGCTCAGTCGGATTGGACCATTGGAGTCGGTACAGCCCGATACGTCCAGAGACGTCTCTCAAGAAATACGCCGTGCTGACAATCTGAACGATCTCTGCATCTGTGCCATAGTCGGCACCGAGATCTTTTGCGTCATTGCCGGGAACAACCGTTCCACCGGTGCCATGATTTATTGTCCCGGAACTGGTCGAATAATTCTTGACCTGAAATACAGCTCCTCCATCGCAGTTGTTGATCATCAGGATGTCGCCAGTCGTGATGCCGGTTGTCCCGTTTGCGACTTTCAAAACTGACGAGTTTGCCGGCATCGGGTTTTCGATTTTGATCGGTGCGCCATCCGCTGCGCGACGCAGGAGAACAATATCCGCACCCGCCGCAAGATCAGTGATATCGGCCGGGTTACCCGTGTTGATCCCGGGGATGTAATCCGCCAGATCAGAGGTCATCGGATCAAACCCCTGCAGCATCGCATCAAAGGCATAGACTCCAGTTTTTATCGCCAGAGTATTTTCAATCATATCAGCGTTCGAATTACATCCCAGGTACCCCGCCATGCGCATATCCCGGCTCAGAATCTCCATCGCAAAGCGGGCATTCTCCTGCAGGCGGGCAAACTGTTCGTTTTCACGATAGCCGGTCGTACTGCTGGTAAAAATCTGGTAAATTCCGCCGAGCAGGATCAGGCCGACGACCATGGCGACCATCAGCTCAACGAGGGTCATGCCCCGTTGCCCGATATCATGCAGAGACTTATCCATGGAGTACCGCTTGCCTTACCAGCAATTACCTGCAATTTGTGAAGATTTCGCCCCCGTCTGGGTGATTTCCAGATATCCGCATTTCGATTCCGTAAACGTTGGAGTCGCGCGGATGGTAAAGGCTGTGGCCGTTACAGTGCCCCCAGGAAATGCCAGGGTATACTTGTTTGCCTCGGTTGCGGAAAGTACCTGGTCCCCAGTCGCCGGGTCTCCCGTGGTCGCCCCGACATAGGTATTGTTACGCGTGAAATAACGCTCCATATTCTGCGCACCTTCAACTAAGGCGGCCTTTGCGGCGCCTCGATAAGCACTATTTCTATAATTGTTGTACATCGGAATCGCAATCGCGGCGAGAATTCCAAGAATTCCTACAACAACAATTAACTCAATCAGTGAAAATCCCTTTTGATTTTTGAACATTCGATACTCCAAATTCGAGAAAGAACTCGAGCTGATTTTCGTGTAATCAGCTCGAGCATATCTTAATCTATAAGCACTTACTTGACCTGTCGCCAGGACTGGCGGCCTTTATCCGACAGATCGCCACCTTTCTCTTCCTGGAACATCAGTTCACCGGTCGATCCGGAGAAGACCTTCTGCTGGGTGGACGTCCCATCCGAATTGACATCCGAATCATCATCGAGGATCTTCGGCGCCTGGATGATCCCTTCCTCCGATTCGATCCCGGTCACGGTGACGACGATATCGGTTCCACCGACGGTCACGGTGACCTTGTCGCCAGAATCGATGTCGCCATCGCCATCCGCATCGAAAATGGTGGTGTCCAACCGTCCACCACTGAAGGGGTCCATCTCCATCAGCCAGCTGGTTCCACCCGGTTCACAGGGGCTGTCAGAGGGGATCAGGGTAACAAAAATGATCTTGCCGTTGTTCAGCACCGGTTGTTCAACGACCCGCTCACCGCGCTTGACCGGCGTATTCGGCGAAACCAGGTCGAGGTACCAACCGACCTTGGCGCCGCTGCCGGTTCCGTAAGCGACCGAGTTCTGAGAAACAACACGGATTTCCCGACCGTCAAAGAGAAATTCACCCGGTTCGGTCGGATCAGGAACCGCTCCTTCATAGAGAATGCTCTGACTTTGCAAATCACTGCGGTCAGTTGTGGCGATCGCCGAACCCTTGTCCTGGATCCCGTAGAACGTCTCGACCGGGCGACTGCTGACCACCGGGTCGACGACATTGTCGTTGCTGTCGAAGAACTTGCCGGTCCCGAACCAGACCATGATATCCGATCCGTTCGGGTGTCGACCGACCGCCGGGCGCACGGTAATCGGCTGCACTTCGCTGCTCGGACCGCGGGCGGTAAACAGCGGTGCCGGGGTGCTGCCGGACTTGTAGGCAACGCCCCACTTGCTGGTCAGCGCATCGGAGAAATCGAATTTCCACAGGTTCCCGCGCAGGTCGCCGGCATAGACGAAGTCGACGATTTTATCACCGTCGTTATCGACCGGAACCGGGGTGCTCAGCCCGTTCGGCGTGGTGGTGTCACCGACCCCGACGTCGATTGTTCCATAGGTGGTCGCCAAGGGCAGCCCGGTGGCGATATCGACGACATAGAGGATCGCCTTGCCGTTTGCGCTGTGGTAGCCGTTGCTGATAAAGGCCACCCACTCACCGGTCGCCAGCCGACCGATGGTCGGCTGCGGTATGGTGTAGCCCAGATCTTCGTAAACCAGGGTGCTGGATGCATCCATGGTGGCCGGGGTAATCTCCCACATGACATCATTTGCATCGAATGACCCGGGATCAGTGATATCCAGCGCGAAGACCGTTTTTGCACCGGCACCGGTGGTTCCGAGCAGCACGGTATGCCAGGCACTGTCGAAGTAGGCATCGCCCGGCTTCGGAGCACCATCCAACAGGTATCTGTGGCCGTTCTGTTGGGTCCCATAGTTTGTCGCTGTTAAACGCGGCAGATAAGTGATGATTGAGTTCGGGACGTAAGCAAACTCTTCAACCCCGGTTTCCGCATTGAAACCATGGAGTTGACCGTCATTGCTGCCGACATAGACGATATGCTTCCGGCCTGAGTAAGTGGTGCCAGCACGGAAACTGGTGTAGGCCGTGCCTTCGGTTCCGGTCAGCTTTGAATATCCGTAATCGGGTGTTCCGACGAACACCGGGTCGGAGTTGACGATATCCCCGAGAACCTTGTTTCGATCCCTCAAGCTGCCGCCGTTCTGCCGCTCGACGCTGCGGTCGCCGCGGAAGTAATTAACCCGATCTTCTCCCAGGCTATCGAGGCCGCCGGCGATATTGGTGTTCAACAGCAGTTGCTGCCCTGCTGTCAGCGGCGCACCACTGGTGCCCCACTTGAACTCGATCCCGTAGGGTGCCGATGTTGCACCTGGATTCAGAGTGTAGATATTCCTGCTTGCCGGGGCCGGGTATTCAGCTTCGGCATTCCAGAGCTGAGTCACCACGACATTGCCGCTGGTATCTTTCGACAGTCCGATGCCGAGGAATTCCCCCGACCAGTCGGCGCTGTTGAATTTGGCCTGATAAATGGTCGTGCCGGTCTTCAGCTGGGTCGAGTTACTCGCCACCGCGGCTGACGAGGAGGTAATTTCGGCCAGATCGGTAAAGACCTTGCCAAGGCTGGCTTCGAGCTGGCTCGGGTTGGTGGAGAAGAAATAGTTATCCGGCAACCCGTCACCGTCGGCATCCCAGGAAGCGTCATCGGTCGGGAAGGTCACGCTTGGGTTGTCCTTGTCGTAGCCACCCCATTTCGCTGCGTAATAGAGTGGTTGCTCAAGCAGGCCGGCGCTGTCCCCGGTGATTGTATAGGTTTCCGTGGTGGCGGCATCCCCGACAGCACAGTCGGTACAACCCTGCTTTCCGGAAGGATCGGTGTAATCGTAGCTGTTCACGCCGGAGTGGGCATGGAACCCATCAGCGTCGGTCCCGCTCAGGGTATAGCCGAAGGGGCTGATCATCCCGGCCGATTTCGCCAGCACGTCCGTTGTAATAGAAATCTCGGAGGTCGAGGTCGAAATCTGGTAGCTGAGAATCCCCATCATATCCTGATCGTAGTCGCCGCCGCTGGCGGAGGCTTCCCACTGGATGTAGAAAGAGCCGGTTCCTGAAATTACATCTTGATTGATGACCTTGAAATTGATGATCGAACAAGGTCCGGGCGGGGTCATCCGGTGATCCCGGCAAGCCGGCAGAATGGTCACCTTTTTCGCCGGGTTGCCCGGGAAGGGGGCGACAATCTTCGGCACCGCGGCCGCCAGGGCGACACCAAAGGTTTTCACGTTCTGATCCTCTTCAAGGTCACTGCGGATATCTTCGGTGAAGGCATGGTGAGCCAGGCCGGCGATCTGGAATGAGCCGTCCGACTTGGGCGCTTCCGGGCAGGTCCCCTCGACAGAACCGAGCGCGCTGACCGCCTTTGATGTGCAGATCTGATAGCTGGCGTCACCGCTTGTCAGTACACCATTTTCGCCGACGAACCAGTTCTCGCCATGAATCCCTTCGCCGGCGCCGACCACGTTGGTCAAAGTGACGGCAGAATCGCTGGTGTTCAGATCGCTGACACCGGAGAGCTGATCGTTATCGAAGGAGGCGATGCTGGCGTTAAAGTTGATGATGTTCAGCGATGAACAGTAAGTGTCGCTTGAAAGCGGATCTGCCCAGGTCGCCGTTCCCAATCCGCTGATATTATCGTCTCCGGTGAAAGTAAAGTCGCTGGTTGCCGACTTGCCGGCAAAATAACGCAAGCTCTCCAGGAAAATCTCCGACTGTGGATTGCCCCAGTTGCTGCATTGGCCGTCGCTCCAGGCACCGGTCGGCGGACGGTTGAAGTCGAAGTCACAGTCATCGCCGCTGCCGGAATCCTTGTAATGCCCCCCATCGTGCTTATATCCGTAGATCCGCAGCAGATCGAGGGTGTTGACAATCGCTCCCGCCGAAGGAGCCGTCTTGAAGGTACCGTCGGTGTGCCAGACAGGTCGCCGCGTTTCCGGGACCGAAGAGCATGCCGGCTTCCAGGTAGCGGTCGATAGCGGCATGGTCGGACGGCATGTTCGCGCCCTCGGCC
>CALZHQ010000117.1 GCA_945787295.1 uncultured Desulfuromonadales bacterium
GTCGCCGCCTTCCTGTCCGATCAAAATTTCACTCCTGAAGAAATGTATCGTATTTGTGCCGTACTTGTTAACAGCGGTGTCACCGCCTGCTATATTGACACCTTCGAACGTCCGCCAGAAACCTTTCTTCCCATGCGCTGTGAAGACATAGACTACAAAGGGCCTCCCCCCAGGGAAGTTCCTGACCGTGAATAAAAAAACGGCTGAGCATCAAATGCTCAGCCGTTTTTGTTTAATCCTACCGTCCCAACGTCTTCATCCGTGATCCCATCGGCGGTGATTCTTCTGGATCGATGTGTACATCAAGTAATGTTGGCCCTTCTCGCTTACAGATTTCTTCAAAATCGATTGCGGTTAATTCTTCGATTGTACGAATAGTGTGCGCTTGCGCCCCCACCGCCCGGGCAACTGCGGCAAAGTCCACCTCTGGCAGCTCGTATGCGACCTCTTCCGCTCCCCCTAAACGCTGACCGTGCATCACCATGCCTAGAGCACTGTCATGTAAAATGATAAACACCATCGGCAATTTTTCTGCAACGGCTACCGTCAACTCCTGTCCACTCATCAGGAAGCTGCCATCACCCGTGATACACACCGTCGGCGCCCCATCAGCCCCGAGCGCGCCGCCGACACTGGCGCCGATGGCCCAGGCCATGGCGCCGAAGCCCATCCCGATCCGATACAATCCGCTGCTGCGCAAATGCAGGTAGTGCGTCGCCCAGGCCCAACTGTTGCCGGCGTCGGCAAACACACGCGTATTTTCTGGCAACCTGGCCGACAACTCGGCCATCAGCCGCTGTGGTTTAATCGGAACAGCATCGGAGGTACAGGCGTCCGGGTCGTTCAGCTTGATTTGCTGTGCATGAAAAGTCTTTTGCTTTTTGGCTGATTTTTCCGTCGGTGCCGCCAGACTGATAACACTGCGATCGGTCTTATGCTCTTGACTGTTGATCAGAACTTCAAAAATATTATCGACTGCACCGCAAACGTGCAATTTCGCCAACGGCGAATGGGAAAAGTGTTCGAGGTTTTCGTCAATATGAATCAGCTTGCTGTTTAGCTTCTCATCTTCTTCCCAGTCCTTAAACATCATTTCGCCGAACCGGGTGCCGACAGCAATAATTAAGTCATTTCGATCATCTTCAAGGGTATTACGGGCACTCGAATGCCCTGCGTAACCGAGCACCCCGCGGTAGAGCGGATGCTGATGGTTAACCCAACGTTTTCCTGACGGACCGGAGATAATCGGCGCCTGAATCAGTTCGGCAAACTCCATGATTTCCTTGATTGCGCTGCCACAACTGTCCCCAAGCAAAAGGACAATCCGCTTGGCCTCATTGACTTCTTCACAAAGATCTCTCAGAGCGCCGGCATCAATCAAGGCAGGTTTGTTAAGTAAAGAGGCCAATCGCGAATAGGTCGCCGCCGCCCGCTTACGCCGCGGGGCGCAGAGAACATCCATCGGGATACTTAAATGGGCTGGACCGGCGGGAATTCCCTGGGTTGCAGCAATGGCCGATACAAGTTTCGACTCCAGCTGACCTCGGTGAGAGACCAGACTACTGAAGCGGGTGCAATGTTGAAACATGGCAACAGTATTGACCGCGGTACAGGAAGATTCTTGCAGTGTCTGCTTGCCGAATAGGTGCAGCGCGGTCTGCGCAGTAATGACCAACATCGGAACATTATCAACGTAAGCAGAAGCGACACCGGTAATCAGGTTGGTGGCGCCCGGGCCGGTTGTTGAACAGCAGACGCCAAGCTTGCCGGTCTCGCGGGCATAGCCGTCGGCCATAAAGGCCGCGCCGGCTTCATGCCTGGCGACTATCGGCCGGATACCGCCTCTGCGACTACTCCGCGCCATCGCATCGTAAAGTGGCTCGATTGCCCCCCCGGGCACGCCGAAAATATACTCGACGCCGAGCTGCTCCAAGTGCTCAACAAGCAGGTCCGCCAGCTCATTCGGTTTTTTGTGACAGGATTCGACCAATGTTGGATTCTGCTTACTTTCCATTTGACACCTCCGGGAGTGAACGAGGGGTAACCCCAGCATTAAACATCGTTCTAAACAAAACCAGGTCAATAATCACAGCAACTGCAAATACCTAATGATGCCTCACTAAGCAATAAATCCATGCAAATAGCACTATACAACGATTAATACAGTTAAAAAATAAGTTTGTATATTAAAATCGAGCGCAACAGTTGAGCATGTTCTGCTCGACGATACTCTCGATTTTCATCGGCTGGCCGATGAAGTAACCTTGGGCATAATCGATCCCCAGGCTACTGATTATATTGAGGACGGTTTGATTCTCGACATACTCGGCAACCGTCTGCTTGCCAAGCGCTCTAGCAACTTCGGTGATCGCCCGGACCACCGCTTGATCTTCTTTGCTCTGATCAAGTTGCGCAATAAAGCTACCATCAACTTTGACACTCTCAGCGGGAAATTGCTTGAGGTAACTGAAGGTACTGAAACCTGTGCCGAAGTCATCAAGGGCAAAGCTGCAACCTATCTTACGCAATTGCTCAATCATTCTTTGCGTTGCCGTAAGGTTTGCCATACTGGCGCTTTCGGTCAGCTCAAAAATGATCCGCTGCGGGTCAACTTTATTCTCTGCCAGCAGTTCTTCGATCAAAGACACCAGTCTTTCGTCGCGGAATGCCTGGGCCGATAAATTTATTGCCACCTGGTGCAATTTGGGATGTCGACCGAGCAGTTCAATTGCGTGCCCAACCACCCAATGATCCAGCACAGCCATCTCCCCCGCCTCTTCCAAAGCGGGGATAAACGAGCCGGGCATGATGACGCCTTCTTCTGGGGAGTTCAAGCGGATCAACGCTTCGTAGTAGGCAATCGCCCCACTTTCGATGTGCATGACCGGCTGAAATAACAAGGTCAGGTTATTCTCCTGAACGGCCTTGCGAAAGCGGCGCGCCCAGTCGATACTTGCGCGTAATTCATCGCTCTCACGGTCAGCAGGATCATAAAAATGAACCAGATTTCGTCCCCGCCGCTTGGCAACATATAGAGCCGTGTCGGCTTGCTTCAAATAAGCCGCCGCCGTTTCCGCCTGGCCATCAATCTTACTGATCCCAACACTGCAGCTGAGTGCCAGTTGATGACCGCCAAGGCTATATTGATAGCCTTGGATCAATTCACCGATCGCATCAGCGGTGAGTTGTGCCTGGTCGTGATCACAACTGTATATCAGTACCGCAAACTCATCGCCACCGATCCGACAGAGGACATCAGATTTACGGACCCTGGTTTTCAGCAGCGAGGCGATATCACGCAGGACGATATCACCATGGTTATGGCCGAAAGTGTCGTTAATGACCTTGAAATGATCCAGGTCGATATAAAGCAGCGCGTGGGTATCTGTGCCGCGGGCAGCCGATGCTGTCATCTGGTTGATGACGTTATCAAAATAGTGGCGATTGTTAACCCCGGTCAGATTGTCGTGCATCGCCAGGTATTCCAACTCTTGCTGCGCTTTTTTGCGTTTGGAAATATCGTCGAGACAACCGAAGATTATTTGTTCTCCAGCCCCCTCCCCGGTGGCATCCATTTTACAAACCAACCAGACAACCTTATTCTTGCTGTTCAGCAACGGCAATTCGATTTCACACTGGCGTATCTTGCCGGCGAACAAGCCTTTCAGTTGACGAGAGTAACGAGACTTGTGTGAGCGGGCGTCCGCAGCTAAAAATGCAGTCAGTTTTTTTCCCAACGACTCTGCAACTGAATAACCGCTCAATCTCGACCAGGCGCGGCTGAGGAACTTGATTTGTCCCTCTTCGTCCAGCTCAAAAATGACCGTACTTAAGTTATCCAACAAACGCTGATGATCTTCCGAAACTTTGCGGTAGGCTTCCGTACGGTCCTGCAAGGCTTCTACGCGAGCCGCAAATTGGGCATTGCTGACCAGGTAATCTTCACGGCGGCTGGCCAGTTCACAGACCTGCCGCAGCTGTTCGGCGCGGAACGGCTTGCTGATAATATCAACGGCACCTTTGGTCATGAGAGATTCGGCCAAAGCCATCGTCGTGTGGGCAGTCATGATAACGACCGGCTGTTGCGGATCAATCTTCTGGATCCGATCAAGGATTTCGGGCCCGGAAAGCCCCGGCAGCATGACATCCAGAAGCACCAGGTCGTGTCGCCCTTCCATCCAGGCGGACAAACCGGAGACGCCATCTGAGGCAACTTCAACAGTAAACTTGTTGCGCAACATCCGCACAACCAGTTCGGCATTATCAGAGTGGTCTTCAACGACCAACAACCGGGGAGAAAGCAGGCCGGTAATCGGGCCATCAAGACTCTCCCCGACCAAACGGGGAAGCTGTTGCAGGTCATCGAAGGTCAGAAGGTGGTTTACCCCGAATTCTCGCGCGGTAATCTGGGTGATCCGCTCGCACCAGCCTTTGGTGACCAGGATAATCGGGATATTTTTTTCGCAGCGGTAAATATCGGAACGGATAATTCGGGCCAGGCGCCAACCGTCAAGATCACCGATCGAAATATCCATGATCACCAACTTGACGGCGACTGTTTGCAGGATTTTGACCGCCGCCAAACCTGAGTCAGCCTCAATAATTCCATGCCCGGAGTCGCGAAGGCTCTCGCGTATCGCCCGACGTAACATGGCGTCGCTGTTGACAATCAGAATTTCGGCATCGCTTGGGCGCATAGGGATCTCAGCTAATAGCTAAGCAAAACGGTAATGAATACCGGCAATTAGGCAAACAAGCATAAGAACAATCTTATTAACACACAATAAATACATCCGTCAAGATTTGAAACATTAAAACCCAAGACACGTAAACCTCTAATAAAAAGAGCTGGCGAAAAACATTCGACAGCTCAAGAAACCGCTCTATATACAGCAGGCGGGAAATTGACTAAAAGCAACTCTTTTACTCTCCCATTTGTGGCAGCTCCAAGGTAAAGCGGCTGCCGACATTCAACTCAGAATGCACCGTCAGCGTCCCGCGATGACTTTCAGTGATAATAAAATAGCAGATCGACAAGCCCAGCCCTGTGCCCTCACCGATCTTTTTGGTCGTATAAAAAGGCTCGAACAGCCTCTTTTGCGCTTCTTCACTCAACCCCGGCCCATTATCCTCAATCTCGATACATGCACGACGATTGAGGTATTTGGTGCGCAGAATGAAGCGCGGTCGATACTCGAACTTACCGGCATTTTTACGGCCACTCTGCAGTTTCTGCTCCATGGCATCGGCGCCATTCAGCAACAGGTTAAAAACCACCTGCTGGATCTGCACAGGATTACATTCTACCAGTGGCAGGCTCGGATCATAATCACGCTGAATATCGATCAGGCGAAAATCAAACTTCCGCTGCAGGCTGTAATTACTCGCCGCCAGTTCCACAGATTTATCGATCAAATCAGCCAAATCGGACCGCACCAGCGACGAATTATCGCGCCGGCTGAAACTGAGCATATTATCGATCAGTTGCGCCGCCCGCTTCCCCGATTCCATGACCGCATCCAATCTGGCGCCGACATCCCTGCGTTGCAGATAATCAGCCAATGCTGTCATTTCGATCCCGGCCGCCTCAGCGGCATCACAATTCGCTTTGGTATTTTCCGTTAAGCGGTGATTGACAACCTGGATATTCTGCAACACCCCGGCCAGAGGGTTATTGATTTCATGGGCCATGCCGGCCGCCAGCTGTCCCATGGAGACCATTTTTTCCGATTGAATAATCCGCTCTTCAAGCAGGACCCGTTCGGTGACATCATCAACCCGGATGACGGCGCCAACGACGTCGGCTTCGAATAACGGATAAATGGTAATGTCGTAATAACAACCATTTCCACCCTGCTGACACGGAACCTTGGCTAACTTTCGAGTCGCACCCTGTTGCAGAGCAGCCTGCAGCTCTTCAATTTTATAAAATTGCGGCCAAACCTTTTCTAGAGCTTGCCCACAAGCTGCTTCAGCACTGATCTCGCGATTTTTTTCCGCCTGTTTATTCCAGAGGTTGACCACCCCCTGCGTATCGACCCCGATCAACATCGAGGGCATCGAGTCGACGATATTGGCCAGCAGGTTACGCAACTGTTTGAGACTGTCCATCCGTTCAACAACCTGCGACCAGATAGTCTTCGCGGCGCGTAGCAAGTTCGCAGACACGCCGCAACTCTTCGGCCCGAAACGGCTTGGTGACGAAATCAGCGGCGCCATCAATCATCAGTTTTTTGGCGATATCCATGGTACCGTGCGCGGTCATCATGACCACCGGCTGGCTCGGATCGAGCTGCATAATCCGTTCGAGCACGGTCCCACCTGACATCTTCGGCAGCATGATGTCGAGCAACACCAGATCATGCCGCTCCTTCTGCCAGGCGGCTAAACCGGACTCGCCATCCATGGCAATCTCAACCTCAAAGCGTGGCTTGAGAATTTTTTCGACCAGCAAGGCGTTATCTTCATGATCCTCGACAACCAGAATCCGTCTTTGTCCCAAACCTTCGGCAGGAGAATCGAGGCAAGCCTTCACGGCATTCGGCAAAAGGTGGCGATCTTCAAAGGAAAGAAGCTTGTTAATACCGAAATCCCGCGCTGTTATTTCGGTAATCCGTTCACACCAGTCCCGGGTGACGATAATGACAGGAACCGTACGTCCCCCCTGACAGACCCCGGAACGGATAAAACGAGCGAGGCGCCAACTGTCAAATTCACCAATTGAAATCGCCGTAACAACCAGATCAATGATGCTGTTTTGCAGCGCTTCAGCGGCCTCAAGACCTGAAGCAACCTCGAAGATTTCCAGATTCAGAGGGTCAAGCAACTGCTTCAGCAGCGCGCGATCTTCATCGCTAGAGTTGACCAGTAATAAGCGCGGAACTCTTGGCATAGGATTAGTCACCGTAGTCAGATATTAAATATCAGATAGGTTTTCACAGTCGCAGGCAATGGGAAATCCCCTCACGACATTAAGATTATTTTATTATTTAACGTATCTATTTATACTATAAAGATGTGACAGTCAATAAACTAGCAGATAAAATTCGATTTTTAATTAGTTTTTAATTCAATCCTGGAGCTAGACTTGTGTTTGTTCTATATAATCCTACGACAGAGTCCTGACATTTACCTAAACCAACCTGCGACCTAAACCAAGAAATCATCTCACTATGCAACTACCTGCCCTCCCCATCGAGCCCTTACTGCCAGGAATCACAGACGCCCTGAGCAATCACGCGATCGTTATCCTGCAAGCCCCCCCAGGGGCCGGAAAAACAACCCGCGTCCCGCTGGCCCTGCTGACGGCAGATTTTCTCAGCGAGAAAAAAATCCTGATCCTCGAACCACGCCGGCTGGCTGCCAGTAACGCAGCGCGCTTTATGGCCAGAATGCTCAGCGAGCCGGTTGGCCAAAGGGTTGGCTACTGCATCCGCTATCAACGCAAAGTCTCCCCGGCGACCCGGATCGAAGTTGTCACCGAAGGGGTCCTGACCAGACGTCTGCAACAGGACCCGGAACTGCGCGGCGTGGGACTGGTCATTTTTGATGAATTTCACGAGCGGCATCTGCAATCCGACCTGGCGTTGGCCCTCTGCCTCGATATCCAGCAGGAGTTACGGGACGATCTCAAGCTGCTCATCATGTCCGCGACCCTGGATGCTGAACCGCTCGCCGACAAACTCAAGGCTCCAATTCTCACCAGCGCCGGGCAAAGTTTTCCGGTGACGACAAACTACCTGCCCGGCAAGCAGCGGCAGCCTATCGTTGAGCAAACCGTCTCTGCGATCCGTTATGCGCTAACAGAGACCGAAGGCGACCTGCTGGTCTTTTTACCAGGCGAAGGAGAGATTCGACGCTGTCAGGAGCAGTTAGCTGGGACAACCGACACAACCATTATCTGCCCCCTGTACGGCAACCTCTCTTTTATTGAGCAGGAACGGGCTATCCAGCCAGCCGACCGGCGTAAAATCGTTTTGGCGACCAATATTGCCGAGACCAGCTTGACGATCGAAGGGATTAGAGTGGTCATCGACAGCGGCTACTCCAGACAGCCCCGCTTCGACTCGAGCAGCGGGTTGACCCGCCTGCAACTGAGTCAAATCTCTCAGGCCAGTGCCACCCAGCGAGCAGGACGGGCCGGAAGGCTGGGTCCGGGTCACTGCTATCGCCTCTGGAGCGAGGGAAGTCATCAGGCCCGCCTCCCCTTTACCCCGGCGGAAATCAGAACCGCCGACCTGAGTAACCTGGTGCTCGATCTGCTTGCCTGGGGAGTCACCGATCCGCAACAGCTGTTCTGGCTCGATCCACCCAGCCCGACCGCCTGGCAAGGCGGGATCGATCTCCTCACGCTGCTCGGCGCTCTCAACAGGCACCAACAGCTTAACAGTGTCGGCCATAAATTAGCCAAGCTGCCCACACATCCGCGCCTTGGCCGCCTCCTGATCGCCGCCGAAGAGAACAACCTGCTAGAACTCGGCTGTGAACTGGTGGCCCTGCTGAGCGAAGCCGATCCCTACTTCAACCGAGCAGCAACCCGGCAAAGTGACAGCGATATCCTTGATCGCCTGGAGCTGAGTCAACAACAGCACAATTCTGCGAGATTTTCAGCAATCCTCCGGGCCGGGCAATACTGGCGCAGGTTTTTCAAACTGCCATCCCAGTCCGGCAGAGATGTCTGGACAGCAGAACAACTCGCCCTGCTGCTGGCGGCCGCCTATCCCGACCGGATCGGCAAAGCCCGTCAACCAGGGGCAAAACGTTACCAGTTAAGCTCCGGACAAGGGGTCCATCTCAGCGACAAATCTGCAGTTCATTCAGAGCTGCTGATCGCTGTCGAAATACGCACCCGCAAGGACGGAGAAGCCGAGATCTGCCTGGCCAACAGCATCGACAAGGCGGCACTGGACAAACTTTATCCCGAGCGGCCCTGGCAGTCGCAGTGTTACTGGGATCGAAAGGAAGGCCGGGTCATTGCCTGTGAACAGCAACTGATCGGAGCACTGGTCATCAATCAACGTGCCAGCAAACCGCCACAAGAATTGGCCCAACAGGCGATAATCGAAGCTTTACGCAGCGAAGGTCTGCAATTGCTCAACTGGAGCGAAAAAGCCGAGAGCTTCCGCGCTCGTTTGCAATTTCTGCACGACAACCTGCCAGAGCAATCCTGGCCTGACTATTCTGATCAGAGTCTATCAGAATCCCTGCAAGAGTGGCTGCTCCCCTACCTCGGCAAGGCCCGCAATCGCAGCGATCTGCAGAAGATAGATCTGCTCGCGGCTCTCAGCAGTCGTCTCGATTGGCAACAACGGCAACAGCTGGAGAGGTTGGCACCGGAGCGGATCAGCGTCCCGAGTGGATCGAGAATCAAAATCGAATACCCTCCGGATGGCAAACCGATTCTCGCCGTCAAGCTACAGGAAATGTTCGGCCAGATCGACACGCCACGGATCGCCGCCGGACAGGTACCGGTCATCATTCATTTGCTGTCACCTGCCGGTCGCCCCTTGCAGATCACCCAGGATCTGCAACACTTTTGGAAACAGAACTATCCAGAAGTGCAGAAAGAGATGAAAGGTCGTTACCCGAAACATCCCTGGCCGGACAACCCGCTCGATGCGCTAGCGACCGCCAAAACAAAACGTAAACTCTCACAGGAGAATAAAAAATGAGCTACGAAAACCTGCTGCTGGACATCCGGGATCACATCGCCCTGCTGACAATCAATCGGCCGAAAGCGCTGAATTCGCTCAATCCGCCAACCTTAATCGAACTGTCGCAGGCAATTGCCTCCCTGCAGGACAACCCGGAGGTCAAAGTGATCATTCTCACCGGGGCCGGTGAAAAAGCCTTTGTCGCCGGAGGTGACATTTCGGTCATGCAGCCCCTCGGGCCACTCGAAGCCCGCCAGGTCGCGCAACAGGCGCAGCAGCTGTTTAATGATATCGAATACGGTGACAAGGTGGTTATCGGCGCCATCAACGGCTATGCCTTAGGCGGCGGCTGCGAACTGGCGATGGCCTGCGATATCCGCATCGCCTCCGGCAATGCGAAATTCGGTCAACCGGAAATCAACCTTGGCATCATCCCCGGCTGGGCCGGCACGCAGCGGCTGCCACGACTGATCGGTAAAGGCAAAGCCAAAGAGCTGATGTTCACTGGCGACATGGTCAGCGCCGCAGAAGCACAACAGCTCGGCTTGGTCAATCAGGTTGTCAGTCAAAACGAGTTGTTGAATACGGCCCGGCAGATGGCGGAAAAGATCGCTGGCAAATCACAGGTTGCGATCCAACTGATCAAACAAGCGGTCGATAACGGCATGGAGATGGAAAGCCGAAAAGCATTCATTTATGAAGCGGACCTGTTCGGCCTCTGCTTTGCGACCGAGGATCAGAAAGAAGGGATGGCGGCATTTCTGGAAAAACGCCAAGCGATTTGGCAAGACAGATAACTGTAATCGATATCAATGAAAAACCAGCAATAACAAGAGGTTCAGTCGAGGCAAAATGCCTTCAATAATATCGGTAAAGCCGATATCGGCTGGAATGTCGACCGATGTCTATTGGTTTCAAACCTGCCAGACATTAATCTCGACTTATCATTGTTACGCGCACTGCGCAGAAAGGGACCATCATGAAAAAGATTACCATGATTCTGTTGCTTGTTGCCTTTGCTGTTTCCTCTGCTGTAGCGATCGAAGGCGGCAATCCACGCAAAGGAAAATACCTGTTCAAGAAGAACTGCAAATCCTGCCACACTGATGGAGCTGAAGGTGGCGAAGTCACACCACTCACCAAAACGATGGCGCAGTGGGATAAATACTTTCAAAAAAATCAGCATCCAGAAGGAGTCTGGGACAATTTCAGCGAGCAGGACCTGATCGACATTAACCAGTTCCTGTTTGACCATGCCGTCGATTCGGACCAACCGGAAACCTGTGGCTGATTCGCGCAGAAACAGTCAGAAAATCAAAAGCCCCGTCAGTTCGTGCAAAACATTAACTTAACGTGTTGAAAAGCACGGTCTGAAACAAGAATCCCCCTTCCTCTCAATGAGTTAGGGGGATTGCTTTTGCAGGAAAAATCTTTTTTGCTGATCGGCTTGCGACACGACTAGATCGCTGGAAGTCTTACAGACATTGTCTCACACCTTTCATTTCTAGCCGAACTACAGCGACCAGTTCAGGGACGTCTTCTGCTCGGAGAGCGTCCAGAGTTTGGCTGCCATTTTCCGGTCCAGGGCGAGCGTATCTAACGGGCACTCGCCAACAGGGCCGACCGTCTCTGCTCTTTTTGTCGGGCCATAGAGCTTTTCAGACTCCAACTCCTCTTCTGTTGCACACATAACTTCGGGCCAGGAGCCCTTCTCGGCGGATTGTGCGATCATGCGAGAGAGTATCGACCAGACAACCTTATTGAAGCTGCTAGCCGTGTCCATCAGCAAATTGGTTCGGGACGCACCGGGGTGGCAGACTTGCACCTGTAGGTTCTTGCCCGCGGCTTGGACTCGGCGTTGCAGCTCGTAGCCGAACATCATCTGTGCCAGCTTGCTCTGGGCGTAGGAGTTCCAAGCGGTGTACTTGTTGTCGAAGTTGAGGTCTTCGAACTGAATTTTCTTCAGCCCCATTTTATACGCGTTGCTACCGACAACCACGATGCGCCCCTCCGACTCTTCGATCCGCTCGAAGAGCAATCCACACAGGAGGAAATGACCGAAGTGGTTCACACCGAGCTGGCTTTCAAAGCCGTCCACGGTGATCTCCTGCTTGGCCACCTGCGCGATGGCGGCGTTGCAGATGAGCGCGTCTATGCGGGGGACCTTCTCCATGACTTCCGCCGCCGCTTCCCGCACGGAATCTAATACTCCCAGATCCATACGCACGAAAGTCACGTCAGCATCACTGCCAAACTCCTGTTTCAGGGTCTTGATGGCTGCAGTTGACTTATCGGCGTTGCGGTTCATCATCACCACTTTTGCG
>CALZHQ010000118.1 GCA_945787295.1 uncultured Desulfuromonadales bacterium
CGATTCCGAGAGCAATATTGTAAAAGTAGCTGCCGGCCTTTCCGAAATGTTTATCCAATTCTTCCCGCGAGCGCTTTTTCAGGTCGGTCCCAGTCAAAATACCGAGATTCTGCATCTTCTTCTCTGTCACCCGGCCGACCCCGTGAAACCGGCGCACTGGCAAATCAGCAATAAAAGCATCTGCCTGCTGCGGAGTAATGACCGTCAATCCAGCGGATTTGTTCATGTCTGAAGCGATTTTGGCGAGAAACTTATTGTAAGAGACCCCGGCGGAGGCGGTCAGCTGGGTGATTTGTCGAATTTCTTTACATATCTGTTGCGCCACCCAGGTGGCCGACTGAATCCCCGGCTTATTTTCAGTGACATCAAGATAGGCCTCATCGAGTGAAAGAGGTTCGACTAAATCGGTGTACTGATGAAAAATCTCGCGGACCTGCCGCGAGGCTTCCCGGTAGGCATCGAAACGGGGGCGGACAAATATCGCCTGCGGGCAGAGCCGGTAGGCACGGGCACAGGACATGGCGGAATGGATACCGAAACGGCGCGCCTCGTAGGAACAGGTTGCCACCACCCCGCGCCCGCCCGGGTCACCACCAACAATCACCGCTTTCCCACGCAGCGACGGGTTGTCCCGCTGCTCGACGGAAGCGTAAAAGGCATCCATATCGATGTGAATGATTTTGCGTTGTTCACCCATGGACAAATCAAACACCAGTCGCAGAGCTGAGGCAAGTCGGAAAAGCCGACTACCCCTTAATCACAGCCAGTGGCTTTAAGCGGGCGACGATTTTACCGATGCCGGCCTGTTCCACAACACTGACGACATCAAGGACATCCTTGTACGATTCGGAGATCTCCTCAGCCACAGTCGCCCGGGAAGAGGCGCGGATGATGATTCCTTGAGATGCCAACTCCTGTTCGATATTGCGACCTCTAGCGAGCTTTTTCGCCGCGTGCCGCGACAGCACCCGCCCCGCCCCATGGCAGGTGGAACCGAAGGTTTCTTCGAAGCCGCCTTGCGTGCCAACCAGCACATATGAATAGCGACCCATGTCGCCGGGAATCATCACCGGCTGACCGATACTGCTGTAGAGCTTTGGAGTATCTGGATGCTTCGGTGGGAAAGCCCGGGTCGCACCTTTGCGATGCACACAGAGCCGCCGCTTCTTACCCTGATAGTGATGGGTCTCCATTTTGGCAATATTGTGGCAAACGTCGTAAATTGAAGCGATCCGTAACTCGGACTGGCCTTTGCCCAGAACATTTTCGAAACTTTCCCGCACCCAGGCGGTAATCAGCTGCCGATTGGCAAATGCGAAATTCGCGGCACCAGCCATCGCCGCCAGGTACTGTTGTCCTTCCGGGCTGGTCAAAGGAGCGCAACAGAGTTGCCGGTCAGGCAGTTCGATGCCGTACTTCGCAGAGGCCCGCTGCATCAGCTTAAGGTGGTCAGCGCAAACCTGGAAGCCGAGGCCACGGCTCCCGGTGTGGATAGTGACCGTAACCTGACCGGGAAACAAACCCAAAACATCAGCGGCCTGTTGATTGCCGATCTCCTCGACAAGATCGATCTCTAAAAAGTGATTGCCGCTGCCCAATGTCCCGAGCTGATTGCGTCCCCGCTCCATCGCCCGATCGGAAAGACTCCCCGGGTCGGCACCAGCGATGGCACCCCCTTCTTCGATATGCTCCAGGTCCTCAGCAACCCCAAACCCGTTCTCGACCGCCCAACGCGCACCCTTACTGAGTACTTTGCGCTCCTCCCCAATACTCAGTTTCAGATCACGCCGGTGGGAACCGACCCCAGACGGAACATTTCGATAGAGTTCGTCAGCCAATCTGTCGATCCTTGGACGGATTTCCTCAACAGTCAGTCCGGTGCGCAGCAGCCGCACTCCACAGTTGATGTCGTAACCAACACCACCAGGGGAAACCACCCCTTCCTTGGCATCGAAAGCAGCCACGCCGCCGATCGGGAAACCGTATCCCCAATGGATGTCGGGCATGGCAATTGACGGCCCGACGATTCCGGGCAAAGTGGCAACATTGCGCACTTGTTCCAATGCATTACTCTGCCGCAGATCTCGCATCATCTCTCGGCTGGCGAAAACCAGACCATCGGTGCGCATTTTTCCTTCTCGGGGAATTCGCCAACGACAGGAATCGAGCTGCTCGACCTGGATGCTCATAATCTGCTCCCGGTTCGCTGTGGTGACTGGCAAGGGTCAGAGATCGACATAAACTTGTGCTCGCCAGCCGCCATCTATCCGCTCCACTTTGATCTGATGATAAGTGATGGCTTTTATTTCCCGCTCCAGTTGATGCCGCTCAGGATCAGCCGGCTCGCCCGCCACTCGGACAAGCAGCTGTTGCTCGGTGATTTTCTGTATCTCAAAATCGGCGGGTAGAAACTGTCGCGATTCGAGCAGGTAGAGCAATTCACTCAACCAGTTAACCAGCAGCTCCTCACGGTCATGAGCCATCACCTCAACTATCATATCCTGCCGAGACTGAATGTCTTCAGCAGAAGTCACAATCTGTCGTAAACCCAGCGCCGCCTGCTGAAAAAGGGCGGCAAGGGTCTCCCCTTCCGCCGCGATTCCCATATCGGCCGTATGTTCCAGCAAGTGAAACTGGTTCATAAATTAATCAGTGCTCCTCCCGGTGACAATTGCCAGCCGCAGTTTCAGAGCATCCGCTCCCAACTGACGCGGCAAAGATCGGGGTTTCCGGCCCAGGAGATTTTCAGTTCACCCCGATGGGCACGGTGCAAGACCCGGCCAAGGTGCTCTGCCAACTTCTCTTCCGTGGTTTCTATCACCAGCTTATCCTTATCACGGGTCATGCGAATAATCCGCTCGAGGGGATTCTTGTTATAGGCCTTGGTCTCTTCGTTTTTTAAGATATTGCGGATTTCCTTTTCATGCT
The DNA here is from genome assembly GCA_945787295.1 of uncultured Desulfuromonadales bacterium. The sequence goes on from CALZHQ010000118.1 coordinate 2,929, forward strand.
CCCAAAGATAGCTGCCGCGTAAGGTCACGATGCCCTCCGAATAACCAGCATCGATTTTCTGACAGGCGGGGCAGGTCACTTTGTTGATTTTCGGACTCAATTCAAGTTCACGATAGGTTTCTGAATCGCATGTCCAGCGTTTGCGGTGGAAGGCGGCATGGCAAGTGGTACAGAGTGACGGCTCTCTGGTTCTTTCATGCGACAAAAACGGATCGGCATTGGTCGCCTGGCGGCCCTTTTTGTCACTGATCCCAAATTTACTGACATCTCTTTGCATAACGACCCCCTTTTTTCTAAGGCTCTACAGCTTGATATTATTATAACATCGCAACCACCTTTCTCACCCTGTTGCAGCAAAATAATGACGACAATATAGACACTTACCATTAAATTCAGAAATTTGCCGGCAAACAATAAAAAGCCGTCAGGACGATGAACCACATCGCCCTAACGGCTTATCCCGGTAACTTGGTAATCTCCGCAAACGAAAAACAAACCCTGTCGCGGCCAATTTATCGCCCTTAAGCGAAGTAACTACTTTACCCAGCCCTGATACAGGTCGAGATTAAAACCGACCACAAACTGGTTTCCAAACCGGTAGGTCGGGGCGCGCAGGTTACCACTCGGCCCCATCACATTTTTCAGGACAGCCTCTTTTTCATCGCTCACAGACTCGAAACGCTGCACCTTCTTGCCCTTGGCTACGGCGATAGATTTTGCCCCTTGTAACAATTCCCAAGCTTGCGCTTCATCAATTTTTGTTTTTCGCGCATCGACAACCTCTGCTGCTGATACTTTTTCGCTCTCAAGAAACTCTTGAGCATTTTTACAAGAAGTTCAGCCCTTACGCAAATACGCCCAATCGATTTTCATCCAGATCTCCTCTTGATTTTAGGGTTTCGAATAGACTTAGAGATTATCATAGTACCTTGCCGGCAACAAAATACTGGGCCGCTTTCGGCAAGCCACCAAAAAAAATATTTTCAGTTATAATTCTCATTAAGGACAACGGAGAGCCTATGCCCAGAGTACTCCTCATTATTGCCAGCTGCGCCCTTCTTCTCTTGGTTCTGGTGCTTGCCAACTCACGCAATCCGGACACCATCAAGCTTGGTGGTGGGCCAGAGGGCGGAACTTTTACCATAATTGCCAACGGAATCGCCTCTCTTTTGCAGCAGGAACATCCAGACCAACAAATTACCGTCATCAGCTCTGGCGGTTCTGTCGCCAATCTGAAAAAAGTCGATACCGGTGCAGTCATCATGGCGCTGGCCTATGCTGGCGACGCGTACCTCGGCAGGCAGGGGGAACTGTCTAAAGAAACAACTCGCTTAACAAACATCCGTGCTCTCGGGCGAATCTACGGATCCACAGCGCAACTTGCCGTGCTAGAGAAAAGTGTCATCCAGGACCCATATGATCTGGTTTATCGCCGGATAGCTATAGGCAGTTCCGGATCAGGTGCGGCTCACAGTGCGGAACGTTATTTCCGTGCCATCGGTATCTGGGATCATATCACCCCCCTGTATATCGGTTACGCTCTGGGGATGACTGAACTTGGCTCTGGCCGTGCTGAAGCGGTTTGGCAACTGGTCGGCGCCCCCAGTTCTTCCATTACGAAATTCAACAAAAAACAGCCGCTGCGGCTGATTAATTTGAATAAAGCCGCCCGCTCAAGCGATTTCTTTACTCAAAATCCTTATTACACAGAAACTGAAATCCCAGCCAACACCTATTTTGGCCAAACTCGCGCAGTAGAAACTTTTCAGGATAACAGCCTGCTGGTGACCCATATCGATACCGATACGGAGCTCCTGAAAAGTACGCTGAAGCAGCTCTACAGTCCAGCGGGAATTGCCGCTTTGCGCAAGCTGCACCCGATCGCGCAAGATCTAGAAATCCCCAAAGGGTTGCAGGGGATCATCATTCCGCTCCACCCGGTTGCTGAGGAGTTCTGGCGAAAGTCTGGTCAACTCTGAACAGCACTCACAAATCGAGAGACTAAATCAATCGGTGAGAGAGCCGTGGCTTAAATCACAATGTCAGGTAGAATCTATTCTAGAGAGATAAATACCCCTGAGAGTCTCATCAACGAGGAGCTGAGGATGACTAGCAAACAGGTGCCGAATATTTCTGCGGAAATTGAAGAGATAGAAAACAGCGAGTGGCGGGAATCCCTCGACTATGTGCTGCAGACGCAAGGAGCGGAGCGGGTCCGGCAGCTGCTGCGCTTAATGCAGGTCCGTGCCCAGGAGCAAGGTGTCAGCATCCCCTTCACCGCCAACACCCCGTATATCAACAGCATTCCTCACGACCAGCAACCGGTCTTCCCCGGCAAACGGGAGCTCGAACGGCGCATCAAATCGATTATCCGCTGGAATGCTATGGCGATGGTCATTCGCGCCAACCGCGAATCTCCCGGCATCGGCGGGCATATCTCGACTTACGCTTCGGCAGCAACCCTCTGGGAAGTCGGCTTCAACCATTTCTGGCGCGGCCGTACCGACGAGTTTCTTGGCGACATGGTTTATTTCCAAGGTCATGCCGCACCCGGGGTTTACGCCCGGGCCTTTCTCGAAGGTCGTCTCACTGAACAGGATTTAGAACGCTTTCGCAATGAATTGCATCCGGAAGGCGGACTCTCTTCGTACCCGCATCCATTCCTTATGAGTAACTTCTGGGAATTCCCGACCGTTTCCATGGGGCTGACCGCATTAACCGCCATCTACCAGGCACGCTTCAATCACTATCTGGTCGATCGGGGCTTACGTAAATCGAGCGGTCGCAAAGTCTGGGCAATGCTTGGTGACGGCGAGATGGATGAACCGGAATCGCTCGGTGCCATTACCCTGGCTGCCCGCGAACAGCTCGACAATCTGATCTTTGTCGTCAATTGCAACCTGCAGCGGCTCGACGGGCCGGTGCGCGGCAACGGCAAGATCATTCAGGAACTGGAAGCGGCCTTCCGCGGCGCCGGCTGGAACGTCATCAAGGTAATCTGGGGTAGCGACTGGGACAGATTGCTCGCCGAGGATTCCTCCGGCAAACTGATCCAGCGGATGGATGAGGTGCTCGACGGCGAAATGCAACGCTTCACCCTCGGCCACGGCGACTACATCCGCGAGAATTTCTTCGGCAAATACCCGGAACTGCTGGAGCTGGTTAAAAATCACAGCGATAATCAGCTTGGAGCCCTG
>CALZHQ010000119.1 GCA_945787295.1 uncultured Desulfuromonadales bacterium
TTCCAGCGCATCCGCAGCATCGCTTCGTTGCTGTGTTGCCAGGAGGGATTGCCTTCAACCTGATCGCGGTAGTTGCTGCTCAACTCCAGATTCAGCTTCGGGGCATAGGCAGCTTGTGCCAGCAGCTCGCGCGCTTCAGTCTCTTCAACATCGGCCCCGAGCGCCAGAACTTTGGGATTGCCCGATTCCGTCTCTTCAAGCGCCTGCATCAGGGAGGTCGGGCTAATCTTCGGCACACCGGCAAAACCGACCTGCTGCGGGTCGGTCCCGACAACCCGCAGATAATTTGCTTCGGCGCCAGCAAGGTCGGCCTTGGTATTGTAAAGGGAGGATTCGGCTCGCGCCAAACGCCCCTGAACCTGAGTCACATCGGCAATACTACCAGCGCCCGCCTTCCGCAACAGCTCAAGAGACGCGAGAATATCCTGATGCATAGAGACATTCTTCTCCGACAAAGCAACCAGCTCCCGTTGCCGGTAAACGTTGAGATGAGCAATCAGTGCATCAAGTGCAATCGCCTGGGCGTTGTCAAACACCCGGTAATCGGCAGAACTGAGCAGGGCTTTTCTAACCGCAACCCGATTTTTCACCTCACCACCATCATAAAGCCGCTGCGTCAAGCTCAGCGCTGCCTCACCACGGGCATCCCAATCGCTGTCATCAGGATCCGCACCGGTATTGCGCGTCGCGCGATCACTGTGCTGGTCGGTGCCATAACCGAGGATCAGATTGACCGAGGGAAGATACTCGCCCCTTGACTGCTGCAATTCATGCTGTACTGCATCCCGATTATATTTCAGCACCTGCAAACGGGGGCTGTAATTCAATGCCTGCGCAACTGTTTGATGAAGGCTGGTCAGAGCCGCATGAGAAGTGCTGGCCACTAGACAGACCATGACCCCGCTCAATAAAGAGATGATCGTTCTTTGAAGCATCTATCAAACCTTGAAAAAAGAGACCTACAGACGACTTTTAAATTTATCCAACTGACAAGCTCCTAGACTACACTAATGAAGCATCAACCTAGCAAAAAAACTGCACAAACAGAAGGGCCTATTAATTCAACCGGCTCCTGAAGAGAAAACTTCAAGAGCCGGCTCTCCCTCCGGCAGTCTCAATCGGTTGTCAAATTATTATTGTTCAGCAGACTGTTGATAATATCCTGATCGAGCAAGGTGCCGCCGCCGGTCAGATCAACATCATGCAGGACAACTTCCTGGGTGACTTCAAACAGGCCACCAGCATCATGATCGATGGAGATCCTGGTATCATCTGCAGACCCATCCCCATCAAAATCTCCGTGATCGAACTGCAGATAATCGGTCAGCGGGTTTGACTCTTCCCCTTGCAGCAAGTCACTCAGATCAAGGACATCACCGCCGGTGGTATCGAAATCGGTAACCATATCGACTGCGGGAGCTCCGACGCCCCCCTGATCACCAAGGTTGAAATCGAAGCGATCTGAACCGAGGCCGCCGCTCAGGATATCGTCGCCACTGCCTCCGACCAGAATATCATTACCGCTTCCACCGCTGAGGACATCACTGCCGCTACCGCCATACAACTGGTCGTGGCCCTCGCCACCGTCGAGCTGATCATTCCCGGACCCGCCAAACACCAGGTCATCCCCGCTGCCACCCAGGACGATATCATGACCAAGGCCACCATCGAGAATATCGTTGCCGCCTTCGCCAGCCAGATGATCGTTACCGGCATCGCCTTTGAGGCTATCGCCGTCTGCGCCGCCGCTGAGATAATCGTTGCCAGCGCCACCACTGATGATATCCGCACCATCACCACCTGATACCGTGTCATGGCCGGCGTTGCCCATCAGGATGTCGTCCCCGGCATCGCCAACAATGGCATCATTCTCGGCCAGGCCGGAGATATTATCCGCGCCCGCCGTCCCAGTGATATGGTTATCAACCGTATAGATCGACAGCTGCGCGGTGTCGGACTGGCCGTCGGAGTCTGTCAGTACATACTCGATAAGAACCGGTTCAAGCGAAGTGACTTGCGGAGCAATGACCTCAGTGTAGTTTACATTGAGCAATCTAACCATCGTTGCCGGACCGGAGGCGCTGGCGCCGGTCATTTCCACCCGGCCCACTCCTGAATAGGCCGACAGATCGATGCTGCTGGAATCAAACAGGATGCCACCCGCCAGCAAGATCCCGGCAGTGTCATAAATATCAATCGTTACGGTTTCCCCGGAGCGGTAACTGGACAAATCTAAGGAGACGTCGGCAGCACCCAGCGGCATCGCCACCGTATCGAAGGTGATGACCATGGTTTCGTTATAATCGATACGGTCATTCCTGCCCCCCCGGATTGTTGCGCCAGAGCCCTGGTATTGGATATTTCCGTCTGGGGAGCTCAGGGTAAAGTCGCTTGCGGCGACATTCCCTGCCGAGGTTGCGGCAATGGTTTGCGGAACAGCAGCGCTGCCAGCTTCGTCCGGCGTATAGTTGTAGTAACCGTTACTCCGGAAGACCAGGACCGAATTAGTCGCACTATCAGTCACCGTCACCTGGGTGACCAGGTCGCCGTCCAGATTGGTTTCACTGGCGAACGTCCACTGCAGGGTACCGCTACTGCCATCGGCCGGTACGGTGACAAAATCCAGATCGAAGCTTTCGCCCTGGTAGGAGAAGGAGGTCACGTCGTCATTATCAACGATCTTGTCGACCCCCCCGCCCTGAATCGCACACGGGGTAAAACCGTTGCCGAGCGCGGGTCCGGCGTCGGTCCCTAATCCGGTCACCACATTTCCCGCCGCTGCTTCGAAATGCTCCATGGTATGCAGGTCATCGTGGGCGTCCGGACGGTCATCGACAATATTGATTGTCGCCGTGGCCGTCGCGACGTCACCATCACCATCCTGGATGCTGTAGTTGATGTCGAAGGAATTCGGCGCCATACCATTGGGTGCGATAAACAGGTAGCTTCCATCTGAAAAATCGAAGGTAAAGGTGCCGTAGGCAAAGCCGTCATCCGCATTCAGCGTCAACCTGGAACCATCGATTTCGGCTGTCGCCGCCAACCCTGCGGGAACTGAAATGGTACTACCATCATAAGTGAAAGTCCCGATATCGAGGACGATCGACTCCACGAAACCGCCGTCGGCGCCGAACAGCACATTACTGATCGCCCCATCGACGGTTATATTGCCGCCGAAGGCGGTCGGTACGGTACTCAACAGTTCGGATTCCAGCAAGGCAACATCCGAAATGATCAGAGCGTCATCTACCGTGCCATTGCCCTGCCCGAGTGAATCAATATTGTGAATGAAATTCAGATCCGACAGGTCACCGGGCAGACCGGTGCCGATCCCTACGGAATAGGAATCGATTGAATTGCTGTTAACAAAGGCGTCAAATCCATTGCCGATCGGTGTCCCGTCGCGCGTCACCGCGCCATCCGACAGAAAGTAAGAGATGTTCTGCACGCCGTCAGCGGGATTCTGGAACGCCAGATCTGCTGACAATTCCGCCTGAATCAAACTCAGGGCATCATTGTAGCTCGTGGAGTTGCTGACGGTCGCATCCGGGTCATTAGTTGAATTGTTCGTATAGTAAGGGGGCGTACCCGCATCACGCACCCCGCTTACCGCAGCCTGAAGATCGGTGAAATTATCATAGGTTCCCAGCGTGTGGGCGCCGTCAGCAAACAGCAGCACGGTGATAGCCACCAGGGTGGACTGGTTGTAATATTCCTTACCCAGCGAGACCAAAGCTTCCTTAGCCAGTTCGAGGCGCGTCTGGCCAGTGGATCCAACCTGGGCATTCATGCTGGTAGAGATATCCAGCGTGAACATAATATTGTAATTCTGCTCCTCCGACTCCGGGATATCTTCCTCCAGATCATTCGCAACCGGCTTATCATCCAGCACACTGATGGTCAAAGAATCGGAATAGCTCAGTCCGTTAGTGAAGTTGTAGGTAAATACCTCATCAACGTCGGCGCCGCTGGTATCGTTTGTATTCAGGACATATTCATAATCACCAACGCTGTAACCGGGCGTCGATCCATCAGCATAGACGGTCAGGGTGCCAATTGCGGTAGTGATACTGATGACACCCGAGACCGGTGCAACGTTGCTCGCACCGAAATCAATACTGTCGATTGCGCTCGCGCCGATGGCGTCGTTCGCGAAGACATTGCCGGTTGCGATCGTCGACCCGTTATCCGCGCCGCTTCCACCCGTAAGGGCGCTCTCGTAAACGGTATTGAAGTCCGCTTCCGAGGATCCCACGTTGATGGTCGTCGTTCCGCTGACTGTTTCTGCCCCATCCGAGACGCTGTAGGTCAAAGTCTCTGTCCCCTCGACCGATCCAGCATCGAAGACCAGGGATGTCAACTCGAACAAAGTCAGAGCCTGCCCCATAACCAACGGAGTAACCCCGTCGGCCATCATCACCGTGCCTATCCCGGAGGGCAGTCCGGTGACGGTAACAACCAGGGTAGCGTCGTCATGGTCAAAGTCGCTCGGTGCCGTGATATTCAGCGCATTATCGTTGCTACTGTCCAGCGCATAGACCGCATTATCCGTCACCACCGGCGCATCATTGGTTGGAATAACCGTCAGCGAGCCAACATCGGCGCCAAACAGATTGTTAAACGCGTCATCATAGGCCTCGACCGTTATGCTGCGTGCAGCAGTGCTCGGGTTTTCGGAGGAGTTTTCATAGGTGAGGCTATTGAGAACATTCAGATATTCGATGATATCAGCACCACCGGACAGGGTCAGCTCCCAAACATTGCCCGTCTGCACCACGCTGGCACCGACATTGGTCCCTGCGGTCAGATATCCCAACACATCCTGTGACTGAATGTAGCCATCAACGCGGACCACCACCGAAGAGAGGTTCGAGCTATCGCTGTCGGTCAGAGAAATCCCCGCCAGCAAGCTGACCGGGGCGCCATTTTCGGTGTACGCTGAGTCGGGTACGGCGACCACAACCGGGGCATTCGTCGGGGTACTGGTCACTTCGATGGTCACCAGCGCCGTGTCGACTTCGCCATCAGCATCGATCAGCTGGTAGCTAAAACTGTCGGTCCCATTAAAGCCGGCGGCAGGCGCATAATTAAAGGTGCCGTCATTGTTGTAGCTGACGGTCCCACCATTCGCGCTGAGAATATCGAAGCTGTTGATCGAGGCATTGTCGACCAGCGTATCATTGACAAGGACATTCCCGGTGGTCAGCGGCGTGTCGGGAGCCGTAACAAAGAAATCGTCAGCCGCGACCGGAGCCCCATTATTGGCACCGATGGTCCCTATTCCCTGGACTCCACCGGCGATGGTATGCGCCGCAGCGTTGAAATTAACCGCCTGGTTGAAATTAGTCAGATTGAGGCCGAAGGTTTCATCACCTTCAAAAACGTTGGCATCGCTGTTAACAGTGACTGTTACTGTCGTCGTTGTCGCGCCTGCGGCAATGGTTCCCACAGTACTGAGCAAACCGGTATAGTCCGAGCCGGACACCGCACTGATGTCTGACGTCTGGAAATCAAATGTCAGATCACTACCCAGGACCTGATCAACCGCAACAGTAAAGATCAGGGTTGTCGTCCCCGCTGCCGGCTCCTGCACCGAAACATCGGTGACCGAGACGGTTGGCACCAGAGTCATATTTATCGTTGATGTCGTTACTGCACTTTCGACATCTCCATCATTTACGCTAATGGCGATATTCCTGGCAGCACCACTGGCCGAACCATCATTGTTGTATTCGATGGCGCGGATTGCTGACTGATAGTCTGCCAGGGAAGCCGCACCAGTAAGGGTAATGACCCCAGTCGCGGGATTATACGAACTTGCTGAGATCCCAACTGGCAAGCCCCCCACAGTCAACAAGTCACCGGCCTCAACATTGGTGATGGTGATGGTTGCACTCTCAATTGCGGTATCGTCAATATCGGTAATAGAAATATCGGTATCCGCAATAAATACCGAGCCGCCACCTTCCGTGTAGCCGGTTAGGTAATTATTACCCGCGACGGTGGAATCGTTATTATCCAGGTC
>CALZHQ010000120.1 GCA_945787295.1 uncultured Desulfuromonadales bacterium
TAAACCTGCCAGGTCGACAGAAAGGATAGACAGATGCTCCGCAGATCCCCAATCGACAGAAGCCGATGGTTCTGCCAACTGTGGCGGAACCGGCTGCATACAGCTTTGTTGCTCGCCTTTCTGGGTGGCTATCTGTTGTCGCTCGGCTGGCTGATCTGGGGACCTGCGGCAGCAATCTGGCTGCTGGTTATCGGCGGCACCTTACTAGTTGTGCCGACCGGCTCACCACGGCTGCTGATGAAACTGCACGGCGCCAGACCGCTCAGCAGGTGGCAGGCCCCGCAGACCTATCAAATTATTCACCAGTTGGCACAACAAGCAGAGCTGGGCAAGCTGCCGAAACTCTATTACCTGCCGATGCGACAACCGAACGCGATGGCCGTCGGCAGCCACGATGAACCGATCATTGCCATTTCCGAGGGGTTGTTAAGGTTGCTAAACCAACGTGAACTGATCGGCGTACTGGCGCACGAAATCAGTCATCTGCGCAATGATGATCTTCGCGTCATGCGGCTGGCTGACCTGGCCAGTCGCTTGACCAACAGCCTGTCCCTGTTCGGCCAGCTTCTGCTGTTAGTAAACCTCCCACTGGTGTTTCTCACTGATGTGGATATCAACTGGCTGCTGGTGTTCATCTTAATTTTCGCTCCGCAGGTCAGTACTCTGGCTCAACTGGGACTGTCGCGAGTGCGGGAATACAATGCCGACCTGGGGGCGGCAACTTTGACCGGGGATCCTGAAGACCTCGCCTCTACCCTGCAGAAAATCCAGCGGAACACCAGTGGCTTCCGCCACCAGTTGCTCCCAGGATATTCGCTGCCACACTGGTTGCGAACTCATCCACCGACCAAGGAGAGAGTGCGTCGCTTGCTGGAATTGAGCAGGCAGGAGCAGAAAGCTCCCCGGTGGCGGGCGCAACCTGCTTATCGCCCCCCGATTATTCAGAAGCCTGTTAGAGCTATACAGATGAATTCCTATCCCGAAAGAGGCATCCGGGGCAGCTACAGAAACAGGTGCTGGCATGGGTACTGATATACAGATTGTCTGTCACAAATGCGCGGCATTAAACCGGTTACCACAAAGACGGTTACAGGATGCTCCCAAGTGCGGCAAATGCCATAGGCCCCTTTTTTCAGGCGAGACGATGGAACTGACAGACGGAAATTTTCCGAAAGTGTTAAGCGGCAGCGGTCAGACTTTGTTGGTACTATTCTGGGCTCCCTGGTGTGGTTATTGCCAAAAAACGTGGCCAGATTTCAAACGGACCAGTTCAATCCTTGAACCTGATTTCCGCCTGGCAACGCTCAATACAGAAACAAACCGTTTCACAGCACAGAGGTACACCGTTCGCAGTCTACCGACCCTGATTCTGTTTAAGGAGGGAAAAGAGATTGCCCGGCAAGCAGGGGCATTGAACACACAGCAGATTGCAGGCTGGGCACGTTCTAAATCCGCCTAGGCGTCAGTAGCCTACCCCCCTGGGATCAACATAAAAGGCAAAATCTCAGCTGTCGCATAAGTCCCGCATTCCAGTATGAAGAGTTCGATTGATAGCTTAATACGAGTAGCGCCCACGGTCAGATAACCGTGGGCTTTTATGACTGCTTGAATCTGATTTGAAAGAAATTTCAGCCGTAATACGAGTTAGAGGTCTAACTGTTTTTTCACCCGGCCGAAGGCTTCGATCGCATATTCCAGGTCATCCGGCGTCAAGGCTGCCGACATCTGAGTCCGGATACGCGCCTTGCCCTTCGGCACCACTGGGTAGGAAAAAGCCACCACGAAGATACCCTCTGCCAACATGGCGTCGGCAAACTTCCCTGCGACCACTGCATCATGCAGCATCACTGGCACTATCGGATGCTCTCCCGGTAAAAGTTCAAAGCCGAGGTTCTCCAACCCCTTGCGAAAGACCGCGGTGTTGTCTCGCAATCGATCGCGCAGCGTACTCGATCCACTCACCAGCTCGATCGCTTTGATCGCTCCGGCGACCGCCGGCGGTGCGACCGAATTGGAAAAAAGATACGGCCGCGAGCGCTGCCGCAGCAGATCGACAACTTCCTTGCTGGCACTGGTAAAGCCGCCGCTGGCACCCCCCAGGGCTTTGCCCAGGGTGCCGGTGATGATATCGACCCGCTCCAGACAACCCCGGTACTCGTGGGTCCCGCGCCCTCCGGCGCCGATAAAACCAGTGGCATGCGAATCATCGACGTGCACCAGGGCATGATATTTTTCTGCCAAATCACAGATTTCGTCGATCCGGGCGATATAGCCATCCATGGAGAAAACCCCATCGGTGGTAATCAGTTTAAAACGGGCCCCGTTTTTATCAGCAACTTTCAACTGTTCTTCCAGATCAAGCATATCGCTGTTGCGATAGCGGTAACGCCCGGCTTTACTTAAACGCACGCCGTCAATAATGCTGGCATGGTTCAGTTCGTCAGAAATGACCGCATCCTGCTCGCCCAACAGGGTTTCGAACAGACCGCCGTTGGCATCAAAACAGGAGGGGTAAAGAATGGTGTCCTCGGTGCCCAAAAAACCGCTCAATTTGTCTTCGAGTTGCTTGTGCAAGGTCTGGGTGCCACAGATAAAACGGACCGAGGCCATGCCGAAACCCCACTCCTGCAGAGCGAGTTTGGCGGCAGCGTTAACCTCCGGGTGTTGAGCCAGGCCGAGGTAATTGTTGGCGCAGAGATTCAACACCTCGCCGCCACTGCTGACGCCCACATGGGCACTTTGCGGGGTGGTGATTAACCGTTCCCGCTTGTACAACCCGGCAGACTCAATCTCTTTTAGTTCGGCACTTAAATGTTCCTGAAATTTACCGTCCACAGCATTCTCCCTAACAACCGCAGGTTAAATCCGAGCGCTCTGCGCCTACCGTCAAGAGTCCCAATTCAAGATGACTTTACTCGCTTCTCCGGCATTCATGGCCGCAAAACCCTGCTCAAACTGGCGATAATCGAGGCGGTGGGTGATAACCGGCGAAATATCCAGGCCCGTCTCGATCAGCACCGACATCTTGTACCAGGTTTCGTACATCTCACGACCGTAAATTCCTTTCAGCGTGAGCATATTAAAGATCACCCTGTTCCAGTCGATGGCGACATTCCCCTCTGGAATCCCCAGAATCGCCACCTTGCCCCCGTGACACATATTGGCCAACAGGTCATTAAAAGCTGAAGGGTTACCGGACATTTCCAGGCCGACATCAAACCCCTCCGACATCCCCAAGCGTTGCTGCACCGCGGCGAGGTTTTCCCGGCTGACATCCACAGTACAAGTCGCCCCCAGGGTTTTGGCCAATTCCAGACGCTGGGGATTTATATCGGTGATTACGATATGCCGGGCTCCGGCATGGCGACAAACGGCAGCCGCCATGGCCCCGATCGGACCGGCCCCGGTAATCAGCACATCTTCGCCGAGCAGATCGTACTGCAGGGCGGTATGCACCGCATTGCCCAGAGGATCAAACAGAGCGGCCACATCCAGATCGATATTCGGCCGATGTTCCCAGACGTTGGACATCGGCAGCGCCAGGTATTCGGCAAAGGCCCCGGGCCGGTCAACACCGACCCCGCTGGTATGGGCGCAGAGATGGCGACGCCCGGCCATGCAGTTTCGGCAACGGCCGCAAACCACATGCCCTTCACCAGAGACGATCTGCCCGGGTCTGAAATCGATCACATTGGAGCCGACCGCAACAATCTCGCCGACAAACTCGTGCCCGACAATCATCGGCACGGGGATGGTTTTTTCTGCCCAGGCGTCCCAGTTATAGATATGCATATCGGTTCCACAGATGGCGGTCCGCTTAACCTTTATCAGCACATCATTGATGCCGATATCAGGGTCTGGCAACTCTTCCAACCAGAGGCCTGGTGCAGATTCTTTTTTTACCAGCGCTTTCATAGAGTGCCCTTCCCTCACCAGCGCCTGTGCCAGGTGAGGTTGACGAAGACAGTTAATCCTTTTTCCGTTGGCGGTAGGCTTCGGCTATGCCGCCAGTGGCGGTCTCGCGATAGAGGGGTGGTAAGGCTTGCCCGGTTTTTTTCATCACCGTGACAATTTCATCAAAGGTAATCTTGTGCTCTCCGCCTGATAACAGCGCAAAGTGGCAGCAGCTCAAGGCTCTGGTCGCCGCATGGGCATTGCGCTCGATACAGGGAATTTGCACCAACCCGTTGACCGGGTCGCAGGTCAGGCCGAGGTGATGCTCCAGGCCCATCTCGGCGGCATATTCGATCTGCCGCACCGTCCCGCCATGCAACTGGGTTGCTGCCGCGGCAGCCATCGCGCAGGCGGTGCCGATTTCCCCCTGACAGCCAACCTCGGCACCGGAAATCGAGGCATTGTGTTTAACCAGGTTTCCGACCAGCCCGGCGGTCGCCAGAGCCCGCAAAATCTCCTCCTGACCACACTCAAGGGTTTCGTCCAGATAGCGTAGCACCGCCGGTAGCACGCCGCTGGCCCCACAGGTCGGGGCGGTGACGATCACTCCGCCGGCAGCATTCTCTTCCGATACCCCCAAGGCGTAAGCCCAAACCTGGGCATGATGTTTCAGGTGAGGACCGTAGAGCGAGGCCTTGCGATAAAAAGCATGCGCCTTGCGACCGACCCCCAAGCCACCAGGCAGCACCCCGACATTGTTCAGACCCTGCTCGATCGATTTCGACATCACCTCCCAGACGTCAGCCAGATAGTCGAGAAAACCCTCCCCCTCGCTGGCCAGTACATATTCCCAGCAAGATTCGCCGGTCTCGACAGTATGTTTGAGTATTTCTTCCATACTGTGCAGGTCATAAAGCGAAGCAGCAGATACCAACGACTCTCCGCCGGCAGGGTCAAGCAGGGCACCGCCGCCGACGCTATACACCTCCCACTCTTCGAGCAGACTACCGTCTGCAGAATAAGCCACAAACCGCATGCCGTTCGGATGCAGCGGCAACTGCTTTTCCGGGGCCCAGATCAGCTCAACAGGATGAGGTTGAAAAGTCTCCTCCAGCGCCTTATCGGTCAGGTGCCCGCGCCCGGTCGCGGCCAGACTCCCGTACAGGGTGACCTGGTATTTCGCTGCTCCCGGCTGCCGCGCTAAAAAGATTTCTGCAGCCTTTCGCGGCCCCATGGTGTGACTGCTCGATGGACCGGTACCGATGCGGTACAATTGTCGAATTGATTCCATTTGTCGATAAACCGTTCAGCTATGCAGAATTCCACTTTTAAACATTACGGATCTCATTGCGCATGCAGCGATTACCACCCCGGAATGAAACATTCAGCTCGTTGGGATCTGTCTGTAGACAGACGAGAAGATGTTGCTAAATTGTACCGCAAATAGAGCGATGTTTTTCTGCGGCTGCCGTTCAGTCTTGAGTCTATTGCGCTAGTGATGGGGAGAGGGAAGGAAATAATAGCTTGGGGTCTGACTCGCTGAAAGCTCGCGTTTTAAGAATTTTACTTTTCAGAGTTTATTCTTCTGTGCCTGACAATCACCCTGCCCTTGCATACTGGCGTCCAGATCAGATTCACAACGACAATCATGATCTTTGCTGAGGGCATGCCCACAGCCGCTGCGCAAGCCTTTCCGCCGGACAATCAGACCGATCGCCAGGCCAGCGAAGGCGAGCAGAAAAAAGATCAGCGCGACGGCAAACAGTTTCATTTGGCAGCCTTTGACATAAAACTCTCAAACCTGGGACTTCTGTATTCTATCGTCGCATCTTTTTCGTGGATAAGGAAATAGGCGGCGATCCGGTTGTGCTCGACAAACTGGCGGCCTTTCTCTTCGCCCATCACCATCAATGCCGTGGCCAGGGCATCGGCCCGCCCACAGTTCGGATCGAGAACGGTGACAGAGGCCAGTTTGTGTCGGATCGGCTTGCCGCTCACCGGATCGAGAGTATGGACGTAGCGCTGGCCATTTTCGAGATAAAAGTTGCGATAGTTGCCGGAGGTGGCCAATGCGGTATCAGCCAACGGGAAAATGATGGCGACTTCGCGGGTCC
>CALZHQ010000121.1 GCA_945787295.1 uncultured Desulfuromonadales bacterium
AGAGTGTTTGCTTTGAAGGTCACGACCATGCAATGTGGGGGGTTGGATACCATTTGGCAAACGACAATTCAGGGTCACTAACTCTTTCCGGTTTTCTTTGGTTTCTCTTTCTTCTTCAGGCAGCTCTCATGCTCATCGATCAACTCCTGCAATCTCATTTCCTCTTTGGGTGAATCGAGAATGTTCGCATAATCTTCTTCCACTATCTCTATAACTTCAATCTCTTTATTCAAGAACTGCCGGATCTGGTCAAAACACCCTTTCTCAACCAGCCACTCAACGTGCCAACAATAATGTGTAATGTGGCGTGTGACCCTCTAGAACTCTCAGCCGCCTTCTGCTCCGTTGAGTAAATGAATCTCAGGTTGTTTTCGGTGTTGTCGGCGGTAGCTTGATAACCGCCATCTTCACTTGCAGCATGTCGTGCATGGTGTAACCGATTCCGCCAATGCCATAGCCGGAGCTGCGGCGTCCGGCAAAGGGCATCCAGTCGGAGCGGAAGGCGGTATGGTCGTTCACCATCACCGCGGTCGCATCGAGTCGCCGGATGCTGTCCATCGCGGTGTCGAGGTCCTGGGTGAAGATAGCCGCCTGAAAGGCAGTATCCAGGCTGTTGGCCCGTGCAATCGCTTCCAGTCGGTCATTGTACGGGTAGACCGCGATCACCGGACCGAAGATCTCCTGGGTGGAAACCTTGGCATCGGTGGGCGGATCGTATAGCACCGTGGGTGCATAGAGCGACTCGCTGATGCGTTTTCCCCCACACAACCGTTCGGCCCCGGCAGCGATCGACTCTTCGACCCACTGGTGAACCCGCGCCACTTCGCGGGGGAGGATCAAGGGTCCGACCTCGGTCTCCGCCAGGCCGGGATCCCCAACCACCAGGGTGCCCGCTCC
This sequence comes from uncultured Desulfuromonadales bacterium, assembly GCA_945787295.1. The sequence continues at coordinate 898 of CALZHQ010000121.1, forward strand.
GGCAGCCAGTTGTTGCGCCAACTCCTTGGCGATACTTTTCTGGGCAAAAACCCGCTGCACCGAGACACAGACCTGCCCAGCGTGATAGAAGCCCCCCTTGAGCAGGGACGGGATCACGGCTGCTAAATCGACCGTTTCATCGACGATCACCGGCGCCACGCCGCCGTGTTCCAGGGCACAGCGCACGCCGGGAGCCAGTTTGCTGCGCAGTTGCCAACCGATCCGCGCCGACCCGATAAAGGAGAAGAAGTTGATCCGCGGATCGGTAACCAGGGTCTCGGCCACTGCGCCGCCGCAGACAATCACCTGACACCAGCCCTCCGGCAACCCGGCTTGCACCAGCATCTCTACCAGCCGCAAGCAGCTGAGCGGCGTGGTCGAGGCCGGTTTGACGATCACCGGGCAGCCGACCGAAACCGCCGGTATCACCTGGTGCACGATCAGGTTCAACGGGTGATTAAAGGCGCTGACCGCCATTACCACGCCGATCGGTTCCATGGTCGTGAACGCAAGTCGACCGCTGGTGGCAGCGGTATGCCCCATGGGGATCTCTTCGCCCCGCATCACATGCAGCAACTCCTTGCCGGCCAGCTCCACGCCGTCGATCGCCCGGGTCACTTCGATGCGCGCATCGCTCAGCGGTTTGCCCCCTTCCAGGGCGATCCCCTCTGCCAGCCGTTCCGCCTCACCCTGCATCAGGTTAGCCAGTTTGCGGAGAATGGCGAGTCGCTGGTGAGGCTCCAACCAGCCGTTGCGATCCTGGTAGAGTTGCCGCGCCCTTTGCAGCATCCGGTCGCCATCGGCTGCGCTCTGAAGTGGCAGGGACTGAATCAGCTTGCCGTCATAGGGAGAGTGGACCTCGAGGGTCGCCTGGGTCATCTCTTTTCGCTTTGTCATATCAAGCAGACCTTTTCCTTGAGTTCATCGATCAACACCTTGTTGTTGTCGGTGTAATCAACCGGCACATCCAGTAGGTGCACCCCGCCTGCGGCAAAGCAGCTCTCCAGCAGCGGGCCGAATTCATCGGCCGCGGTCACCCGGTGCCCTTTGGCGCCGAAGCTCTCGGCGTACTGCACGAAATCGGGGTTGTTGAATTGCAGTCCGAAATCAGGATAGCCCAGGGCGTACTGTTTCCAGCGGATCATCCCGTAGGCGGAATCGTTAATGATCAGCACCACCAGGTTGAGCCCCAAACGGACCGCGGTCTCCAGTTCCTGGCTGTTCATCATAAAGCCACCGTCGCCGTTAATCGCCAGCACCCGGCGATGATGCCAGAGCCGGGCCACCTCCATTGCCGAAGGGAGTCCCGCGCCCATGGTCGCCAGAGCGTTGTCGAGCAGCACCGTGTTCGGCTCGGCAGCCAGGTAGTTTCGGGCGAACCAGATCTTGTAAACACCGTTATCGAGAGCGATCACCCCATCATCCGGCATGACCTGACGGACATCGGCCACCAGCCGCTGTGGCCTGAGCGGGAAGCCGGAATCTTCGGTTTTTTCCTGCAGGTGTTCGCAGAGATGCTCCCTGACCCGTTGGAAATAACCACAGTCCTGCGCCAGCCTGCCGACTTCGTTGCTCAACCGGCTGATGCTCTCGGCAATATCGCCGACCACCTCATGCTGGGGAAAGTAGACGTTGTCGACCACCGCCGAGCTGAAGTTGATGTGGATCACCTCTTTGCCGCCATGCTCCATGAAGAAAGGGGGCTTCTCGACCACATCGTGACCGACGTTGATCACCAGGTCGGCGCGAGCAATGGCACAGTGGATGTAGTCGTCGCTTGAGAGCGCGGCGGTTCCCAGGCACTGCGGGCTGCGCTCGTCGACGACCCCTTTGCCCATCTGGGTGGTAAAGAAGTAGATGCCGGAATCGAGAACAAGACTGCAGAGCGCGCGACGCACCCGTTTGCGGTTGGCTCCGGCACCGATGAGCAGCAGCGGGTAATTGGCCTGGCGGATCATCCCGGCCGCCTCGGCGATAACCTTGTCGGTCGCACGGGGCCGGTGAGTGTGGCTGATTGCAAACACCGGCGTGGTGTTTTTATCGACGGGCTCGGCGGCGATATCCTCCGGCAGTTCCAGGTGCACAGCGCCGGGGCGCTCTTCCTGGGCCAAGCGGAAGGCCTCGCGAACCATCGAGGGAATCAGATTGACATCGACGATCTGTCGGGTGTACTTGGTCAACGGCCCCATCATCCGCACCACATCGACAATCTGGAACTGCCCCTGTTTGCTCGATTTGATCGGCTTCTGGCCGGTGATCATCATCATCGGAAAGGCGCCAAGCTGGGCGTAAGCCGCGGCGGTGACCAGGTTGGTCGCACCGGGACCGAGGGTCGCCAGGCAGACGCCGGCTTTTCCGGTCAGGCGGCCGTAGGTTGCGGCCATAAAGGCAGCGCCCTGTTCATGACGGGTCAAGATCAGCTTGATGGAGGATTTACGCAAGGCTTCAAGGAAATCGAGGTTCTCTTCCCCCGGGACGCCATAAATGACCTCGACGCCTTCATTCTCCAAAGCTTTGATGAATAGGTCGGCAGCCTTCATGACGCAACCCTTTATACAGAGTTCTACGATGCCTTGGCATTCTGAAGGTTTTTAACGTCTTCAGCCGTAACTGTTCTGCCTCCGATCCCCCAGTCTCCACTTTTAACCTCTTCAATGACGACGAACGTCTTGTCGCGGAGATTCTCACCTTCGACCGATACAATCGCATCCGAAACCTTCTCAATCATCTCTTGCTTCTGCGCCTGTGAGAAGACGCCTTCTACAACTTTTACTTGAGCAAACGGCATTTTCATCACCTCTCTTTCATGTTTGGTGAAAGTTCGGATCGGTTATTGATCCAGCATGGCTCCATGCCCAATTTGATCAAACACCGCCCCTCCTATCATAGAATCTATCCATAAGCGGGTCATTCCGTCAATTGGAGAGAATTTTGGAGGGCCCTGGTAGAAGCTGCGCCTCTGACGGGAGAAAGGACGGTTTACCCCAGAGGACGGAGTAACAGATGACGGAAACTTCAAAAGATCGAAGGTAGAAGGCTGAAGCCTGAAGGTATTTGCCTTTCACGCGACGTGCCTTCCTCCGCGACCTCTGCGTCTCCAGTGAGCGGAGCGAACGGGCGGTGAAACAGGCTTGAGGCTGAAGGGGGAAGGGACCGGTGAGCTCCCTTAAAAATCCCGACGCATAAACGCGGTGCACTCCCCATAGATAGCCGCTTTCCCAGTTATCGCACCCAGGCGATTTCACAGATCGATTTCTAACGGGGTGGGCGGTAACTGATTAGAGGCAACGAACGGGAAGCGCGTTATGGTGAGACAAATTGGGTGCCCGTGACGCTTCGAATGGCAAGAAAATCGTTTTGGTTTTCAGTGATAATCGTTGCGCCGATACTCAGCGCACTCAAGGCAATCAACACATCGTGGGATAAGCTGATGGCTTTCTTCAACTCATAACCGTGCTTTGTTCTAAGTGCGGTCAGGACAAGGCCTGCCCTTGGGAACAGACTTTTTGCAGGAACAACGATTCGGCCGGTTTTGCTGAAAATGGTGTAGACACGATCCACACCCTCTCTATCCTTTTTCCGATGAGCGCCCGCATAGAGTTCCATGGCAACGATGGAACTCAAGTACCGGACCCTTCCAGGCCCGAAAAGCAAATCACCATGCTTCCGTTCCCGCAGCCAGTCAATGAGGATATTCGTGTCGGGTACGATCTTAGTCATAGACCTTCTCAATTTCCAGCTTGCCAGCAAGTTTTTTCAAGACCAGGTCAATCTCCGTGTCGGCGATCACCTGGCTCAAGGCCCTATCCACTGCATCCGTATCTGTCTTTGCACCTAGAATCTTACGGACCTTATCGATCTTGTCCTGGTCCAGTTTCAGATGTTTGGCTTTGATTCTCGGCATGAGAATGATCTCCCCAAGAGCGTTTATTTGGAAAAAACCCTAGCAGGTATGATGTACATTGTCAACGATTTTATGTACATTGGGCCGTAGGCGAAATACAGGTAGAAGGTAGAAGGCTGAGGACCGAAGACAGATTACAGTGGGCAGTGAGCCCCGTTAGAAATCCCGACGCATAAACGCGTTGCACTCCCTATAGATAGCCGCTTTACCAGTTATCGCACTAAGCCGATTTCACAGATCGATTTCTAACGGGGTGGGCGGTGGACGGTATAACCCCAGATGACGGAATAACAGATGACGGAAACTTCAGAAGATCGAAGGTAGAAGGCTGAAGGTATTTGCCTTTCACGCGACGTGCCTTCCTCCGCGACCTCTGCGTCTCTAGTTAGTGGAGCGAGCGGGCGGTGAAACAGGCTTGAAGCTGAAGGGGGAGAAAGACCAGAGGACGGCGTAGCAGAGGACAAATGACGGAAACTTCACAAGACCGAAGACAGCAGACAGAGGCCCCCGATAGAGGCTGTGCCTCTGACGGGAGGGCTCCGGACAGAAGACAGTGAAAACCCAGTGGGCCTGTCCCCGAAGCTGTCCCCTCTCTCTTACCTTCCGTGCCCACTGCTTTGACCGGTTCCGGTGAGGCTCACGGTTGCATTTCCGCCATCCGAGCTGATTGCAAAGGTCCCGTTTGCCGCCCCTCCCACTGTCGGTGCAAAGCTCACCGTAATAATGCAGTTGCCTCCAGGCGTCACGGTCGTACCGTTCGTGCAGGTACCCCCGGCTGCGATGCTGTAAGGTGCTGACGGACTCCCTATCGTTGTGATCGTCATGTCTGCAGTTCCGCTGTTGGTTACGGTCACGGTCCCGTTCTGAGAACTCCCGACCGTCACCGTACCGAAATTCACGGGGTTCGGCGTGACCGACATATTCGGCTCGCCACTGCTGATCCTTGTGATCTCCGGGACGGGCTGCAGTGTCAGCCCCGTCGCCGCATCGGTGTACAGTACATACGCCGTCGCCGTCATCTCATCAAATGCAAGACTGATATCGGCACTCATGGCGTTGCCCACTATCTGATGGGGGTTCTGCGCCAGCCCCATGATCTGATTCGCCGGCACGATGCTGTTGCTGGTG
>CALZHQ010000122.1 GCA_945787295.1 uncultured Desulfuromonadales bacterium
CGTAACGAAAAAGGTTTTACACTGATTGAATTGGTCGTGGTTATTGTTATCCTCGGTATTCTGGCTGCTGTTGCGGTGCCGAAATTTGTTGATATGCAGTCGGATGCTCGTCAGTCCGCTCTCGAAGGGTTGTTCGGTTCGGTGCGGAGCGCAACTGCTTTGGCCCATGCCCAGTCATTGGTAAAGGGATCGCCAGCTTCTATTACTATGGAAGGGGTAGCTGTTGCTATGACTAATGGTTACCCTACTCTGGCGGGGATCGAAAATGCGGTGAATATCAGCAATGATTTTACTTATGTCGCCGCCACTGGAGTTTTTACCTTGACCGGTGGAACGAACTGTACGGTGACTTATGCAGAGGCAACGTCTGCCCCTGGGCCGCCGGTCGTTATAACTCCGCCGAACATTACCATGAGTGCGACGTGCCAGTAATTTGAACGGACCTCCCGTTTGAAAACGAGTAATATGTTTGGAACGGGGCCTCTTGGGCCCCGTTTCGCGTTTAAAAAGACTATGGCTAGAATAAATAAACAATTGGGTTTTACTGTCATCGAACTAGTCGTGGTTATTGTGCTGCTGGGAATTCTGGCAGCTTTCGCCCTGCCACGTTTTTTTGATGTCGACAGTTTCCGGACTCGCGCCGATTACGATGAAATTGCCGGTGCGGTTCGTTACGCCCAGAAGCTCGCCGTGGCCAGTGGCTGCGACGTGCAGGTGCAGATCACCTCGGGCGGTTATGCTCTGCAGCAACACGCGACCAATTGTACAACCGGCGCCTTTACCAATATTTCCGGTCATCCGATCACCAACGCGCCCATTTCGGGTGTCAGTCTGCCAACCAGAACCCTTGAGTTCGATGCCATGGGGCGTTGCACCAGCGGTGCCGGAACCTTTTCGATCGGTGGTGAAAATATCACTGTTGTCGCCGAAACCGGCTATGTGGATGCGCCATGAATCGTCGCATATTGTATAACCAAGCGGGGGTGACCCTGATCGAACTGATCATCTCGATGATAGTTATCTCGGTTGCGCTGGGCGGGGTGTTGCTTGTCATGAATTACAGCACCCTGCACTCTGCCGATCCGATGTTGCGCCATCAGGCGATCGCCATCGCCGAAGCCTACATGGAAGAGTTGTCCCTTAAAAATTATCGTGACCCGGATGATAACAATCTCTGCCCGGCCGCTGAAGGGAGCCGCGATCTGTTCGATAATGTCTGCGATTATAACAGCCTGCCGGATACCGTTGTGCGTGATCAAACCGGTGCCGCAATCGGTGCCCTGGGGGGGTACAGTGTCGCTGTTAGCGTTTCAAATCCTGAAATAACCTACGGTTCCCCTGCGGTGACTGGATTGAGGATCGATGTCACTGTGACAGATCCGGCCGGGGAGTTTTTTACCCTGACCGGATACCGTGCTGAGTATTGAGGTGATGATGTCACGAACAGGCAGATTCACAAACCGAAACGGTTTTACCCTCATTGAGCTGGTGGTGGTCATCGTCATTGCCGGGATCATCGCCGCCATCGGTGGAGGCCTTATCGTCAAGCCGCTGGCCGGTTATGTCGATCTGGCCCGACGGACTCGCCTGGTCGATCAAGCCGAGATGGCCCTGCGGCGGATGCAGCGGGATGTGCGGCAGGCCTTGCCGAACAGCGTGCGGATAGCTGGCGGTGGACAGTACCTGGAACTTTTGCATACTGACGATGGTGGCCGATACCGGGCTCAGGATGATTCTACGACTATCCCGGTGGAAGATATCCTCGATTTCAGCGCCGCAGATAACGGATTTGAGGTGCTGGGGGATTTACGGACTGCGCCTAGCACGGGGGATGAGCTGGTTGTCTATAACATCTCAGCCAGTGGTCCGACCGGTAATGCCTATTTGGCGGGTGCTGATAATGTCGCAAGCGTTGCAGCCGGGAGCACTGTGAGTCAGGTCAATATGACGCAACTGAACCCCTTCGCCAACAGCTCCCCTTACCAGCGGTTTTTCATTGTTGACGGCCCGGTGAGTTATGCCTGTGAAGCTGGAAATCTTAATCGCTACAGCGGCTATGCCAAAACTGCGGCACAGGCAACGCCGCCGGCTGGGGGGACAGTCTCTCTGGTCACGCGTGGCATCAGCAGTTGCCAGTTTTCTTACAACCCGGGAGCCAGCCAGCGGGCCGGTCTGATAACTCTGCAGTTGACTTTATCCGAAGCGGGAGAAACCATTACTTTGCTGCATCAGGTTCATGTGGTGAATGCACCATGAAAATATTTCGACCATTAAAGAATCAAGCCGGGTTCACCTTGGTGCAAGCCATTTTTATTCTGGTGGTGTTGGCTCTGCTCGGGGTGGTGATGATGCGCATGATCGGTACCCAGAGTACGACCAGTGCCTTTGCTCTCCAGGGAACACGAGCCTATCAGGCTGCGCGCAGTGGACTGGAGTGGGGGGCGGCACGGGCGACAGGTGGGAATTGTGCCGCGGGTAGTAGCATGACAATTAGCGGGTTTTCTGTGACGGTCGATTGTACGAACACCCTCTTTACCGAAGGCGCTGGGCCTGCCTATTCCGTATTTCATTTGTCATCGGTTGCCGAATTCGGGACTTATGGCAGCCCAAGTTACATTCAGCGACGCGTCGAAGCAAAGGTGAAGTTGCCATGAACAAACTGGTAAAAAATATGTGCTTAGGGCTGCTGGCGTTATTGATGGCTACACTGTTTGTCACTACAACATGGGCCGGTTGCTCCAGTTATATCGGTCGAGCAACCATCAATGAAGCGAGCACCAAGAACAATGAGGATTTTGTCGAGATCAAGCTGCTTGATTCGAATATAACCAGTACCGTTTACAACAATTGGACGATCGGGGTGTGCAGCAACGGTGGGGGCTGCAGCACCTATAACGTTTCATCGGCATCAGTGACGTTGCCGTACTTGCTGGTTGGTGGCATTGATCCCAAAGAACTCGATTTTAATAAAGGCATGGATATCATTCTCCTGGACGGCAATGGGGATGCGATCGATTATCTGACTGCAGGGGGATATTCTGACCAGGCTGGACAGGCGTCGGGCTGTGCCTTTGATTTTGACACGGCGGTAGCCAAGTCGAACACCCATACGTTTGGCCGCTTTCCGGATGGGACCGGTGATTGGGCAGCAACCGGACCAGGTGGCTCAGTGCCAAATACTGAAGAGGCGACGAATGACGATACGACCGGACCTGACGGAAACCCGATTGCACGAATCGATATTGGGAATGTGACGGTCAATCGTGGCGATAGCGCTACCTTTACCGTTTCGGTGTACGATGAAAATGGCAATCCGACCACTAAGCCGTATAGCATTGATATCGAATATGAAACGATTGATGACTCGGCGCTAGCAGGGACTGACTATACCGCGACGTCGGGAACTTTAAATATCCCGGCCAATGCAGCATCCGCGACCTTTGATGTGCCAACATTGGGGAGCGGGGGGGGCTGTGGCGGAGGTGGGGGCGGTGTCGATTTCTGGATCCGGATATTAAATCCGAATGGGGTCGCCTATCCAGTCGTTATCCTGAACCATTTTGCTATCGGCAGCATCGTTGATGGCGGAACCCTGGACCACATCCGGATCGAACACTCCGGTATCGGTTTAACCTGCCAACGCTCCGATATTGTTATTCGCGCCTGTGAAGATGCTTCCTGCAGCAGCGAATACCTCTGTCCGGTGACGGTGACCATGACCCCGGCCTCTGCAAATCCCCCAGCCTGGATTTCTGGGGACACCTACACTTTCAGTACCGGCAGCACGACTGTTCAGTTGCGCCAGAATACTCCAACAACTTTGACCCTAGGCATTGCCAGCCCGTCACCAACGCCGTCGAATGGAACAACCTGCTATCTGGGTGGCAGTCCCGGCAGCTGTGATATGGAGTTTTTTGAGTCCGGTTTTGTTTTCGATATCCCCGACTTGACCTCCTGCCAGACGTCATCCGCCGTTTCGATTCAGGCGGTGCGGGCGGACGCCACGGCGCAAACCTGTGTCGCCGATGGTGGCTTTGCCAATAGCGGCAAAACGGTCAATTTCTGGAGCAACTATACAAATCCAGCAAGCGGCTCGAGCCAGGTCGGTCTGAGTGGATCAAATATTGCCACCAGCAGTCCCGGTACCGGGATATCTCTTAACTTTGACGCTACGGCAACGGCTTCGTTTACGGTAAACTATCCGGATGCTGGCCAGCTGTTGCTCGATGCCCGTTACGATGGAGTCGGAGCTGAAGAGACTGGACTGGTGATGCTCGGCAACGACAGTTTCACCGTTCGCCCGGTCGGTCTCTGTGTCTACAGCGATGACATCAACGCAGATTGTGCATCCGGTGATGGCTCCTGCAGCGGATTTAAAAGGGTGAATGAGAATTTCAATCTGAAGATTAAGGCGGTTTGCTGGGAGTCTGCCGGGGATACCGATTTCTGCAGCGGTAATACGACAACGCCGAATTATGTCCAGAATGGAATCCCGATCAGCCATACTCGGGTTGCACCAACCAGCGCAGGTTCGGCTGATGGCAGCATCGGGATCTCATCAATCGATATGGTCGATGCCGATAACGGAGAACATGTCATTGGCAATCAGACTGTTTCCGAGGTTGGAGTTTTCACCTTTACCGCGGCACCGACAAATTATTTCGGGACGGTTTTGCCGGCGGCGACTTCAACCAATATCGGTCGTTTTACCCCCGACCATTTTGAAACCTCAATATCGGCCAACGGCACCCTCGAAAACGCCTGTACCGGATTTACTTACAGCGGACAGGGTTTCGGCTACGATCCTCTCGATCGGCCGACAATGACGATTACCGCGACTGACAGTGGGGGGAATACGACAGTCAATTATCGTGACGATTTCGTCAAACTGACCGATCCGGCCACGCAGATCAGTATGCCGGCAGTAACTGCTGATGCAACCTCTCTGGGAGCTGATGCGGTGACACCTTTGGCTTTAACCTGGTCCCCCGCAGCGAGCAACCTGACAGCGAATGCCGATGGCACCCTGACCTTTACCCTTGGTGCCGATCAATTTACCTACACTCGTAATGCCAATGCGCTGGTCGATCTGTTTAATACGGATATCCAACTCGAAGTGGCGTCGATAGCTGATGGCGATGGGATTACCGCCAATGACCTGTCCCGCTTCTTTGTCCCTGCGAGTATCGAAGTCCGCTACGGACAACTGGTGTTGCGGAATGCTTATGGTCCGGAAACTTTACCACTGACGCTGCCATTGCTTGCAGAGTATTTCAATGGCACCAGCTTCGTCAGCAACAGCCTTGATAATTGTACAGCATACGATTCAGTCAACCTGGGGCTGTCGAATTTCCAAGGCAATCTCGCTCTTGGTGAGACGACTCCGGCCGGCAATGGGACTCTGCTGGCAGGGGTGGGGACTGGCATGAGCCTGAGCGCTCCCTGGGTGAGTGCGGCGACGCCGAATGATGGCAGCGTCGATCTGACCCTCGACTTGAGTGCGGCAACCGGTTTGAATCTGCCCTGGCTACTGCCTGGTGGGGTTAATCCGACCGCACAAGCAACCTTCGGTATTTTCAAGGGGAATGAACGGCTGATCTATATGCGCGAATCAGTCCAGTAGGTTGTGGCGAGCCTCAGCAGAATCGCATCTCCTGTGTTGCATTTTGATTTCGCTCCTCGACGTAGCGCTGCTACGCCTGCGGGCTAATCTTCTCCACGCCTT
>CALZHQ010000123.1 GCA_945787295.1 uncultured Desulfuromonadales bacterium
CGCATCAACTTACCTCCAGTGTCAGAGGTTTGATTTAAAGCGAACTTCTAATGACAACTATAGATCTCTTTGGCAGGCTGTTAAAAAAAAGGAAAGAAGCGAACCGCTACTGGCCAGTTGATGACTCTGGCAAGGTATTGATTCAGTGGCTAAAGACGAAACGATCGGCACACCTCAGCCAACTTCAACCCCACAGGTCCCATCACAAAAGGGTTGTTTGCCGCTTTGCCCACAGCTGCAGATGTAAACCTTCTTCCGCTCAGCGACCTCAAACAGGAGCGGCAGCGAATCACCCGTCTGATGGCTGCCGTCACAAAATGGCAAATCCTCTGATTTTCCGCAGGTACAGCGGTAATAAATTCCGGGCTCCAAGGTCAGAGCAATCGGCATCCCAGCATCGGTGTTCATTTTATCCATGCGGCAACCTCACTTTCCACTTGAGAATCAGACAACTTCAAAACGGTTCAGTTCCACATTCTTGCGTGCGTTTTGCGGATCGAAAATCTGCCCGTTCATGGCGATATAAACTCCGGCTGGCAATGCTTGGGCCGCAGTTATGGCACTGGCGACGTTATAAATGGCATCGGTAAATCGAAAGCGGGCCGGTTGCATGGCTCCGGTTAAGACAATCGTCTTGCCGGAAATCCCCTGCAGAAACTTGCCGGTGGTAATCATCGTGTCGGTGCCGTGGGTGATAACAATCTTCTCTGCACGACTCTTTTCGACCGCTGCACGGATCTGCTGCCGATCAGCATCGGTCAATTCCAGGCTGTCTTTACGCATCAGGGAGGTGACCTGGTAATCGACGGTCAGGTTGGCGTCACGCAGCAGTTCGACGATCTGCGGCTCGCCGATCTCGTAATCACTTTTCGCGTCAAAATAGATTTTATCGATGGTTCCGCCGGTGGTAAAGATTTCAATCTGCACGACCATTCTCCTGCTGCAATTTAATTCCGATAATCATTCAATCGCCAGTCGTAGTCAAGATAACTGAGCGACGTATCTCCTGCTTTGATGCGCAGTTGTTCTGAGCTTTGTTCCGTCAGCAAATCAGCATAGTCGCTCAAAAAAGCTGACACCGAAGGATGGTCACGATAATCGATAAAATCGTCTGCGTACCAAGCAAAGATCTTCGAAATTTCCAAGCGATCAGCGGCAGCATTATAGCGATTACGACTCCGATCGGAAAGGAACCGTCGCAAACTGTCCTCAAGTTGCGCGTCAATCCTTTCAGCAACAAAGGCCTCATCCCGGAGACCGGGACAACCGATCGAGGCACAGACCACAGCGGCGTGAATGCGGGGATCGTCAAACACGCCCGGTTGACGGATCAAGGCGTGTTCGACTTCATCGAGGTGTCGCTGGCGACCGAGCAGGTTGAAAAACTTCTTCTTCCAGGGCGAGGAAAAGAACGATCCTAACTCTTTAATCGACTTCAGGTCTGGATATTTACTGAGAATCAGCTTGATCGTAAAGGCATTGTAAGCGTTGATCAAAAAAGCCAGCTGCTGCGGTTTCTCCCAGCTGGCGTATTCATTGAGTGGGACCGCAGAAAGCACTGCCAGATAGTTATCCAGTTCCGGCTGTTGCCTTTTGAAGGCAGCATAATCGACCGACGAGGCGACCCCCTTGGGATCCCAGCGAACATGCTGCTGCAGCAGTCGATTCCAGGTGTTGTGGCCGTGATCAAAAGCGAACGCAGCGGGCACAAAAAAAAGCCACAAACTGATCAGCAGCAAAAACGTCTTGATCATTGTGACTCCTTTCAATTCAGTAAAATCTGGATCTCATGCGGTTACTGCTTCAAGTCTATCACCAGAGCCTGTCCCGACAATACGGCTTCGACAATCTTTTTCCGCGCGCGGCAAACCAACCGTTGGACGGTGCCGCGCGACACCCCCAGCGCCTCTCCTGCCTCGGCCTGGGTCAAACCATCAACATCACAGAGCCGAACCGCTTCCAGCTCATCGGCAGCGAGCTCGACTTTAGTCAGCTCAGACAGCGGCGTCCCGGCAGGTTTAAAGACCAGATCATTGGGGCGGCGATTGGGGCAACAGTGGCGTGGTTTTTTCGGTCTGGGTGTCATATTACTCCGACATCAAACTATCGATTTGTGGCACTGGATTCAGCGACAACCACAGTTTTATTAATTGCCGGGCCGAAAATCCAGGGGACCAGCTTGATATACCAGGCGGCAGATTGAATCTGGAAAATATACGCCATTGCGATCAACAACGCTATAGTCGAACCTTCTTTGCCAAAGGCCGTCATGGCGATCGCCAGGGCGATAGACAGGTCGCGCATAACCACGCCAAAAACCATGGCGATCGCATCTTCACGGGAGAAAAACAGTTTACCAACAAGCGACAGGATGACGTAGGAAAGCAGATAAAAGATCACCAGCGGAATCACGATCGTCAGCAGGTCGCCTGGATTGGCAATGATATTCTTCGCCTTAAGCGACATGGCAACAAATGCGATCATCACCACACCGAGCGCCGAAAAGGGTGGAAACTTCGGCTTGTAGATATTGATCCAGGCCTCCTTACCATGCTTTTTCAACAGGTAGCTCTGGGTCAACAGGCCGGCGATCAATGGGACGAAGACAAAAATGCAGATCTGCTGGAACATGTGCAACATATCGACATCGATCGTTGCGCCCATGAAAAGCTTAGTGTAAACCGGCGCCGCCGCCGAACCGATGATCAGGCCGAAGACCAGCATTTTGGTCGCCGCTTCCTTGTTGCCGTTGGCAAAACCGGTCCAGGAAATCGTCATCCCCGAAGCGGGCAGCACACCGATCAGAAACAGCCCCACCGCCCAGAGGCCGAACTTGCTCTCCTCGCCGGTGAGAAACAGCCTGCCAAGAGCGAAGACGATGACCGGGATCAGGATAAAGTTGATCAACTGGGTCACGATCTGCAGCCTGGTATCTTTGCCTGAAAAGACCGAACGGACATTCAAGGTTGTCATCATCGGGTAAATCATGACGAAGGTGATCGGGATGATCAATGCCTTTAATGGCTTGGCATCAAAAACAAAACCACCACCGAGCAGACCAAGAATCATGGCCACCGGGATCGCATAAACCAGGTTCTTCTGTAACAAACCGAGCAGTTTCAACATCTCAACTCCTGCAACAGACCACGAACAGTCCCTTGCCCGTGATTAAATAATGGCCCGTCGTAAGGGTCAGACCGCCTCATCAATAGCCGCAATCATGCTGTTGAAGGTTTCCTCCAGCGAGGCTGGAAACTCGGCATCATCGACCAGCTCGGCAATCAGTTCCCGCCCGTATTTGAGCATTCGCACCTGGGTTTTGCCGTTCTGCGTGAAAGCCATGACAAACTTTGGCATCAAAACAGCACGTTCCGGATTATTGCTCAAGCTCTTAGCCGCCTTCGGTGGCTTGCAGATCTGGACCATATGCAGATCAAAAAGCCGCGTTCAGTCGCAGCGGCTTCAAATGCCGCGACGAATTGCTCTACTCTTTTGCCCGATTCAGTACGGTAAACACACGTCGACATCTTCTCTCCTGTAGCTCTGAATTAATAACTGCCACCATTAAACTATTTACATCCGAAGCCATGACCGGCTCCGTGACCATGGCCCTGGCCTCTTCCGTGCGAGGCACCATGCCCGTGAGAACAGAGCCGGTTCGCATCCATCTCAGTCAGGCGTTGATCGGCAAGGCAAAGCAGATTGTCTGAGATTGTCGCCCCGGCGGCCTGATAAACCTTGACGCCCGCAGCCTGCAAACGGCTGTGAGCCCCCTGCCCGATTGAGGTCACGATCAGAGCATCAGGCTGCCCCGCCATCAGTTGTGCCAAGCGCGCCCGCCCAGGCTGCTGTTCTTGCCCAGGTCGATCCAGCTCGGATAACGCCTGGGTTTCGGTATCGACAACCAGCAACCAGCAACAGCGGCGCCGAACCGAAATGACCGGAAATCTGACTTTGCAACCCATCATTCTTTTCGACCGGAAAACAGAGCTTCATAATTATCCTCCTCTCGTTATGTGTATATGCACAAAATAGCGGAGAACAATTCCGATGTCAATATATATGATAATTAGAAAATTTTACATAAAATTGTGTGGCTTTAGTGCCAGAAACAGATAGGTAGCTGATAGATATGGTTATTCAGGGAATATCTCGACTTCTAGACTGCAGACAGGACGTTACTGATAGCAGCGGTCAGATAGGCAAGATCGGCCTGCGACATCACGTAGGGCGGCATAACGTACACCAACTTACCGAATGGCCTCACCCAGACCCCCTGTTCAACAAACTTCGGTTGCATAACTCGCATATCGACCGGTTGATG
The DNA here is from genome assembly GCA_945787295.1 of uncultured Desulfuromonadales bacterium. Next base: position 4,325 of record CALZHQ010000123.1, read on the forward strand.
CATTTCTACGACACCGATCGCACCGAGCACCCGCACATCGGCAACCGAAGCATGTTCGCGGCAAGGAGCCAGCCCAGCCTCAAGTCCGGCCTCAATTTGCACCACAGACTCTTGCCATGCACCATCCAGCAACATTTCGACACTGGCAACCGCCACCGCACAGGCCAACGGATTGGCCATGAAAGTCGGCCCGTGCATGAAAACACCAGGCTCACCGGATGAGAGGACCTCGGCGATGTTTTGCGTCGCCAGAGTGGCCGCCAAAGTCATGTAACCACCGGTCAAAGCTTTGCCAAGGCAGAGGATATCGGGCGAAATCCCGGCATGCTCACAGGCAAACAGCTTGCCAGTCCGGCCGAAGCCGGTGGCGATCTCATCCGCGATCAGCAGAATATCGTATTGGTCACACAATTGCCGCACCTGGCGCAGGTATTCCGGCGCGTAAAACCGCATGCCGCCGGCCCCCTGAACAATAGGCTCGAGGATCACCGCCGCTATCTCGTGATGATGTTGCTCGATCTGGGTCCGCAGGCCGGCGATATCTTCAGCACGCCATTCCGCATCAGTGCGGCAGTTCGGGGCGTCGGCAAACAGGTGTTGTGGCAACAGATGGCCGAAAACATGGTGCATGCCGGTGACCGGATCACAGACCGCCATGGCGCCGAAGGTATCACCATGGTAGCCGTTGCGGATGGTCAGCAGGCGCGACTTCTCTGGCTTCCCAGCAACATGCCAGTACTGGATCGCCATCTTGATCGCCACCTCAACCGAGACCGAACCAGAATCGCAGAAGAAGACATGCTGCAGCGGCTCAGGGGTCAGATCAACCAGCAGCTTGCCCAGCTGTGCCGCAGCCGGGTGGGTCAGGCCACCGAACATCACATGCGCCATCTTATCCAGCTGCTGCTTAGCGGCTTCGTTCAGTCGGGGATGATTATAACCATGAATCGCCGACCACCAGGAGGACATGCCGTCGATCAACTGGCGCCCATCTTCAAGCTGCAAGCGCACTCCATCTGCGGCGACAACCGGGAACACCGGTTGCGGATTGGTCATCGAGGTATAGGGGTGCCAGAGGTGCTTGCGATCAAAATCGGTCCAACTTTGCTTAACGACGGTCATCGGTCATTCCTTTAGAATTTTACTGCGATCGAAAGGGCTCATTGTAAAAGATTCTGCAGAAAAAGAAAGAAAAAGGCCGTTCAACAAAGGGTGGCTACGGAACAATCGAAATCGCTCTCACTCCTAGGCGGCAAAAACATGCGGCGCTCACCCTCCAGGATGAACGCCGCAACGGAACCGATATGCTGAGACCAATTGTCAGCGACTCTGATTAACCATGTACTCGACTGCCGAACGGACCTGGTCGTCCCCCATGGAGGCAACACCACCCCTGGCCGGCATCCGACCGACTCCGTTGATCGAATTCTTGACCAGGGTTTCCAGATCGGCAGATAGCCGCTCATCTCCCAACTTCGGCGCGCCCATAATACCGTTGCCATGACAGGTTTTACAGCTCGCTTCATAAATCGCTTTACCGGCATCAAGCGATCCGGCCATCGCCCCAACCTTGTCACTGGTCTGCTGAACAACCTTATCAGCCTCAGCTTTGACCTGATCCGTCTTCTCGGTGACTTGCGCGGCAACCTGATCTGCCTTTTCAGTCACTTTCTGCATGGCCTGCTCTGCCGGCTTCGCTGGTGGAGCAGTCTTTACTGCTGTCGATTCAGTTTGTTCATTGCTGCATGCAGCCAGAAGCAACACGCAAACCAGTCCGATCAAAACTCTTTTCATATCAACCTCCTGTTTATTCGTTAATGAAAACAACCATGAATAAGCATAGCAAAAGTTAAACCCTCGGCAAACAGGGATGCCCATATTCCTAATTTCCTGCTGATAAAACCCAACCCCACTTCAAACCGTCCACCCTCTAAGTCCCCCGCCGCCAGGCATGGAATTTCTCAACCCACGCTAGCAGTTTCTCTGGGGCATGCTCCTTTTTCCAGATCCCCGCGACCATCTTGTTCATCTCCGCCAAAGTCGGATAGGTGTGGATGGTCCCGAGAATCTTGTTCAGCCCGAGTTTGTACTTCATCGCCAACACATACTCGGCGAGCAGGTCACCGGCGTGGGTACCGACGATAGCCACACCGAGGATCTTGTCCGAGCCCGGCTTGGTCAGCACCTTGACCCAGCCGCGATCTTCGCTGTCGGCAATCGCCCGGTCGAGATCGTCGATCCCGTAGCGGGTCACCTCAAAGGGAATCTTCTGCTCGGTCGCTTCGCTTTCGTTCAGTCCGACCCGGGCCACTTCGGCATCGGTGAAGGTCGCCCAGGGGATGACTCGGTAATCGGTCTTGAAGCTCTTGAAATCGCCGAACAGCGCATTGACCGAAGCATACCAGGCCTGATGCGCAGCGGTGTGGGTAAACTGGTAAGGGCCGGCAACATCGCCGGCACAGAGAATATTCGGATAGTTGGTGCGCATCAACGGATCGACCGCGACCGTGCCGCGCTCACTGATCTTAACGCCCAGCTCCTCGAGCCCGAAGCCAGTAACATTCGCCTTGCGCCCGACCGCCACCAGCAGATGGCTGAATTCGACCTCGACCGTTTCGCCGTTATGCTCACAGATCAGCTGCTGCTTGCCAGCGACGATCTGTACCTCTTTGGCGGCATGACCGGTCAGTACGGAAATCCCTTCCGCTTCAAACTTCTGCTGAATAAACTCGCTGACCTCCGGGTCCTCGCGACTCATGATCCGTGGCAGCATCTCCACCTGGGTTACCTGGCTGCCCAATCGGGCAAACGCCTGGGTCAGCTCGCTGCCGATCGGGCCGCCGCCAAGAACGACCAGTTTCTCCGGCAGTTCACGCAACTCCCAGATATTGTCGGAAGTCAGATATTCAACCTGATCCAAGCCTTTGATCTGTGGCACAAAAGGTCTGGCCCCGGTGGCAACAATGATGCTGCGGGTGGTCAACAGTCGGCCGTTCACCTTGACCGACCAGGGCGAGGTGATGGTCGCCTCCCCTTCAATCACTTCGACACCGAGCCCGGTGTAGCGTTCTATCGAATCGTGCGGTTCGACCTTTTTCACCACCTCCTGGACCCGCTCCATCACGGTGGCAAAATCGAACGCGACCTCCGCCTTCTCGAAACCGAACTCCTTGGCCCGCTTGGCATAGGAGAGCATCTTGGCACTGCGGATCAGCGCCTTGCTCGGCACACAGCCGGTATTCAGGCAATCACCGCCCATCTTGTGTTTTTCAATCAGCGCCACCTTGGCTTTGACTGCCGCGGCAATATATGAGCTGACCAGCCCGGCGCTTCCCGCCCCCAGCACCACCAGGTTGTAATCGAATTTTTCCGGTTTTTGATGGTTGGCATAAACCTTACGGGCCTGAAAGATACCGAGAATCTTCTTCGCCACCAGCGGGAAGATACCGAGCAGGGCGAAGGAGAAGATGATCCCCGGCGAGAGGATGCCAGCAGCACTTTCCAGCTGACCCAGCTGGGTCCCGGCATTGACGTAAACCGCGGTCCCGGCCAGCATGCCGACTTGACTGACGCCGTAGAAAAGTGCGGTCTTGAGAGGCGTCAGGCCCATCACCAGATTGATGACAAAGAACGGAAAGATCGGCACCAGCCGCAACGAGAACAGATAGAAAGCGCCCTCTTTCTCGACCCCCTCGTTAATCGCCTTCAACTTATCGCCGAACTTGCCCTGGACCCAATCGCGAAGCAGAAACCTGGAGACCAAAAAAGCAAGCGTAGCCCCGATGGTGCTGGCAAAACTGACCACAATCAGCGCCGCCCAGAAACCGAACAGGGCGCCGCCAGCCAAGGTCATCACCGCCGCTCCCGGCAACGACAGGGCGGTGACAACGACGTAGATGATAAAGTAGATCGCCAGGGTCAGAAAGCGATTCTGCTGGTAGTAGGCATTGAAGTTCTGCTGCTGGCTTTTCAGGTAATCAAGGGTCAGATACTGTCCCAGGTCAAAGAGAAAAAATACCACGATCAATAGCACGATCACTCCGACCAGGCTCAGTTTTGTCGTACGACTCTTCATATCATTCCTCCGTTGCAGAAATCCGCAGAATCACACCAAAATCTAAATGCCGCCCCTCTTTCCCCAGCAACACAATGTATTTTCAATATAGATAAATTATTAGCAAATCAGTCGAGTATCTGCAACCATCTAATTATTTTATAAATCACACAAAAGCTTACCTGGTTTTTTAATCGGCACATTTTTCTTTATGTTTTCTCAAGCACAGTGCAAACAATCCCGCCCCGGTTCACCCACATCAAACTAAATTTCCATAAAATCTGTTGCTTTTTTTCCCGTTTTGAAAAATGATACGAATTCGTGTATAGAGTTTTACTGAATTACCAATAGGAGGGACCAACGCAGGTAACTCGGGTGAGCAACGCCGCCGCCAATAGTCTGGACAAATCGAGCCGACTGGGCGGTTTTTTTATTTGCTGCAACTGCAGTCTTTTTTTCATCACCACTATAACAGGGAGGAACATTATGAGAAGAGTACTGACGACACTGCTGATTACTTGCATCGCCATGATGCTGGCCGTTCCGGCCATGGCCGCCGACACTATCAAGATCGGCTTCAACATCCCGCTGACCGGCGACATCCCGGAAGTTGGCGAAGGCTCCAAAAACGCTGCTGAAATGTACCTTGCCGATATCAACGGCGCCGGTGGCCTCGAGGTCGGCGGCAAGAAGTATATGCTCGAGTTCATATACATGGATAACGAGTCTAAAGCTGACTCGGCCGTTAACGCTGCACTCAAATTGATCGAGCAAGAAGAGGTCGTTGCGATTATCGGTCCCAACTCCTCCAAGCAGGCTGTTCCTGGTGGTGGCACCGCGAACGAAAACCGGGTACCGATGATCAGCCCCTGGTCGACCAATCCGAACACCACTCTTGACCGGCCCTGGGTTTTCCGCGCTGCCTTCCTTGATCCCTTCCAGGGTCCGGTTGTCGCTGACTTTGCGGCCAAAAAATTCGGTGCCAAGACCGCAGCCGTGCTCTTCGACATCGCCAACGACTATTCTGTCGGCCTGGCAGAAGTATTTAAAGCTGCCTGGGAAACCAAGGGGCTCGGCCCGGTCGTCGCCTACGAGTCGAATGGCACCAAGGACCAGGATTTCTCCGCCCAGCTGACCACCATCATCGCCGCCAAGCCGGACTCTACAAGGGCCCCTTCATGGGTTCCGACGCCTGGGGCACCCCGGACCTGGTCAAACTCTGTGGCGAGCAGTGCAACGGCCAGTACTTCTCAACCCATTATGCCGCCGCCGGGGCCAAGGGTGCGACCAAGGTCTTTATCGACCGCTACATGGCAAAGTACGGTGCAGAACCGGCTGACTACGCTGCCCTGACCTGGGACTCCATCGGCCTGATGGTCGAAGGGATCAAGAACGCCGGCATGGTCGACCCCAACCCGCGCAAGATGCGCAAAGCTATCCGCGATGGTCTCGCCGCAATCAAGTCGTTTGACGGCGTCACCGGCTCGTCCAAGTTTAATGAGCAGGGCGATCCGATCAAGTGCGCCGTTGTGGTTAAGATCTCCGACGAAGGAACCTTTGTCTTCGAAGAGTCTGTCTGTCCATAACGCATACACATAAAGGTTTAAACAAAGCGGGGGTCTTTGGACCCCCGCTTTGCTGCGCCTGAAGCGGAACGCCCAAGCGGCCCCGCGATTCAAACGTATTACTAAGGAAGACCCCGTGGATTTCATTATTCAAAATGTCTTAAACGCCCTGCAGTGGGGGAGCTTCTATGCTCTCATCGCCCTGGGTTACACCCTGGTCTACGGGGTGCTGCGCCTGATCAACTTCGCCCATGGCGATATCTTCATGGTCGGAGCCTACATCTCGTTTTTCGTCGCCGGGTTTCTGCTCGGCCCGCTCGCCGGGCTCTCCCCGATAATGGCCTTCGTTGTAACTGTTATCCTGACCATGGCCCTGACCTCACTGGTCGGCGTAACCCTGGAGCGGATCGCCTATCGACCCTTGCGGCGCAAAGGCGCACACCGGCTCTACGTGGTCATCACCGCCCTGATGTGCGGCCTGATCCTGGAGTACTCCAACCTGGCCGTACTCGGCGCCAGCCGTTTGAAGTTTCCTGAGTTGATCGAAAAACAGGTCTGGAACATCGGCGGCATCACCCTGACCAACCTCAAGGTGATGGTCATCGTCACAGCCATTCTGGTGTTCCTGTTCCTGCAGTGGGTGGTCACCCGCACGCGGGTCGGCATGGCGATGCGGGCCATCTCTTATGATAAATTCGCTATCCCGCTGATGGGTATCCCGGTCGATAACATCATCGTCGTCACCTTTATTCTCGGTTCAGGTTTTGCCGGTCTGGCCGGACTGCTGTTCGCCATGAGCTACCCGGTTCTGGAGCCATTCATGGGGATGCTGATCGGCTGGAAGGCGTTTATCGCCGCAGTCGTCGGCGGTATCGGTGATATCAAGGGGGCGTTTGTGGGCGGCTTTCTGCTCGGCTTCATCGAAGTCGGCGTGGTCACGGTCTTCCCCTCAACCTACCGGGACCTGTTTGCCTTTACCATTTTGCTGCTGATTCTGTGGATGAAGCCGACCGGGCTGTTCGGCATGCCGCAGTCGACCAAGATATAGGTTGGGAGAAAAAGATATGAAAAAATACTCTCTCAACATGCTGCTGGTCGTTTTCGCAGTCGGGCTGCTGTTCGCGGCCCACTTCCGCATCATCGACGGATACATCCAGATTGTCGTCATGACCATCGGCATCAACATCATGATGTCGACCAGTCTGAACCTGGTCAACGGCAACATGGGCGAATTCACCTGTGGCCACGCGGCCTTCATGTGTGTGGGGGCCTATATTTCATCGATCCTGTCGGTGTTCTGTTTCGGCAGCAAGTTTGGTGAGCCGCTGCTGCCCGCTGCCTCAGTGGTGATCGTTTTCCCGATCATCGTGCTGATCGGCGGGGCGGTGGCCGCGGTATCCTCATTGCTGGTGTCGGTGCCCTCCTTCAAAACCCGCGACGACTACCTGGCGATCATTTCCATTGCCGTGAACTACATGATTATTTCGGCCCTGGAGAACATGGACTTCATCGGTGGATCGCGCGGTTTTCAGGGGATGAAAGATACTGTCTGGGCGATGGTCGATATCTTTGATGGCCCCTGGATGCTGTTCTGGATCATTAACTTCACCATCTTCACGGTCTGGGTGATCCGACGCTTCATCTCCTCCACCTACGGTAAAGGCGTCAACGCCATCTGCCAAGATGAGGTGGCGGCCGAGATCATGAGCATCAACACCAACAAGATCAAAATCATCAACTTTATGGTCGCTGCCGGACTGGCGGGATGCGCGGGTGGACTTTACGCGCATATCATCGGCTACGTGAATCCGCAATCCTTCAACATTCTTAAATC
>CALZHQ010000124.1 GCA_945787295.1 uncultured Desulfuromonadales bacterium
AATCGAGAGTGGTTTTGTATACTTTATGCATTAATGCTGTGTAAACCAAGACGGCGTCGATTTTACAGTCGACGCAGTCTTGGAAACTCCTTACGCTGCAGATTCGTTTATGATGTGTAGGTCACGTTGCGGATAGGGGATAGAGATCCCTTCGCTATCGAATCTGAGCTTGATTGCTTCCTGCACGGCAAACCGAGTAGGCCAGTAATCTCCGGTCTTTACCCAGGGGCGAACTGCGAAGTTGACACTGCTGTCTCCTAGCTCGAGCAGGCCGATGGTCGGTGCCGGCTCTGGCAAGATGCGCTCTTCTTTGCCAAGAACGTCTTCCAGTACCGATCGAACTTTCTTCAGATCATCGTCGTATCCGACTCCTATGACCAGATCAATCCGACGAGTTTCCTTCGCCGAATAATTAGTGATAGTACTGCCCATAATTGCACCATTTGGAATGATGATTTGCTTATTGTCACCAGATCTCATTTTTGTACTGAAAATCTGGATTTCCTCAATGACGCCAGCGGTGCTACCAGCTTCAACGAAATCTCCAACCTTAAAGGGGCGGAAGAGGATCAGCATTACGCCGGCAGCAAAGTTGCCGAGGGTTCCCTGAAGTGACAGTCCTATAGCTAAACCGGCAGCTGCGATTATCGCGGCGAAAGATGTTGTTTCCACACCCAGTTTATCAAGTGCGGCGAGAACAACAAAAGCCATCAGGGCGATATAGGCCATACTTTTTACGAATTTCACCAGGGTTTCATCGACTTTGGCCTTGATCATCATTTTAGCGACAACATTGGATAAGATCTTAGCGACAATTCGACCAATAATAAAAATGAGTATAGCCCAGATCAGCGGCAAGCCATAACTTTGAATCAGTTCGATGAGTTTGTCAGGTGAGATTTCTGGCATTATACACTCCTTGTGAATGAAGGTTTTGCGAGAGTTTTTCACGTTGGTAATCAATTAAAATACGGCAAGCCAATATGACTAAACAGGTAATTAATAGGCTAGTGCACAGAAAATATCAAATACTTATTAAGGAAATTCATTTCAGGATGGAATTGAATTTGTAATTTTAGCGGCAGGGTAGGTACTCAGATGATTATTTATCGTTATTTTATAATAGGATGGGGCAAACGGCCGTCAGACATATAACACGTCTGACGGCCGCTGAACTTGTGCGATTTGTTTAGATTTCAGATGTGCAATTCGGACAACGTGTGGCTTTGATTGCAATTTCAGTAAAGCACTTTGGACAATCTTTGGTCGTTACTTCCGGCTCAGGCTCCGGCTCTTCTTCTTTTTTCAATCTGTTCATTTGTTTTATGACCATAAAAATGGCAAATGCAACAATGATGAAGTCAAGCACAGTGTTAATAAATACGCCATACTTGATGGTAACGGCCTCAGCCTCGGCGGTTTTCTCTTTTAGGGTGATAGCAAGGCTGGAGAAATCGACATTGCCCATGAGGTAGCCGATCGGCGGCATAATTACATCTTTAACGAGTGAGCTGACAATTTTGCCGAATGCCCCACCAATAATGATGCCGACAGCCATATCGACAACATTTCCACGCATTGCAAATTCTTTAAATTCTTTTAGCATCCTCAAGCCGCCTTTCTCCGAAGTAGGGATTACGTTGAATAATGTTATATTATTCAGTAAGTCTGATTACTTAATGAGAAAGGCTAGCAGGTTGTGTGGGAATTGCAACTCTATCGAAATCTACTCTAGATTGCATTTTGCCGGACAAAGTTTTTAATCTGTTCGGTGTCCGCGGCAATGTTTTTCAGGCGTTTCTGCCGGTTTTCAATTCCCTGAAAGGCAGCGGGCATGTCGGGGGCACAGCCGATAGCAGCCTTGACGGCATCACCGAATTTTGCCGGATGGGCGGTTGAGAGGCAGACCAGCGGAACTTTTTGGTCACGAACCCTGTAACCTGCTTCAACGCCAACAGCCGTATGGGGGTCAAGAATATACCCGTTTTTCCGGTAGAACTTCTGAATGGTCTGCATGGTCTCTTCATCATCAACTGCCGACGCAGTAAAAATTTCGTGGACTTTTTGCATTTGCTTTTCGGTAAAGGCCATCTTTCCACTGTTGTTGAAGCTCACCATTTGTTTGCAGACCGCATCCGCATCCTCGTCGAGTAGATAATAGAGGTAGCGCTCAAAATTACTTGCCACCTGAATATCCATCGAAGGGGAGAGTGACTGATGCACCTCGGCAGTGGAGTAGTCACCATTATTGACGAAACGACTCAGGATACTGTTGGCGTTGGTCGCCAGAATAAGTTTTTTGATCGGTACTCCCATCGCTTTGGCCACGTAGCCGGCAAAGATGTCGCCAAAATTGCCAGTAGGAACCGAAACTTCTATTTCTTCCGCACCCGATTCCTGACTGACTTGTGACCAGGCATAAAAGTAGTAGACGACCTGTGCAAGAACTCTTGCCCAGTTTATTGAATTTACCGCACCCAGTGCGTATTGTTCTTTAAAGTCCAGATCACCGAAAATCTCTTTGACGATCGACTGTGCATCATCAAATGTCCCCTCGACGGCCAGGTTAAAAACATTATCATCCGTGACAGTGGTCATCTGCAGTTCCTGGATCGGTGACACCCGACCTTTGGGATGCAGGATGAAGATGTTGATGTTTTTTTTGCCGCGGACACCGTAAATTGCAGCACTGCCGGTATCGCCACTGGTCGCGCCGATAATGTTCATCTTGCGGCCTGAATTCTCCAGCAGGTATTCGAAGAGGTTGCCCAAAAACTGCAGGGCGACGTCTTTAAAAGCCAGGGTCGGGCCGTGGAAAAGTTCCAGGATGTAAATGTCGTCCTGCTTGACGACCGGTGTCGTCAGAGGATGTTCAAAGCTTGCGTAGGAGCGGTCAATCAAGTCCTTCAGGTCGGCTTGCGGAATGTCATCCACAAAACGGGAAATTACCTGGAAGGCGAGGTCCGGGTAGGGAAGGGAGCTGAATTGATGTAATTCTTCCTTGCTGAAGGTCGGGATGGTTTCCGGCAGCAACAGACCGCCATCATCAGCTAGGCCCATCATCACAGCGTCAGTAAAATTGATGCCTCGAACCTTGCCGCGGGTACTGCAGTATTTCATGGAGACTCCTTGGGTCCTTGTGTTCTTTGCAGCCCGGCATCTTAGCAGGAAGGCTGCCGGATTGGAAGCCCGGCAAGCAGAGAAAAAAGAGGGAGCGTTCACGGTGAACACTCCCTCTTGAATAGCTCAATGCTGCGCTTAGTGCTTAAGCTCTTTCGGCAGCCTCTTGGGCGTCGACAACGGCGACTGCAGCCATGTTGACGATATCGGACACATCATCTCCGCGCTGCAAGACATGAACCGGCTTTTTCATGCCCATCAGGATCGGACCGACAGCTTCGGCTCCCCCGATTTTGTTAAGCAGCTTGTAGCTGATGTTGCCGGAGTTGAGGTCCGGGAAGATGAAGATGTTAGCGTCACCCTTGAGTTGCGAGAAGGGGTACTGGGCTTCGGTCAGCTCGGGATCAAGGGCGACATTGCCCTGTATTTCTCCGTCAACGATCAGGTCAGGTGCCTGCTCTTTGACAAGGGCAGTGGCTTTCTTCACTTTTTGACAGAGCGGGTGATCAGAGCTGCCGAAGTTCGAGAAGGACAGCATGGCCACTTTCGGCTCGACATCGAACTGCTTGGCTTTTTCGGCGGTCAGAATAGCTGTTTCTGCCAATTCTTCAGCCGTCGGTTCGATGTTGACCGTCGTGTCCGCGAAGAAGACAGCTTGTTTCTTGGTGACCATCATGTACAGGCCGTGAACCTTGGACAGCCCGTCCTGCTTGCCGATGATCTCCAGGGCCGGCCGGATGGTTTCCGGGTAGTGATGGTTGATGCCGGAGAGGACCACATCGGCATCGCCTTGGTCAACCATGATGGCCCCGAAGTAGTGACGGTTGTTCTTGATCTTGCTCTTGGCTTCGGCGCGGGTCACCCCTTTGCGCTGACGTTTGGCAAACATCGCGTCGATGTAGTCACCACGCTTATCGGAGGTGGCAGGGTCAACGATTTCGATACCGTTGAGATCGAGTCCCAGTTCAGAGATCTTGCTGCGAATCTCCTCTTTGTTGCCGAGCAGGATCGGTTTGGCAATCCCTTCATCAATAATGATCTGGGCGGCGCGCAGAATCTTCTCTTCGTCACCTTCCGGGAAGACCAGCCGTTTCGGGTTGCTCTTGGCCTTGTTGATCATGGTCCGCATGATTTCTTTGGAGCGGCCCTGCATTGCTTCAAGACGCTCTAGGTATTTGTCCATGTCTTGAATCGGTCGACGGGCAACGCCACTGTCCATGGCCGCCTGCGCAACTGCCGGAGCGACATGCAGAAGAACCCGTGGATCGAACGGTTTTGGAATCAGGTATTCACGCCCGAACTTGATTTCTTCACCACCGTAGGCGCGGCGCACAGAATCAGGGACATCTTCTTTGGCCAGGGCAGCGAGGGCGTTGACACAGGCCAACTTCATCTCGTCGTTGATCGCACTGGCATGGGTATCGAGAGCGCCACGGAACAAGAACGGAAAACAGAGAACGTTGTTGACCTGGTTGTTATAGTCGGAACGGCCGGTGCCGATGATCACGTCGTCACGAACCGCTTTGGCGTCGGGAGGGGTGATTTCCGGATCAGGGTTGGCCATGGCGAAAACGATCGGATCTTTGGCCATCGATTTGAGCATCTCGTTGGTCAGCGCACCTTTGGCCGAAACACCGAAGAAGATGTCAGCATCAACCATTGCATCTTCCAGGGTTCTGGCTTCCGTTTCGGCGGCTAAACGCTCTTTGTACTCATTCATGCCGTTGGTGCGACCTTTGTAAATGACCCCTTTGGTGTCACAGAGGATGACATTGTTCTTGTCGATGCCCATGGTGATGGCCAAGTTGGCGCAGGCAATGCCTGCCGCACCGGCACCATTAACGACGATTTTTACATTCGCAATATTCTTGCCGATGATCTCCAGAGCATTGACCATGCCGGCCGCGGAGATAATCGCGGTGCCGTGCTGATCGTCATGGAAGATCGGAATGTCACAGATTTCCTGCAGCTTCTCTTCAATGTAGAAGCACTCTGGGCCTTTGATGTCTTCCAGGTTGATCCCGCCGAAGGTCGGCTCCAGCAGCTTGACGGTGCGGATCAGCTCATCTGAATCCTTGGTGTTCAGTTCGATGTCAAAGACATCGACATCGGCAAAGCTCTTGAACAGAACGCCTTTACCTTCCATGACCGGCTTGCCGGCCAGGGCGCCGATATCACCAAGGCCGAGAACTGCAGTGCCGTTGGAAACGACTGCAACCAGGTTGCCTTTGGCGGTATACTCATATGCCATGTCCGGGTTTTTTTCGATTTCGAGGCAGGGCTCAGCAACCCCCGGGCTGTAGGCGAGAGACAGGTCGCGGCTGGTCGCGCAGGGTTTCGTAGTAATGACTTCGATTTTACCTTTTCGCCCTGTACTGTGATAGTCGAGGGCATCTTGACGAATAGACATGAAAGTTTGGCCTCCTGATAAGAGAAATTTATTTGTTCCGAGACTTAAGGGGAGTGTTGAAAAGGTGGGCTCTCCTTATAAAATTTGTTCATTGCTGATTGATAGACAAGCGTTTAAATTATATTTAAAATAAAAATTTATAGTTCCGCTAAAGAAATGTCAACGATAATTGTTTA
>CALZHQ010000125.1 GCA_945787295.1 uncultured Desulfuromonadales bacterium
CCGCAGCATGGAGACAAGCAGTCGAAGCTGACTCTGATGTCCGAATCCCTGCGTAACGATGGTCGTTGCTGGGTGCCGAAGAAGAAGGAAGACTGCGACAAACCGGCCGGCTCAATCCCGGAAGAGGATCGTGACTACTACTTGGAGCGGAAGTACCCCTCCTTCGGTAACCTGGCTCCGCGTGATATCGCTTCCCGTGCGGCTAAAGAGCAGTGTGATGACGAGCGTGGCGTCGGTCCCGGTAAGCGTGGTGTTTACCTCGATTATCAGACTGCCATCGATCGTGTTGGTGAGTCGACCATTGCCGAGCGTTACGGCAACCTGTTCGAAATGTACGAGAAGATCACCGATGAGAACGCCTACAAGCAGCCGATGCGGATCTACCCGGCACCGCACTACTCCATGGGTGGTCTCTGGGTCGATTACAACTGCATGAGCAACGTTCCTGGCCTGTTCGTTCTTGGTGAAGCGAACTTCTCGGTTCACGGTGCCAACCGCCTCGGTGCTTCGGCACTGATGCAGGGTCTGGCTGATGGTTACTTCGTTATTCCTTACACCATCGCCGGCTACCTGGCCGGTATTACCCCGGGTGCCGTTAAGGATGACCACGCCGCCTTCGCCCAGTCGGTTGCAGAGGTTGAAGCAGACACCAGCAAGCTGCTCAACATCAAAGGTAAGAAGACCGTCAGCGAATTGCACCGTGAACTCGGTTCGGTCATGTGGGAAGATGCTGGTATGGCGCGTAGTGATGCCAGCCTCAAGAACGCCCTCAAGCGGATTCCGGAAATTCGTGACGAATTCTGGAACAACGTCAACGTTACCGGCGAGGCCGGTGAGCTCAACCAGCAGCTCGAAAATGCCGGTCGTCTGGCCGACTTCCTCGAGTTCGCCGAAGTCTTCGCCAAGGATGCCCTGCACCGCGAAGAGTCCTGTGGTGGTCACTTCCGGACTGAGCACCAGACTGACGACGGTGAAGCGATGCGTGATGATGAGAACTTCGCCTATGCCGCAGCTTGGGAATTCAAGGGCGTAGACAGCGAGCCTGAACTGCACAAAGAGCCGCTGAAGTTCGAAAATGTCAAACTTGCCGTGAGGAGTTACAAATAATGAACCTGACATTGCATGTATGGCGCCAGAAGGGGCCTGAGGCTAAAGGTAAGCTTGAAACCTATCAAGCTAAGAATGTCAGCGAAGATCAGTCTTTCCTCGAAATGCTTGATGATGTTAACGAGGAGCTGATCAAAACTGGCAAAGATCCGATCGCTTTTGACCACGATTGCCGCGAAGGGATCTGCGGTATGTGTTCACAGGTGATTAATGGCAAGCCGCACGGTGGCCAGGAGCGGACCACCGTCTGTCAGCTGCATATGCGTTCTTTCAGCGACGGTGATGAGATTTTCATCGAGCCGTGGCGTGCCAAGGCATTTCCGATTCACAAGGATCTTATTGTTGATCGGGATGCCCTGGAGAAGATCATGCAGTCTGGCGGTTACACCTCTTGTCACACCGGTGGTGTTGCCGACGGCAATGCTCTTTTGATTCCGAAGCCGGTTGCTGATTACGCGATGGATGCAGCTGAATGTATCGGTTGTGGTGCCTGTGTTGCATCCTGTCCGAACAGCTCGGCAATGCTCTACACCAGCGCCAAGGTTGCCCAATTGGCAGTTCTGCCGCAGGGTGAAGGTGAAGCCAAGGCGCGGGTTAAGAACATGACTGAAGCGTTGCTTGCTGAAGGTTTTGGTAACTGCACCAACCATTACGAGTGTCAGGAAGCCTGCCCGAAGGGAATCAACGTTAAATTCATTGCCAAGCTCAACCGCGAGTACATTAAATCATTCGTTTAACTGGCATGAAAGTTTAAATTGTAAGGGCGGGTCTTCGGATCCGCCCTTTTTTAATTTGCATGGCAGATGATCGTGTTAAGGTAAACACCTTCGGTACATTAAACAGCGTTTTCTGCAGGAAATCATTGATGAAAAACTGGTTTTCAGGGTTACTCGGAAAGTCTTCCCAGCCAGCACAGCCCGCTTTGGTTGAAGATCATTTTGTCGAATTACCTTTCGCTTGTGAGCACGGTGGCGGAGTCGCTGTACCCAACCGGCAAAAGATTCTTCGCCAGTTACATGCCAGTTGTCAGCGCCAGTTGCATATGTTGCAACAGGTGCTTGAGTTGACTTCAGCGGTTGTCCTCTGGTCCGGCCCTGAAACGGAGCAGTTTTCTCTCTATGCTTCTGCCAGTAGTCGCGAATTTCTTCTGCCTGGACCTTTTGTCAGCGGATTAGGAATTACCGGCGTCCTGAAAGATCATGACGAATTGGTGCTTGCTCCCGTCAGTGAGGTTTCGCCGCAAATTCCCTATTATGAATCGAACGCACTGGTCGGAAGTTTTATGGCCATTAAATTACTGGTGACCGCCTCCTCAGGTTGTCAGCAGGATGGTGTTGGCTTGCTATGCGTAGATCGCGCGAGTCAGGAGGCTTGGAGCGCTACAGAACATGAATTGCTCACGGAGGCAGCAGAGCAATTGGTCGCCGATATCGCTATGGGCAGGCAGCTGTTTGTTTATGACCGTGAACGGCATGCTTATCGGCGCGCGTTTGAAGGGTTACGCAAGTTAAATGCTGCCCTCGGGCTGGAATCGACCTTTTCAGCCACGGCAGACGCGATAAAGTCGATTGTCCCGGCTGATTTTTTTTCCATCAGCCTCGCTGATGACGACCAACACAAAATCTCTTATGTCGTTGGGGATAATGCTGAAAAACTGGTGGACCAATCATTCCCTATCGAACAGGGTCTGGTCGGACAAGTGTTGAAGTATCGTCGTACACTGCCAGAAAATGCCGATTACCACGGGACTTCACCGGTTTTCAGTCAGGCACATTTATTTGCCGATTACCGCTCATTGATGATCGTGCCGTTGCTGCAGGAGGACGGCCCGGTTATCGGAGCGATGATTGTGGCGGCAAAAGGTGCGGATAAGTTTTCCCGAACCTGCAGGGAAATGCTTGAGTTGGTCGCCACTCAGGTGGTGGTCAAGATCGAGCTGGCTTACTCGCACGATCAGATCAACCGGATGGCAACTATTGATGCGTTAACCGGAATCGCCAACCGGCGCGCTTACCAGTGTGGTTTCGAGGCAATGCTCGATCGGGCCAAACGCCGCTCCGGCTCGCTGCAGTTGATTCTCTGTGACATTGATCACTTCAAGCGGGTCAACGATACTTATGGACATCCTTTTGGCGACGAAGTCCTCCGGCAGGTGGCAAAATTGTTTGATCGCGTCGTGCGAACAGTCGACCTGGCAGCAAGAACCGGCGGTGAAGAATTTGCTATTTTACTCGAAGACAGTGATCCGGATGGGGCCTGGAAGGTCGCTGAGCGACTAAGATTACTGGTGTGCGGGACCTCGATGAGCTATGGCGGGGAGAGTGTGCCTGTCTCCATCTCACTCGGCATCGCCTCTTTTCCGCAAGATGCTAGCAGCATGGAAAAACTGGTCAGTTGTGCGGATCAGGCTCTGTATCGGGCCAAGGAAAAAGGACGAAATCGGACTGTTGCCTGGCCGGAAATTGATCAGCAAAAATAACACAGCTTAGATTTTTTTCAGCAGCACAGTGCTGAAATCTTCCAACATGCGATTTTTGATCATTTCACAGCCCAGGCGTTGATACTTCCTGCGAACGTCGAAGTTATACTCCCAGAGAATTCCAGAAAGGAGCAGTATTGTTCCTGGCTTGGCTTTGGCAACGAGATCGCTGGCCACATCGAGCAGAATATCACCATAAATATTCGCCAGAATCAGATCAAACCCAGTTTCCTCAAGGGTATCCAGTGTTCCGCAATAGTGAACGACTCTGTCGTTTACATTGTTTAACAGGCAGTTCTGCTCGCAGCTTTTCACCGCAGATTCCTCAATATCAACACACCAGGCTTGACCGGCGCCGAGTAATAAGGCGGCGATGGAAAGGAT
Source organism: uncultured Desulfuromonadales bacterium (assembly GCA_945787295.1). The sequence goes on from CALZHQ010000125.1 coordinate 3,971, forward strand.
TCCTGTGCCGCTGCCAAGATCGAGAAGCTTTTCTGCTCCGGTAAAGGGAACGCTTTCGAGAAATTCTAAACAGCTGCGCGTTGTCTCATGCTCTCCCGAACCGAAAGCGCCACGGGCCATGGTTAAATTGATGTGATCGCCTGAAGGCGGCGTCAAATCAGGGGGGAGAATGCAAAAACGTGAACCGAGGGAGAAGGGTTGGTAATCTTCTTTCACTATTGTTCTCCAGATGTGGCTTGTGCCAATTTCAATAAAAATAGCAGTAAGTTGATATACTGACTCATAGGCCTGAGCTTTTGAGTAACAACAGGATGATGGTGTAAGTAAACGCCGAACACAAGGTCGAAAGCATAACAATCGATCCGGCCAGTTCGGCATCACCCTTCATCTGATGAGCCATGATGTAAGTTGCCGTGGCAGCGGGAGTGCCGGCCATAAGGACGCCGATGCCGAAATCGGTGCCGGTTACTTTGAACAGCGACAACAACAGGGCGGCAATAAAGGGTAGCGCTGCGAGTTTAATGATTGTGGCGAGGCTGGCAATCCGCAGATCTCCTTTTAAGCGTTCGACCGAAAACGAGCCCCCTATGGCCAGTAGGGCCAAAGGCAAGGTCAAGCCGGTCGTGATATGCAGGGCCCGGTCGATAATGATCGGAATCGGTAGCTGCCAGTAGCTCCAGGCAATGCCAAGAAAAGATGCAAGTATCAACGGATTGAGAGCGATTTGTGCCAGCCAGTTTGGTTGTTTTTCAGTTGTGCTATTTTTATGTGGAAGAAGCAGCGCGAGAATGGCGAACAGGTTCAGAACCGGAACCAGAAAACCCATCAAAATGCCAGCGCGGGTTAGTCCATCATCGCCATAAGCATTGAGGCAGATGGCCAAGCCGACATAAGCGAGATTGCCGCGAAAAGCTCCCTGGCAGAAACTTCCACGCGCCGGGGCCGGGTAATTACGCAATCCGCTGTAGGCATAAGTCAGAATAAAGCCGATGATGATCACCAGAGAAGAGGCCATGACCAGGGGGGCGTTAAAAAACGTGTCGAAATCGGCTTTACCGATCTTGTGAAACAACAGCAGGGGAAGGAAGACAACGTAGACCAGTTTGTTGGTTTGTTGGAGAAAGCTCTTGTCGAAGAGTCGCCATTGGAACAGAAGTTGGCCGAGACCGATAACCAGGAAAACTGGTAGAACTATGATCAGGGTGTTGATAAACAGCGACATGCTTCCTCCAGAACTGTGGCAGCATAGCCCAGTTTCTGTTCACTGTCTATCATCACGATAACGGCAAAGGGGCCCCATTTGAGGCCCCTTTAGATTTGTGGCAGCGATTCCTGCTTTTAGTGTTAATTCATATAGATGATGTTGAGGCTAGCCAATTAAGTGGAGATCATTGAACTGGTAGCCGCCGCTTTCATCGTCATCTACTGAGGCGAGCTGTTCGACGTCTACGCTGTAGCCGAAATCATCGTTCGGTTGATTGAGGGAGGCCAGCTGCTCGACGTCTACGCTGTAGCCGAAATCATCGTTCGGTTGATTGAGGGAGGCCAGCTGCTCGACGTCTACGCTGTAACCGAAATCATCGTTCGGTTGATTGAGGGAGGCCAGCTGCTCGACGTC
>CALZHQ010000126.1 GCA_945787295.1 uncultured Desulfuromonadales bacterium
CTGCTCGACAACCTGGCAGGCGAATATCCGAAGCTGGTCGAGGAGCTGGTGCCGAACCTGCTCAGCCTCGGTGTGGCGATGCGCGTGCTGCAGAATCTGCTGCGTGAAGAGGTTTCGATCCGCGACCTTAGAACTATTTTAGAAACTTTGGCTGATTGGGCACCAGTTGTGCAAGATCCTGATCAATTAACAGAACATGTTCGGGCGATACTGGCCCGATCGATCAGCAACAGTTACAGCCCGGATGGGCAGGTGTTGGAAGTTATGACCTTTGAACGCGATGTCGAAACCAGAATTCAGGAAGCGCTGCACACCACGGAACAGGGGTCGTACCTGGCTCTTGAACCTGGCTTTGCCCAGGCGCTGATCAACAGCCTGAACCAGACGTTGCAGAATATGGCCGGCGTTACTCCGGTGCTGCTCTGCACGCCAACAATCCGACTCCATGTCAAAAGGTTGACCGAAAGATACCTGCCGAGCCTGGCTATCATCTCCCACAACGAGATCGCACCACATTTGAAGGTGCGGTCGGTAGGAACGGTGAATGTCGATGTTGGTTAGAAAATTTGAAGCAGACACTATGGCGAGCGCCCTGAAGCAGGTTAAAGAGACCCTCGGTGCCGAGGCGCTGATCCTGTCCACCAAGACTTTACGTAAGAAGGGCTTGGGCGTACTCGGCAAGCAGACCATCGAAGTGACCGCTGCCATCGAGTCCCCGGCGATGAAGGCGAGTGCCAAGAAAACCGCACCGCCGGCAGCCAAGCCGGTTGCATCGCAGAAGATCCCTGCCGCCTACCGCAACCGGATCGAAACCCTCGAAGATGAGCTGGTCGATCTTTCGCCGTCGCAACCGACACCAGCAGCCGCTCCGAGCCGCCCGCGGGTCGAGCCGGCCAATCATACCTTGGAAGAAGAAATCCGCACCCTGCGCTCCCAGCTTGAGGCACAGGATGTCAGTCATCTGCAGGGCGAGATCGATCAGCTCAAAGGACTGGTTCAGCAATTGGCGCACAACCCGCGACCACAAGAGCCGCTCCCGGCGTCAGAACCGAAAGTGGCGGCACCGCAGACCTTCAGTCCGGAACCGGTGGCAGAGCAACCGGTGATTCGCCGGCAGGCGGCAGTCTCGCAGCTGAGCAAGGCAGCGCCGAATGATCTTGCCGATCTGATCGACCTGCTGGTGGGACAGGGAATCGACAGCGAAGCGGCCGCCACCATCGCCCGTTTTGCCGCCCAGCAGATGAACGATCGGCAGCGCCAGGAACCGCAGCTCTGCCGCGAGTATCTGACCGGCACCATCGCCAACCTGGTTAATTCGACCGGTCCGCTTTGGCAAAAAGGTGACACCCAGAAGCGGATCTCCCTGATCGGCCCGACCGGTGTCGGCAAGACCACCACCATCGCCAAGCTGGCCGCAGAAGCGATCACCACCGCCGGTGCCCGGGTCGCCCTGGTGACCATCGATACCTACCGGATCGCTGCCGTTGAGCAGCTCAAGATTTATGGCGAAATCATGGGTCTGCCGGTCGAGGTGGTGCTGTCTCCCGAACAACTGCAGGACGCTTTCCGCCGCCATCGTGACAAGGACCTGATTCTGATCGATACCGCTGGTCGCAGTCCACGCGACGCTGAAAGAATTGCCGAACTGAACGAATTTCTCGGTCAGGACTCGCAGGTGGAAAACTGCCTGGTGCTGGCCGCTCCGACCGACGAGCGTCTGCAGCAGAAAAGCCTTGAGGCGTTCTGCAAATTGCCGATTTCTCGCTTGATCTTTACCAAACTGGACGAAACCGATCGTTGCGGATCGCTGATCAACCTGCCGACCCGCAGCAATCTGCCATTGGCTTATCTGACCAACGGTCAGCAGGTCCCGGAAGATCTGCTGTTGGCCGAGCCGTCCACCGTGGCGGAACTGGTTATGGGCACCGAGACGGAATCACGGAGGATCGCCGTATGATGAGTGGACCCGCCGATCAGGCTGGCACCCTGCGCAGCATGCAGGACCGGCTCGACAACTCTGCAACCGAATTGAATATGCCGGCCACCCGGGTGCTGTCGATTACCAGCGGCAAGGGCGGGGTCGGTAAAACCGCCGTGGTTTCGAATGTGGCGGTGGCCCTGGCCAAGCAGGGCAAAAAGGTCTTGATCATCGATGCCGACCTGGGACTGGCCAATGTCGACGTGGTGCTCGGTCTGGCTCCGCCCTACAATCTCAATCACTTCTTCAACGGCGAACGGACTCTCGAAGAGGTGATGGTCGCAGGACCGCACGGGCTGAAGATTCTGCCGGCCGGCTCAGGTGTCCAGCAGTACACCCGGCTCGACGGGCAGCTGAAGATGCGTCTGATCGAATCCCTCGATGCCTTGGATGAGCAGTTCGATGTAGTGCTGATCGACACCGAGGCGGGCATCTCCGATAATGTGACCTATTTTAACGTGGCTGCCCAGGATATCCTGGTCGTCACCACCCCGGAACCGACCGCCATCACCGATGCCTATGCCTTGATGAAGCTGCTTTCCACCCAGTACCACCAGAAACGTTTCCTGCTGGCGGTCAACTCGGTCCGGGAGCCGGATGAAGGGCTCGATGTGTTCGAAAAGTTGACCATGGTGTCCGGCCGTTACCTCGATATCTCCCTCGATTATCTCGGTTGCATCCCCTTCGATCGCAAAATGCATCAATCGGTGCGTGAGCAGCAGGTGATGGTCGATCTGATGCCGGAACATAAAGTCGCCAAGGCGTTTGTTGACCTGGCCGACAGTTTGCTCGACACGCCGATGAACAACCAGGCGCAAGGAACCTTGCAATTTTTCTGGAAGCAATTCCTCGGGGTCGGTTCGGAGGCGAGTTGATGACCTATTCTGAAGGCTACGGGCCGCCAGGTCCGGCGGAACGGGAAAAGATGATCGAGGCCCACCTGTCACTGGTCGATTTTCTGACCGATCGGATGATGACCCAGGTGCCGGCGTTTGTCAGTCGCGACGATATCCGCAGTGCTGCTCTGATGGGACTGCTCGATGCCGCCGGTCGCTATGACCCTCGCCGTGGTGTGTTGTTCAAGACCTTTGCCGAACGGCGGATTCGCGGGGCGGTGTTTGACGAGGTCCGGCGGATGGATTGGTTTTCACGAAGCATGCGGGAAAAGCAGTCCCGTTTGGCGAAGACCACCGACGCTCTCGGGAAGCAACTCGGCCGGAGCCCTGAAGATGTCGAATTGGCCGCTGCGCTGGAGCTGGAGCTGGATGATTTTCACGAGTTGAAACTGCAGGTCAGCCAGCTCGGCTATGTCAGCCTGCATGAAAAGCTCGATGACAGCGACGATAGCGGCAAGACCTTTATCGACAATCTCGAAGATACCAAGCAGGCCAGTGTTCAGGAACGGATGGAGGCGGGCGAACTGACCAAGGAGCTGGCCGGTTACCTGGAACAGCTGTCGGAAAAGGAACGGCTGGTTGTCGCTCTGCTTTACTACGAAGAGTTGTCACAGAAAGAGATATCCGAGGTATTGGAGCTGACCGAGGGACGGATCTCCCAGCTGCACAGCCAGGCGCTGGGCAAACTGAAGGGCAAGATGAGAAACAGCATTAACGCCCTGCGCGGTGGAGAGTAGCATGCTGGCCGCCGAGCAATTGTTACTGTTCGTCGGTTGCCTGGCCCTGCTTGCCTTTCTTATGGGCTTTGGGCAGCTGTTGACGAGCCGGAAGCTGAAGCGCGAACTGAACGACTTACGTGCCCAGCTGGATAGCCAACGACCGCAAGAGGTGACGGAACAGGTCAATTTTTCGGCCAGTCTCGCTGCCGTAGAAAAGCAGCACCTGCAATCACCGGCACAAGCCGTGCCGCGCAACTCGGCTGAGAAATATCGTTATGTCGGTTCCCTGGCCGATCAGGGACTTGATGCAGAAGGGATTGCCAAGGCTTTGCAGATGCCGGCCACTGAGGTGGAACAGCTGCTGCGACTGGCCAAGTTGAAGCAGGCCTCCGGGACGCAGTGAGGTCGCTAAACTATTTTTGGCGCCTGGTCGACAAGTAAGCAACGGCAACAACCGGGAGAAGATCATGGCAAGTGGAAAATACGGTGCAGTTTCAGGGTTAATCGGGCGGATGCAGATGATGGAAAACATCAGCGAGCAGCTGGCCTCTGCTCAGGTCCGGGGCTATAAAAAAGGGACGCCGACCTTTCAGGCCAAACTCGCCGAGGCGACTTCCGGGATGGCGACCAAGGGTGTCAATCACGTCCAGGTCACCGGAGAAAACATCGATTTTACGGCCGGTCAACTTGAATTTACCGGCGATTCGCTACATTTGGCCCTCAACGGTGACGGCTTCTTCCAGGTTCAACGGGAAGATGGCAGCTTCGGTTACACCCGCAAGGGTCTGTTTGAAATCAACGGGGAAGGGCTTCTGACCGACACCAACGGCCAGCCGGTGATGAGCGCCGGGGGAGGCGAAATTACCCTGTCCAGCCCCGAGGTCGATATCGCCGCAGATGGCAATATCTGGTACCAGGGCGCGGAGATTGCCCAGATTGCAGTTTTCCAGTTTGAGGACAATTCAATCTTGCAGCGCGATCAAGGCAGCATGTTTACCCCGACTGACGGCGTGCAGCCGGGCTTGCATCCTGCGCCACAGATTTCACAGAATAATCTGGAAGGGTCAAACGTCGATATGCTCCGGGCCATGGCGCGGATGACCAGCAACTTAAGGGCTTTTGAGGCCACTCAGAAAGCATTGAAAGTTTATAGCGAAATGGACAGCAAAGCCGCAGATCTTGGCCTTGTTCAATAGATAAAGAATACTGAGCCGCTATTGCGGCGAAGCAGAAGGAGATAAAATATGATCAGGGCACTTTGGACAGCATCAACCGGCATGCAATCGCAACAGACGAACATGGATGTCATCGCCAATAACCTGGCCAACGTCAACAGCTCCGGTTTCAAGAAGAGCCGGGCTGATTTTCAGGACATCCTGTATCAGACCAGCAAAGCAGCCGGCACCGGAGTTGATGGTGGTGAAGTCCCTACCGGCATCCAGGTTGGCCTTGGCTCCCGGGTTGCCGCAGTGCAGAAAGTATTTACCTCTGGTGATTTTCAACAGACCGATAACGAGCTGGATGTTGCCATCGAAGGGACTGGGTTCTTCCAGGTGGCCTTGCCTGACGGGACCGATGCTTATACCCGCTCCGGCGCCTTGAAGAAGGACAGTACCGGTCGCCTGGTAACCTCGGATGGTTACCCCATCGTTCCAGAAATTGTTTTGCCGGAGAATTCTACTTCCATCACCATCGGCCCAGGGGGCAATGTTGAAGTGATTCTCGATGGTGAAAGCATATCGACCCAAGTTGGAGATATCGAGCTGGTCCGGTTTGCCAACCCCGCAGGGTTGAAGAGCCTGGGCCGGAGCCTTTACGCCGAAACCCCGACGACTGGCACCCCATCCTCCGGAACTCCCGGTGAAGAAGGCTTCGGGACTTTGTCACAGGGCTTCCTGGAAGGGTCCAACGTCAACATCATGGAAGAGATGGTCAACATGATTGCCGGTCAGCGGGCCTATGAGGTCAA
>CALZHQ010000127.1 GCA_945787295.1 uncultured Desulfuromonadales bacterium
TTCGGCAGAACGAACAGCTCTTTTATGGTCCAGGCTTCGCCATGGACATGCATTGCGACTTGTTCAACCATGACTAGCGCACCTCCTGTGCCAGGCCGATGTAGAAGGCCTGCGGCTTGGTTCCGAACTCATCCTTAAGAACCCCGACCCGCCCATTCATGATGAGCTGCGTACTCGGGTCATTGATATCCTTGATATTGAGCATCTTCCGCGCTTCGAAGGGGCAGGCGTTGACACAGGCGGTCTCCAGGCCCTTGGTGATGCGGTGGTAACAGAAGGTACACTTGTCGGCAACCTTATCGATCGGGTGGAAGAAACGGGCGCCGTAAGGGCAGGCCATGATGCAATAACCACAGCCGATGCACCAGGTCTTGTCGACCAGCACCACACCATCATCGGTCTTGTAGGTGGCGCCGACCGGGCAGACCTGGGTGCAGGGGGGAGTTTCACAGTGATTACAGAGCTTCGGTACGAAGAAAGCCTTACCGACGTTATCCGGGTCAATCTCCTTGAAGTTCCCCTGGCCAAGATCGATTCGCGACTCGGTGTAACCGTACAGGGCACCGTCCGGGCTATCGATATAACGGCGGTCGTCCTTGGTGTAGACGTAACGCTCAACCCAGGTTCGAGTGACATTTGCATTGAAGGGGATATCGTTTTCGGTCTTGCAGGCCTTGACGCAAAAACCGCAACCGACACATTTGTGGGTATCGATCAGAAATGCCCAGTGTATGTCGGGATTTGCCGCGAGCACTTCTTTCGGATCAACCAACTCGAGCGCCGAGAGGGGAACCGAGGCGCCGGCGATTACCATAATCGTCTTTTTCAGAAAATCTCGCCTCTCCATATTACATCTCCTCCAATCTCGGATTGTGCGGGTCGTGACAATCCACGCACATTTCGTCGACGTTGTGTTCTTTCGGATCTATTCCGGGAATTCGCTTCCGCTCACTGGTAGTGTAGGGCAGAAGGGTGTGGCAGCGCAGGCAGACTTCGCGGCTGCGATCGATCACCAGCGTTTCAGGGTCTTCCGGGTGATCAAAGGCCGGTCCATGGCAGTTTTCACAGGCGATGGTACCGTGGAGATCTTCAGTACGTATATCAACCACGTCATCGTGACACTCGCCACAGAACTCGTGCATGTTGGTCTTACCGGTATCCCGGTACTTGACCTGCTGCGCTTTCCATTCTTCAGCATTGGAAGTCCGGTGGTAAGAGTACATGAAACCATACTCTCCGGTACCGAAGTCGTCAGGAACATAGAAGAGCCGGAACACCAGGATGCCGACAACCAGAGCGATGACCACAATGAGCGGTCGCCAAACATGACTTTTCACTGTTTATTCCTTCCTGCTAAATGTCTAATTCATAACACGGTGCGAAAAACCAGAAAAATATTGTCCATACACACCATCAAACGACTCGTTTCAAATACACAACAGGCGTAACCTGAAATGGCTGTCCAAAACATTCATCCCGTTAAGTTGGCCATGAGCCGCATTCCTTCGTCTTCTGGACACAGCCACACCTTAAACAACCGGTGAGATCACTGAAACCTTGTAATTTCCAACGAGGTGTTCTGCTGAGTATAACAGTTATTCAAAGGCCACTCTGCGAGCCATCCGGACCTATAGATTCTACCTAAAAACCAAGCCGGACCTTAGCCAAGCTACCGATTATTATAAAACAGTATTTTATTTTTTACAGATCAATACAACTTAATTTTTACTAAATATCATCACAAACCATAACTGGCTGTTTTATTGACATATTCCTAATGAAATCAACAGAACAGCGTCTCCACACTCTTCAAAAAGCCCACAAAGCCAGCTCAATGCCCCGCCCTTCGCAGACAAAATACCTGTCATGACCACAACTTATCAGCTGGCCCTCTCAAAAAAGAACACCCAAGAGGTCACTCAAGCTTCTCCGCCACCTCTTTCGCTTTCTTCCCCACAAAGAACATTTGATCGCCGATATGCGACCCGACTCCGTCGTCTGCAACATGGAAGTCACCATTCAGAATAGGAATACCAACCCGCAACAGCATCGTGAAGATAAACATCCCCGTTGCCCAGATCCCCATACTGACAATCATCTCAATTCCAGTCGGGGAATACTCATAAATTTCATGCAGCACATCCGGCACAAACCCCGGGATAACCAGCCCCATCCCCTTCTCAATGTAAACCCCAACAAAAATCATCATACAACCCAACACCAGCGTCACATGATTATTGCGGGTCTCGGGAATCAGAAAGATTAAGAAAGCCGAGACATTGAAAATCAATGCCGTCCAGATCCAGGGCACCAACGCATTGTGACCATGCAGCCCCTGCAGCAGATACTGCAACGGCGCCAAGTGAACAGTGCCGGTATAATACTCTTTAAAGACCTCCGCCCCGAACAGGAACAGGTTGATAAACATGGCATAGGCTATCAGCTCGGCCACCTTGTGGATCGCCTCGTCCTGAATCTTGAACTTGGTATATCTACGGATCAGCAGGAAGAGCAGAATCATAAAGGCCGGCCCGGAGCAGAATGCCGATGCCAGAAAACGGGGCGCCAGAATCGAAGCATTCCAGAAGGGGCGCGCGCCGAGACCATTATAAAGAAACGCTGTAACGGTATGGATCGAGATCGCGGCCGGAATCGACAGCAGAAGCAATGGCGTCGTGAACGATTTGTTCGGCACCCGCTTGTAGTAGGTTTCATAGAGAATATAAACGGCGATCACCAGGTTCAGAACCAGGTAGATATTTAACACCACCACATCCCAGGCCAGCAGCGATTGTGGAAAGTTTAACAGACCAATTTTGGGAATCAGGTGCCAGAAACGATCGGGACGGCCGATATCGACGGTTACAAACATCAGACACATACAGATCGCCGAAATTGCCAGCAACTCACCCAGAACCGCTATTTCCTTAATCGGCTTCCAGTGATAAACATAGGCCGGGATCACCAGCAACACCGCGGCGGCGGCCACACCGACCAGGAAGGTAAAGTTGGAGATATAAAACCCCCAGGAAACCTGATCCTTCATCGCAGTTACCGCCAAACCATGGTTCAATTGATAGACATAACCCATCACCCCACAGGCGGCAATCGCCAACAGGGTACCCATCCAAATGTAATAGGCCTTACTCCCCTTACTGACCAGAACCAAAGTGCCCATAAAAAACGACCAGATATTTTTCATCAGCTCTCTCCACTCGGCTAGGTCGCATAGAAATAGAAGAATTTCGGCTGCGTATTCAAATCTTCCTTAAAAATAAAGACCCGCTTATTTTCAATCAGGTAGCGCATTTCGCCGTTTGGGTCGTTAAGATCGCCGAACTTCCGCGCACCCACCGGGCAGACCTCCTCACAGGCGGGATAACGGCCTGGCTGCTCCCGGGTTCGCTGAATACAGAAAGTACACTTTTCCACCACACCGGTCGGCCGCGGACGGTTACCCAGATAATGGGTATCGGGATTCAGATCTTCAGCAGGGACATTACTCTTGCTCCAGTTGAAATGCCGTGCACCGTAGGGACAGGCAGCCATGCAGTAGCGGCAGCCAATACACCAGTTGTAATCAACGACGACAATCCCGTCTTTTTCCGGCCAGGTCGCCTGCACCGGGCAAACCTTTGTGCAAGGCGGGTTTTCACACTGCTGACACTGAACCGGCATGTAAAAGTGCCCCTCTTCCGGGACTGTCTTCGGATTATAGTAGTGCTCAGCATGGCTCAGATCGACGCCCTTCTCCTGATCCATCTGCAAGACCCGAATCCAATGAATCTGCGGATCACGCGACTGGTTATTCTCGGCCACACAACCATAAACACAACGGCGACACCCGATACAACGTGACAGGTCAAGGCCATATCCGTACTTAACCCCCTCGATGGCCGGGGTCGCCTGAATATTGACTTCCCTGCCATATTCCTCGCTGTACTCTTTACTCAAGCGCGCCAGAACTTGCTTTAACTCATCCTTGCTCAGCTCACGAAAATGCTTCTGCAAGAAAGCCTCCCAAACTGAGGCCGAGGCATCGCTCGCCGGCAGCGCTATGGCAGCAACTCCCGCCGCCAGACTCTTCAAGGCGGTGCGACGATCTATCACCAAAGGATTTTTTGTACATTTCGAATGGTCCGACATAGAGCGATCTCCCTAAAGTCCAGTGGTAAATTTAGTGTCGGGCTTCTCCTGGCCGCTCCGGAGGCGGAAGAGGTTTCATTGCCTTAAATGCAGGGTCGTGCGGATTGTGACAGTGTGCGCAGAGCAGGTATTGCTTATCGCCATTCCAGTAACCCGTCCGCTTGCCGTGGATTCCAACCCTCCAATCACGAAATTTATCCCCATGACACTGGCCACAGAGACGGTACGATTCCTCAAACGGGATCGTCTCACCATTGACCAGACGCAGCACATCGCGATCATTCGGATTGTGGCAATCGAGACACCAACGCTGCCCCTCAGCATGATTCAAAACTATATCAGTGTGCATATCCTCCAACTCACGCCGCTCCAGATTCGGCTCCATATCAGCATGACAATTGCTGCAGGGAAAGATCCCTTCTGAAAATGGCGCCGGGGGCACCGGGAAGGCTTTCTCCGGCTCACGGTTTTTCGCATTATAGGTTCGCAACAGCTCGGCAGCCGATTTTTCTTCGACGACCAATCGCCCAGAGCGATCAAAGTACTTTTCTTTTGCTGCCTGAGCCGGAACCGAAATACCGGCACAGAGCAGAGACAGCAACCCAACAATGACCATGGCAAACGCGGGTGATTTTCTGTTCATCGTATCCTCGCCAAAATATAGGGGGCATTCGTCTCGCAACAGAGCGAAAACAACACCAATAATCTTCGTCAGGGACAAGCCAACACCATCAGAACCGGCCGAATGGCTACACTTGAAATCTAAACCGGACCTAAATCTTCTCTGCCGAGCCGACAAGAAACCGGCCGGCCGAAGCGCACAATCTTTTCACCGCCAGACCGCCTCTGCAACTAAAGAATAAGATGGGTCTTTTCCATAGTCTCCTACTCAATAACATATATAAAACTGTTTTACAGATCAACATCCATATTATTTTATTTTTTCAACATCCTGATTTTGTTGTATTTATTTTTCAAATACTGTTATATTTTAGAGATGAAAGCAGTTCAACGTGTAAGTACTTCGGGCGCTCAAGTGATAACAGGCAGTTACAAAGCAACATCTGTTCAGCCCCACATCACCGCCCGAAGCATTCCCCAAACCCTACAGGGTTTATTCCTGAAGCGGGGATTGCCCAGGCCTTGGGAGGCTTATTATGAGCTCAGAACCACGTCACTTTGAATCTCGCGTCGCCGACCTGGAAGAGCAGGTTCGCCTGCTCAGCGAACGAGTGACCGAACTCGAAAAAGATGAACTGAAAAGCACTGCGGCCAAGCCCCTGCCGAAGGCCACCCCAACCCCCACCTCGGAAATTACCCCCCCCGACGAGTCGCAACAGCTCAGCGGTAGTAGCTATCTACTGCAATATATCTCCATTCTATGCTTCTTAATGGTGCCAGCCCT
>CALZHQ010000128.1 GCA_945787295.1 uncultured Desulfuromonadales bacterium
TGTTGATCAATTTGAAACATGACAAGGCTGCGGTAAAACCTGCGGTTCCATAGATCATGCTCTCGCGTAAAGTCAGATTCTCCGGTAGCTTGACGACCCAATTTGCAGGAACCCGGACATACTCCGCATAGCCCCCGGAGGTATTCATGCCCAAATCGTATCCAGTAACCAGTACCTGCTCTCCTACCTTGAATTCAGGGCTCTTGCTTTCGGCCACTACACCAGCGGCATCTATTCCTGGTGTATGTGGATATTTCCGAGTAACACCCTTATTCCCCGATGCTGAGAGTGCATCTTTATAGTTCAGAGATGAATATTGAACGTTGATCAACACATCTCCGTCCGGCAAATCATCAATCTGTCTTTGTTTGATCTCTCGTATAAATTGTTTTTCGGCTGTTTCGGTTACGACCATGGCCTTGAAATTGATGTTATCCATATCGTTCTCCTTGAACTGTCGCGGGTTTCGACCTGTTGCCATTGGTCCGACAAGACTTAATAACTTTAGCACAAACCAAATTGCATATTCCCCCTCTGCCAGAGTGTTGACCTCTTATTTATCCTCTCAGGGGGTTAGATGACTTCCTAGGAGTTTAATAACGAAATTCTTACTGGCACTGCTCTCCGGCACACTTTGTATTCAATATTGAAGTTGAATTGACATCTCCAAACGAGAGCTAACGCCCCACTTTCACTCGAACAGTCCCCGACCCGCTTGTACTCTGACTGTTCGAGTGTTGCCTGTTCTATATCACCTCGACAAAGGTTTCGATTTCGGCCAGCTCAGCACCGCTGATCCAGTGTCGGTATTTAATTCGAAACGGATGGATACCGGGCTGGGTCGGGCGCAGCAGCATAGTCCAGCGTTGTGCGGTTGAGAGCCGGAACCGTTTTCCTGCGGGTATGCCGAACGGTCGACTGAAAGCAGAGTGTGGGCTCTGGCCGAGGGTTCGGCCATCGACTTCGACGACCTCAGCGTCGAGGTTGGGGAATACATACTCGTTCACTGTATAACTGGCATTAACCAATCTCACCAACAGGGTCTGTCCCAATTCCAATTTGCCCGCCACCGCTGGATCGGAAATCGGAGCACCTTGGGCAGGGACCCCAGTGATCAGGAAAATTTTCGGCTCAAAGCGGTTGAGGCCTGGGTCCTCTTTGCCGGTCGGTCTGCCGTCCTCGTCGACATTATAGAAGGGGCAGTCGAGCCCGGCCTTGTGATTAATGAACCGATGCCAGCGGGGATCGATGTCGTCAACCGCCCAGATCCGTTCTAGATCGTAGGGAACAACCTCGTTCTCACGGCGGACCCAGCCCGGTCCACCGAACTCAAAAGGGGCTCCGGTGACCACCGGGTCAACGATCAGCATGCCGTACATCCCCATCTCGAAATGGAGTACGGTATTTTTATGACAGTGGTAGATATAGGTGCCCGCATGGGAGGCGCGGAACTGGTACATGTAACGCCCGGACACCTCAAAAGAGGTATGGCCAACGCCGTCATTGAAGTTGCTCGGTTCGATGCCGTGATGGTGGATGGTGTGGGTGTTCTTTTTCATCTTGCCGATAGAATGCACGATCTGCCCCTCGACAAAACGCATCGGCTCCGAGGGGAACATCGCCTCGCCATCCGGCGATTTGAAACCGAACATACGAATTTTCTCACCACCTGGGCCGAGCGGAAAATCATCCTCGTAAAACTCCCTCTCGACCACCACATCCGGGCTCACCTCGTCTGGGGTGTCCGGATTGGAATGGGGAATATCACAACTGAAACGCTGGAACATATCTTCACCGGTGAACGGCTTGCCGTCGGCATCTATGAAAACCACCTTCTCCGGATCAAAGTGACCGCGCGATATAACTTCCAAACCAGTCTTTGCCGTTGCCATCAGTTTGCTCCTCTCTACAAGCTACTTAATTCGCTTCCGACACCGAGGTCATTTGAACAGGGCTGGATCCATCCCCCGAAATAAGGGGAACTCCTCCTCGGAAGGTTCCGGTCCTCCGATCTGGGGACTGGTAATCTCCCAATCAGTGATCAGCCCGTGCGGATAGTTGCCGCCGGCTGCGGTCTGTGACATTTCAGTGTGACAGTGCATGGCAAAGGGCATAGGGAACTCCCTGATATTACTTGGTGGCCAGGGATGAGCATCAGGTGGTGCGCTGAAGGGAAGCAACAGATCCTTGACCGCTCCAGGTTCCATGGTCCAGGTATCGAGCAGGAAGGGGTTCTCCAGAATCTGACCGTTGTTAGAGAGTTCGTAAACGTGGTTACCGTGAATGTGAGGAGAGTGGGTTGCCAGCCCTGCATTCAACACCCGCAATAACAGTGGCATTCCAATATTGCCGTGTGGGATGTTTTCCGGATCGTGTGAGGAAAAGAAGCCTGTTTTGCCGTTTAACGTGAAGTAACGCGGCAAATAGCCGGTAGTGAACTCATCGGGATCGACGATTACTCCAGCAGGCAAACTCTGCACCAGACTGTTCTTAGCAGGATCGACAGTGTTAAAGAGCCAGATCCGGGTCCGCTCCGGCACCCAGGGGTCCCCCGGGAATGCAGCCGGCATGGTTCCCCCATACCCCAGGGCATCGAACAACTGCTGCACCGAAGCTGTCGGTCGACTGAAGGGTGTTTTACCATTCCCAGGCAGAACTACCAGGGTTCCGTGCAGCCCCATCACCCGGTTAACCGGCGCGTTGAGGGGATCCAGGTACATGTAAGTCCCCCCTTCGGGGGCTTCAAAAGAGAGTTCTAGGCTACTTCCAGGATGGATGACATCACTCTCCACCACCCCGGGGATAGCAAAGGCATGCTCCTGCTCCAGCTGATTGCTGATTCGCAGGTTGATGGCCTGTCCCTCTTGGGCAAAAATTGCGATGCCGGGGATATGAGCCCCATGGATATTATCAGCAAAGGCCCACATGCTGACCCGACTCCGGTCAACCATCTCGGCCAACACCTCTTTCATCACCAAGTTGAGGTGGCCATCTCCCGAGGCTGCAAAGGGAGTATGTTTGCGGAAAATTCCCGGGACTGCCACTCCCGCACCGATCGCTACGGTTGCCAAGCCGTAGCTGCCGTACTTAAGAAATTCTCGTCTTTTCATGATCTTCCCTTTCCGCCCTCACCTCCCGATGATTTTTTTTAGAACTTACTAGCAGTATATCACCAATACATGACCAGAAAGGTCGGCTTTACTGGCTCTCGGATTCTTGGAGCTGATGCATAAGCATTGGGGAGTAACGAAAGAGCGATATATGTGACCCTGACCGAACACAAAGGCGAAGACTTCCACTTACTGGAAAAGTATCTGGCGGGTTGGGAAGAAGGAGAAGATCCCTTAGCAAACTTCTCTTCTTAGATGAAGGGCCCTGGAGATGGAAATGCCGAAAACGTATTTAGTAGGCTGTTATCGTGTGATTAAGAATCCGAACGCGTTAGCTGCCTATGCAAAACTTGGTGGTCTGGCGGTCGTTGCCAAAGGTGGAAAACACTTGCTCGCGGCGGACGTGTTCACTCAGTTAGAGGGAGGAATAGAAGAGCGGACCGTTGTCGTGGTGCTTGAAAGTTTTGACACAGCAATCGCCCAGCGATGCTTACCAACAGGCTCTGGCCATCCTCGGTGAGGGGGCGGCCAGAGATTTATGCATCGTTGAAGGGGCTGAGTGAAGCTCGATGATGTGCTCTCAATCAGCCACAAGGGGAAATCGGCGCGGTCATGGCGATCCAGACTTTCGGCGATTACGGCCGCTGGAATCCTCACCTGCATATCATTGTCGCTGACGGTCTGTTTCTTTCAAACGGTAGCTTCCATGTCATGCCGAAAGTTGATCTGAAACCGCTGCAGGAGCTGTTTCGCGCTTCGGTGCTGAAGATGCTGCTGAGAGAGGGGCGGATCGATGAAGAGCTGATCACCAAGATCATGCGCTGGCGTTATGTATCCGGCTTCAGTGTCCACAAGGGAGATCAGTTGGCGCGTGATGATGGTGACGGCCAGGAAGCGTTGGCGCAGTACATCATCCGTAATCCCTTCTCGGTCGAGAAGATTCACTACCGGCAGCAGAGCGGCCAGGTCATCTACAAATCAAAGATGAGCCACGGCAAGAACAAGAAGAACTTCGAAGTCTTCAGCGCCGAGGAATTCATTGCCGCCATCACCCAGCATATTCCGGAGAAGAACTTTCAACTTGTGCGTTACTACGGCTGGTATTCCAACCGCTCGCGGGGCAACCGGCAGAAGCGCGGCCAGCTAAAAACACAAGACGATTCAGCGGAAATAGCCGAAACCATCGAAGTGCTGGATATCAGCGAACACCAACCAAGGAAGATCCCCTCTAAAACCTGGCGTGAGTGCATCAAGAAAGTCTGGGAAGTCGATCCGCTCGAATGTACCCATTGCGGCGCAGAGATGAAGATCGTCAGCTTCATCAACGAAGCACCGGTCATCGAAAAAATCCTCAAGCATCTGCAACTCTGGCGGACCGAACATCCCGGCAAGCCGCCGCCTGACAACCTTTTCGAAGAGATGATTGATTACCAGCCGTTCGACGACGGCTGGGGCAATTATGAAGAGCCGAGCATCACGCTGAATTGACTTTCACGCTGTCGGTCGCGGGAGCGGTGTGCATTAAAACGGCAAAATGATTGGAATTTAAGCGGTTTTTGACCTGTCGGCCGGGGTTTTTGATTGACAGCGGCGGGCCGCTTCCCTTACAGCGGTAAATAGGTCAATTTTCGAACGAAAGTTGGCGGGGAGGGGCGGGTCACAGCGCCGCAGGCGCGATCCCCGAAAAAGCAATTACCTATCAGCCAGCTATCAGCATCAGCTTACCTATCAGCCCTGTCAGCCTCAGCCAGCTCAGCTTTGACAAGTCATGAATATCTAAGATATTGTGGCGATCTGATATTTGATTACCATAGTGGAGCAGCATAATCATGCCTGAAAAAATCGCCATCTATCAATCTGCTGACGGCAAAGCCTTCCTTCAAGTGCGCCTAGAGCAGGAGACAGTGTGGCTCAGCCAGACTCAGATGGTCGATCTGTTTGAGCGCAGTCAGCCAGTTATATCGCGCCATATCAACAATGTTTTTAAAGAGGGTGAGCTGGATAAGGAAAGCAATATGCAAAAAACGCATATTGCAAATTCTAGATAAGCCGGTGGCTTTTTACAGCCTCGATGTCATCATTTCAGTTGGCTACCGGGTCAAGTCTCAACGTGGCACCCAATTCCGTCGTTGGGCAACCCAGGTATTACGCGACCACCTGGTGCAAGGTTATACCCTAAACCGCCAACGACTTGAAGAGCAGTCCCGTAATCTGGCGGAGATGCGAAAGGCAATCGAGTTGCTTTCCCGAACCTTGGATCGACAGCAACTTGTCGACGACTTGGGCAAGGATGTATTGCAGGTCATCACCGACTATGCTTACGCCTTGAACCTTCTTGACCGTTATGATCACGGAACTCTGAGCATAGAAGATACAAGTGGTCAGAGCGACTTCAATCTCGACTACGACCATGCCCGAAGTATTGTCGAATCGATGAAGACCGATTTTGACGGCCTGTTCGGCATTGAAAAAGATCAGGGTTTTAAGAGCGCCCTCGGTACTATTTATCAGACCTTCGACGGGAAGGAGTTGTATCCCAGCGCAGAGGAGAAGGCAGCTAACCTGCTCTACTTTATATAAGGTTAGCCGAGCAACCCTGTACCGCTTTGCAAGCAAGATTAGGGAAAGCCAGAGAGTATCCTGTTCATAAGCTTGCGGCTGACTAAGTTCTCAGGAATTAAAACACCGGATCTCAAATGTCCCTCGATTTTGAGGCACGAAAATCAACGGGATTTTTCGGCCAAATTCAGCTTATCTGAAAATCAGCCAAAAACTGTCTATCATCGTTCAAATTTTGAGACACAACTCCTAAGTTATGAAGGTAGTCGTCGTTCTGATCTATGCAACGAGAGTAGCGGCATTGGGTCAGGACAGGTGGCCGAATTAGACAAGTGGATGTTACTAAAAGAGTAAATCTGAATAAATAGAGCTGTAAGGATCTTGACTTAAGTGCGATCTTCTTTCCGGGAGTTTATGATTCCTTGGTCTGACA
>CALZHQ010000129.1 GCA_945787295.1 uncultured Desulfuromonadales bacterium
ATGATGAATTCGCGATACTGCTGACCGGACTGCAAAGCGCCGAGTCACTCACCTACATCATCAAGCGCATACAATCCAAATTCTCCGGAAAAATCAATGACTCAGGTCACGACTTATTCATAACGACCACCATCGGGATTGCGTCCTATCCCAGTGACGGTGAATCACCCAAAGCATTGATAGAAAATTCGCAGGCAGCCCAAAAACAGGCGAAAAGCAAGGTGGGGAAGAACAACTACCACTTCTTCTCGAAAAATATTAACAAAAAAGTCGTTGATCAAATGCAGCTTGAGATCGAAATCCACACTGCCATTGAAAAAGATCAATTCAACCTGGCCTACCAACCAAAACTCGATGTCAACACTGGCTCAATCTTAGGGATGGAGGCCTTGATTCGCTGGGAACATCCGACCAAGGGAACGCTGTCTCCTGACCATTTCATTCCCGTGGCTGAAAAAACAGGAATGATCCTGCAAATAGGCAAGTGGTGCTTGAAGACCGCCTGCAAGCAAGCAAGGCTTTGGCTTGAGCAGGGGGCATCAAATGATTTACGTATCGCAGTGAATGTCTCGGCTGTTGAGTTCGCTGAACATGATTTTGTAAAAACGGTCGCTGAAATTCTCAAAGAAACTGACCTTAAAGCAAGACATCTGGAAATCGAAATTACTGAAACAACAATTATGCATGATCTTGATGAGGCAAAGAAAATCATTGAAGAGTTAAGATATCTGGGGATAACGGTGACATTGGACGACTTCGGCACAGGCTA
Source organism: uncultured Desulfuromonadales bacterium (assembly GCA_945787295.1). Next base: position 770 of record CALZHQ010000129.1, read on the forward strand.
TTCCTCGTTCAAGTACCTGGGTGAACTGAACCCCGATGTCCTTAAACTCGACAGAAAATTCTTGTCCGATGCCATGGGCAATCAGCGCTCGCGCACCCTGTATGCAGGCATTGTTGCCATGGCGCACGAAATAAAATTAAGGGTTGTCGCCGAGGGTGTCGAAACGCAAGAGGATTACAATTACGTCAAATCGCTGAATGTCAGCGAAATGCAGGGGTATCTACTGAGCAAACCAGTAGACTCATCACGAATGACGACTCTTCTGTTTGCCCCGGAATCGCAAAACCTCCTGGCAAAAACCGCAATCATTGAGCAGCCTGGGGGATAGACAAAACTCCGGTTTAAATAAGGGTGGCCTTGTATTTTTGAAGACGGAGACTTATCCCAAGTCAGCCGAAAGCGAGCCTCTCCCCCTTCCCTCTTGATGATGTGTGGGCGTCTTGGATAGATTTTTGCTAATTTTAACCTGTGTCAGTGAGGTCGGGGCGGGAAAAGAGTGTAGGTGCTTGGTCTGAATAAGTGTTTCAAAAAATCTGAGGCGCACCCATAGGTTCGTCGGCGATTTTTTGAACGCTTCGGCAGGTCAATGACTTGCGCTATTTCCCGCTCAGAACTCACGGATTCAGGTTTAATTCAAGCCCAGAGCCATTTATCGCCCCGATGGTTATGTCCTGATGCCCTGTCAGTGCCCAGGGCCATTAGTTTTTTGTCCTGTTCGGTTGTATGTTTCGGATCATTTCGATTCCGCCCTAAAAATGACTTTCTCTCCCAAGGAATACAAGTCATGGAGCTCGAATCCGCATGACAAAAAAGCCAGCCTCAAATTTTCGTCTAGAAGCTCTCGAATCCCGCCTGCTGTTCAGCGCCGAGGCTGTTGCGCCCCCGCCTGAGCCTGCAGCTGCGGGGAGTGAAGTCGAATCGGTTCTGGAATCACCGCTGGTTCCCGTAGCTGGTGAGGCGCAGGGCTCTGAGAGTAACGAACAGCTGCGCCGCGAGCTGGTCTTTATCGATGCGGGCGTTTCTGATTATCAGCAGTTGCTTGAGGATATCCTTGAGCAGCAGGACGCCGGGCGAAAAATCGAGGCCGTGGTCCTCGATTCAGACCGCAGCGGCGTGGAACAAATCAGCGAATATTTGAGCCGGCAGCAGAACCTGGACGCTCTGCACGTGGTTTCTCACGGCGGCGATGGTGTTGTGAAGTTGGGCAACGCCCTGCTCACCTCCGAAACACTCGACTCGTACGCAGACGCCATCGAGGGATGGCAACAGGCGCTGGGCGAGCAGGCAGACCTGCTCCTGTACGGGTGCAACCTGGCCCAGACAGAGACCGGAATCGGGTTGCTCGACAGTCTGTCGCTTCTCACCGGTGCTGACGTTGCCGCCAGCGATGACCTGACAGGGCCCTCGAATACCAGCGGCAACTGGTTGCTTGAATACCAAAAGGGTTCTATTGAAAGCACCGTGGCCTTTAGTGACCAAGCCCAGCAGGATTGGGCCGGGTCCCTGGCCTCGATCATCGTTGATACCGTCAATGATCTCAGCGATGGAGGCGACACCTCCTCAATCGCCAACCTGATTACCACCCCCGGTACCGACGGCATCTCCCTGCGCGAAGCGATTATCGCAGCCAACAATACAGCCGGAGACGACACCATTATCCTCTCCCCCGGCACCTACACCCTGACCCAGTCATCAGCGGTTTTGCCCGAGGAGTTTGCCGCGACCGGCGATCTGGATATTACCGATACCACTGGCACCCTGACCATCACCGGGTCTGGCGCGGCAACGACAGTCATCGACGCCAGCGGCATGAGCGGAGTGGAAGATCGTGTCTTTGAAATCAAGCTCAACGCGCACCTGATCATCAGCGGGGTTACGGTCACCGGTGGGGACGGGGTCGGCAAGGGCGGTGCATTCCGAGTTGCGAGCACCGGACAACTCGACCTTTCGGAGACGATCGTCAGCGGAAACGAGGCTGACCATGGTGCCGGCATCTTCAACGATGGCACGGTCACGGCCACCGATACCGTCTTTGACAGCAATATCGGCACCCCCGCCGCCAACTCCAGCGGCGGCGCCATCGAAACCACAAATGTCCTGACCCTCAACCGGGTGACCATCAGCAACAATACCGCTGAAAGCGGCGGCGGTATCTATGTGGCAAACGGCTCCACTTCGGCACTTCTGACCAACGTGACCATCAGCGGCAACACGGCCACGGGCGCACCCGGCGAGGGCGGCGGGTTATGGACCAGAGCACCCATCACCCTTGTCAATTCGACGATCGCATCTAACACCGCGGTCGATGGCGGGGGCATCTTCAATGACGATAGCGGACCGGATGTCACCATCACCAATACCCTGATTGCGGATAATAACGCCACTGTCAATCCGGATATCTTTGGCGGGGTGACCAGCGACGGCACCAACCTGGTCGAAACCATTAATGTCAACACCTATGGCTTTTTACCGGGCGATATCACCGGGGTCGATCCGCTGCTTGCACCGCTTGCCGATAACGGCGGCTTCACCCAAACCCATGAGCTGCTTTTTGGAAGCCAGGCCATCAACGCCGGGACTCTGGCCGGAGCCCCAACAACCGACCAGCGTGGAAAATCTCGCGATGATGGACTCCCCGACATCGGCGCCTATGAAGAGGTGCCGGTCAATGGATTGTGGCTCTCTACGGCTGGCGATTTGCTGGTGCCCAGCGGCGCCCCCGGCCTGGATACCTGGGAGGACGGACATATTCTGGCCTTTGACCCGACCTCTCTGGGAGAAGGTACGACCAACGGCAGTTTCAAGCCCAGGTTCTTTATTGAAGACTTCAGTACCGACTCGAGCATCACAGGCATGCACTATGTCACGAAAAGCATCAGTGTCGGTGGTGCCAATGCCGTTGTTTTGCAGCCCGGCGACCTGCTCTTTGCAATCGACAAATCATCCGTGCTCAGCAGTAGCAACGCAATTTCGGTGCTAAAGGGAGATGTCATCCTGTTTCGCCCCGATACTCCCCGGGATTACAGCCAGGGCACCTTTATGAGGCTGCTCGAGTATCCCCTGGGCAACGATATCGAAGCTTTGACCCTCATTGAAGAGCCGACGCTGGTGGGCGACACAACCGTGCAGTCGGGTGATTTCCTGCTGGTAAGCAAAAACAACTCTGACATCTGGCTGTATGAGGTGAACGATGTCGGAGCTGCAACCAGCGGAACTGTTTCGATGTTCATTCAGGGGGCGGACATCGGCATCGATCAGTCAATCTACGGCATTGACTTGATCGAGTCGCCCACGACACTTGCCGGCACAAATCTGCTGGCGGGAGAAATGCTTGTCACCCTTAAGTCCGCCGATGTTCAGGTCGGGGACAATAAAATCCTGGTGACCGAATTCGATATCTTCTCCCTGAATATCACCAAAACAAACTACGCCTCCGCTAGCGCCAAGGCCGACGCGACGATATTCTTTCAGGGCGGCAATGTTGGACTGAATCAGTCGGATGAGGCCCTGAGCGCCCTGACCCTGGCCGAGCTGCCGGTCACCAGTGCTCCACCGCTCATCACTCTCCCGGCGGGTTCTTTGAATTACAATCCCTCAGATCCCGCGACCATTATTGATGCTACCGCCACTGTCACCGATGCCGACTCATTGGATTTTGATGCAGGCAAACTTACTGTTTATATCGGTTCGGGAGGTTCTGCCAATGATCGGCTGGTGATTAATAATCAAGGCACAGGCCCCGGGCAGATTTCAACCACTGGACCGAACGTAAAATATGAAGGAACCACTATCGGATCTTTCAGTGGCGGTACAGACGGGTCAACACCCCTGGTCATCACATTGAACGCTATGGCCGATGAGGCTGCGGTTCAGGCTCTGGTGAGAAACATCACCTATGAGAATGTTTCTGCCACTCCCACGCCCGATCCTCGGGCGGTGCGTTTCACCTTAACTGATGGCGACGGCGGCACGAGCAATGTTGAAACGGCAACCATCAACATGATTACGCCAAATACGGCGCCGACCGCAGCCAACAGCGCCATCAACATCTTCGAAGACCCGGTAAGCCCCTATACCTTTGTCGCCGCAGATTTCAACTTCGCTGACGGTGACGGCGACCCCTTGTCTCAAATCCAGATTACGAGTCTGGAGACAGCGGGCACGCTGACATTCAATGGCTCGGACGTGTCGACGAATTTCGTTGTCACCAAGGCCCAGATCGATGCAGGCCTGCTGAAGTATGAGCCACAGCCCGACGGCAGTGGCCCTGGTTATGCCAGCTTCATGTTCAAGGTTCATGACGGCATAGAATACTCTGCGACTGCCTATACCATGACCATTAATGTCACCGCCCAGAACGACCCACCGTCCTTGGTGAATACCACACTGGCCCTTAATCAAGGTCAGACCCTCACCTTGACCAACGGAATGCTCTCCGCCACAGATGTAGACACGGCAGCAACTTCACTGACCATTACGGTGACCAATGTCAACGGTGGTCACTTCGCTTTGGCCATAGATACTATCACACCGATCACCACTTTCACCCAGCAGCAGATCAATGACGGAGATATCGTTTTTGTAGATGACGGCGACGCCGTCGCACCGAGTTTTGACGTTGAAGTCAGCGACGGCGAATTCACAGACGGCCCGGTGGCAGCGAGCATCAGGTTTGTGCGCGAT
>CALZHQ010000130.1 GCA_945787295.1 uncultured Desulfuromonadales bacterium
ATCACCAACCGCAGCTTGCCGGCGTACTCTTCAAGAACCTGTTCGACGGTCGGACCGACCGCCTGGCAATAGGGTCATTGGAAATCGATAAACTCGACCATCGTTACAGCGGCATCGGCCGGCCCGCGGCTTGGTGCATCACCCAGCGGAACCTCAACCCGCGGTTTTTCCTTGGCCGCAACGGGCAGTGCCAGCAGGCAGAGCAGCAGGATAATCAGTAGACGTGCCATGCTCCCTCCATACAGCTAGATGGTCTTGTTGATCCGCAGCCGGCACAAAATAGCTTGGCCGGCTGCGGGTGACCCGATGATTAATCCCCACCAACAACTTCCTTGTACCATTTGATGGCATGTTTCTTTGCCCAGACGGTTTTCACCCGTCCCCACAACATCCCTTCTACAGTACCCGGGTTGCCGATGGAGCCAAGATAGATATGCACAATGACCGCCATCATGAAGAGGATGAAAAACAGGCCGTGCAACATAAAAGAGAACTGGGTCAAACCGCGTTCAAAAGCGATCGGGTTCCAGATCACCAAGCCGGTAACCCCCATTGTCACGGTTGCTAAAAAGGAAAAAATCCCGAAGAGCTTTTGACCGGCGTTGTACTTACCTTGCGGTAAATGTGGTTTTTTACGGGAAAAATACCCGCCGAGGGCAGCGAACCATTTGCCGTCATCGCTGTCAAAGCGGCAGACCTCGCGGACATTGCCGAGAAAGAGCAGCACCGAGGAAACAAGAAAGATAATCCCGGCCCACTTGTGAAACAGGATCCCCCGCTCAGGCCCGCCGAAAAAGTCAAAATAGTTAAAAAAAGCATGAGCGAACAAACCTAGGCCGGAAAAGAGCAGAATAAAGAAGGAGCCGGCGACTGTCCAGTGCAACACCCGCTGCAGGGCGTTATAACGATGGATGTACTGGGTCATAATTATTCACCTCCCTCATCCTGGTATTCCTCTTCTTCCAGCTGCTCGGGGCCGATAGTCACGTAATGCAGCAGGGTGGCACCGACGGCACCCCAAAAACCGAGAATCCCAAGCGGCTTAATGACATCTTTCCAGAGGAAGATCGAGGTTGGAATGGTCGGATTATCGGCCAGGTTGTAGTCCTGCGGCTGATTGTCGAGCAGGTACATGCTGTTCAGCCCAGCGAGGGCTGTTTCGCCGTAGATCTTGCGCCCCGCCGCCTTACTGTCGGCTATCAGCTTGTCCCGATCACCGAACATGAGAGTCCCGGTCGGGCAGGCCTTAACACAGGCCGGCTGCAGACCGTTGGCAACCCGGTCGAAGCAACCGTGGCACTTGGTGATTTTGTTGTTGGCGTCGTAGCGGGGCACATCGAAAGGGCAACCGCTAACGCAGTAGTTGCAGCTGATGCATTTATCCTGGTCGAAGCCGACCAGGCCTTCTTCGGTCCGGTAGAGGGCACCGACCGAGGGACAGACCTTGATGCACCCGGCTTCGCCACAATGCAGACAGCGTTTGTTGAGGAACAACCACTTGAATTCGCCGTCCGCTTCGGTTTCGAAAAACTCAATCTTGTTATACAGGTATGGCGTCAACTGCGGCGGATTTTCGTAGGTTCCCCGATTTACCTCGGCTTCGGCGGGCAGTTTATTCCACTGTTTGCAGGCCACCTGGCAACTCCGGCAGGCGGTACAGCGACTGGTATCGATCATGAATGCTTTCCGTGCCATCGCTCATCACCCCCTTTTCTCGATGTTGACCTGAAAGGCCTTGGTTTCTGGAATCATCGTGTTGGCATCACCGACGGTCGGCGTCAGCAGGTTGGCGCTGTCGCCGGCGTTCGGTGTATTCCAGCCGTAACACCAGGGCAGACCGACCTGGTGGATGGTGGTACCTTGCACCTTGAATGGCTGGAAGCGCTTGGTGACGATCGCCACCGCTTCCACTTCACCGCGCCCGGAGGAAACCTTCACCCAGTCGCCGCTGCTGATCCTTTTCTCCTTGGCCAGCTCCGGATTCATCTCAACAAACATGCTCGGCTGCATCTCCAGCAGCCAGGGGATGTTGCGGGTCATGACCCCGGTCTGCCAATGCTCGGTGACCCGGTAGGTGGTGGCGACATAGGGGTAACGCTGGTCGCAGGTGTAAAAGACATCCTCATCCAGCCCATCTTTCCCATCATGGAACATCTTGATGACCGGGTTGTTCTTGGTACCGGAAAGCGGATTCATTTCGATCGGGCATTCGAGCGGCTCATAGTGCTCGGGAAAGGGTCCTTCCTTCATCTTGGCACCGAAGATCGAGGCGACTCCGTCGGGGAGCATGATGAACGATTTCTTGGTCCCGGCCTGATTGAGTGGTTTCCAGCCGCCGTCTGGGACATCCCCCTTCCATTTGGCACCGTTCCACCAGATGACCGGTTGTTTTTTATCCCAGGGCTGGCCGTTGGCATCGACCGAAGCGCGGTTGTAGAGAATCCGCCGGTTGACCGGCCAACACCAGCTCCACTCGGGGTAGAGACCGATACCGGAGGGGTCACCCTGACTCCGGCGGGCGAGCATGTTGCCCTTCTCGGTGTAGCTGTTGCAGTAGAGCCAGTTGCCCGAGTTGGTCGAACCATCGTTCTGCAAAAAGGCGAAAGAGGGGACCAGCTGCCCTTTTTTATAGAGCTTCCCTTTGATCTCCTTATCTTCGAGGAAGTAGCCGTTGATCTCCTTGGCCACGGCGTGAATATCAAGGTGATGAATCTTGTCATCAACCCCTTTGAAACCGTAATCCCAGGTCAACTTGCTGATCGCCTCTGGGAAGGCACCGCCCTCCCGGCGGTAGAGTTCGGCCACGCGGAAGTAGAGCTCGTTCATCACTACCGAGTCGTGCCGGCTGTTGCCGAGTGGCGGCACCGCCTGGTAGCGCCACTGGGCCCAGCGGCCGGAGTTGGTGATGCTGCCCTCTTTTTCAAAGGAAGCGGCGATCGGCAGGAAGAAGACCTCGGTGTCAATCTGGCTCGGGTCCATTCCCGGCCCCTTCCAGAAACTGGCGGTCTCGTTGTCGAACAGGTTGACAGCGACCATCCAGTCGAGCTTGGCCAGCGCCTTGCGCACCTTGTTGGCATTACTGCCTGAACAGGCCGGGTTCTGACCCCAGGCGAAAAAGCCCTTGATGCCGCCTTTGAACATCCGGTCGAAGAGCATCAGCCAGCTGGCGTTCTGGCCGTCATCCAGTTTCGGCAGCAAGCGGTAACCGAAATCCTCTGCCGCTGTCAAACCGGTATCGAAGTGGGCCCGCAGCAGCGAGGTGATATACTTGCTGCGGTTACTCCACCAGTTGGCGCTGTCCGGGTCGTTGGTTTTCGGCGTACTCTTCTCGATATAGGTCGCCAGGTCTGACCAGCTGGCTTTCGGCGTTGGCAGATAGCCGGGCAGGATGTGAAACAGCAGGCAGTGATCGGTCGAACCCTGGACGTTCGACTCACCCCGCAGGGCATTGACCCCGCCACCGGCGATGCCGATGTTACCGAGCAGCAGCTGGATAATCGCCATGGTACGGATGTTCTGGGTCCCGACCGTGTGCTGGGTCCAGCCCATGGCGTACATAATGGTTGCTGCCTTGCCGGCAACCCCGGTCGAGCCGTAGGCTTCGTAGATCTGGGTCAACTTCTCTTGCGGAGTCCCGGTGATATCGGAGACGACATCGAGGCTGTAGCGGGAAAAATGCTTACCCAGCAACTGCAACACACAGCTGGGATTCTGCATGCTCGGATCGCTTTTCGGCACGCCGTTCGCATCGCGCTGGAAGGTCCAGGTCGATTTGTCGTAGCTGCGCTTATCGGCATTGTAGCCGGAGAACAGGCCGTCCAGATCGCCCGGCATCTGGAAATCGGGATTGACCAGGAAAGGTGCATTGGTATGCAGCTGCATATACTCGGCATGGTAAAGCTTGTTTTCGATGATGTACTTGATCATCCCGCCTAAAAAGGCGATATCGGTGCCACTGCGCAATGGGGCGTAGGTGTCTGCCTTGGCACTGGTACGGGTGAAGCGCGGATCGACACTGAGCAGCTTGGCACCCTTATCCTTAGCTTCGAGAACGTATTTAAACGAAATCGGGTGATTTTCAGCGGCATTCGATCCCATGATCAGAATGACGTCTGAGTTGCGGATATCGATCCAGTGATTGGTCATCGCTCCGCGGCCGAATGAAGTCGCCAAACTGGCAACCGTGGCGGAGTGTCATATTCGCGCCTGGTGTTCTATGTACACCAGACCCCAGCTGCGCAGTAGCTTCTGAAAGAGGTAGCATTCCTCGTTGTCGAGCGCTGCGCTGCCGACCGAAGCGATACCGTCGGTGCGATTGACCACCTGCCCCTTGGCGTTTCTCTCCATGAAGGTCGCATCGCGGGTTGCCTTGACCTTCTGGGCAATCTGCTCGAGCGACCAGTCCCAGGAAACCTTCTTCCACTCGCTGGAGCCTTTGGCGCGGTACATCGGCTCGGTAATGCGGCTATCGTTGTGCCGTAACTGGTAAAGGGCCGCCCCCTTACTGCAGAGAGTGCCGCGGTTGATCGGATGGTCCGGGTCCCCCTCGGTGTTAATGACTTCGCCCCCACGGGTGTGAACGATCAGGCCGCAGCCGACCGCGCAGTAGGGGCAGATGGTGGTAGTCTCCTTGGCGTACTGGATGGCCAGCGGTGCGGCGTAAGCCTGGGCCGGTTTCAACCCGACACCGACGATCGAGACACCGATCGTTCCACCGGAGAGCTGCAAAAAACCTCGTCTGCTAAGCTCCATGCGTTCCTCCTTCTTAAGTGAGACGGAATCAACATATCCAGCAAAAAAGCACCGCCTGATCGATAGACAATATCCTCGATCCAGAAAAGCAGTGAATTTTGATCTCAAGGCAAGATAACGCAATTTGAAAGAACAACAAAAATCAGCATTGCAATGGAATCTACATTACTAATACTTATAGAATATTTAGAGCATTTTGCAACATTTTGCATTTAGATTCAGCAACATACAGACTTCTCATTGGAAACCATAAAACGCTGGCAGGCTTTTCCGTAACCGCCAAGCCTATTAAATCAC
>CALZHQ010000131.1 GCA_945787295.1 uncultured Desulfuromonadales bacterium
CGAAGGGATCAAGGAAGTCGTCGTGACCCTGTTCGAAGCCCTGGTGCTGGTGGTCATCGTCGTCTTTGTCTTCCTGCAGGGCTGGCGGGCTACGCTGATCCCGGCACTGGCTGTGCCGGTTTCGCTGATCGGGACCTTCGCCATGTTCCCGCTGATAGGTTTTTCGATTAACACCATCGCCATCATGGGGATGGTGTTGGCCATCGGGCTGGTGGTCGACGACGCCATCGTTGTGGTCGAGGCCGTGGAACTCCATATCGAGAAGGGGCTCTCTCCCAAGGAGGCGAGCCTGAAGGCGATGGAGGAGGTTTCCGGCCCGGTGGTGGCTATTGCACTGGTCCTCGCTGCGGTCTTTCTGCCGACCGTTTTCATCCCGGGGATCACCGGCAAGCTCTACCAGCAGTTTGCCGTGACCATTGCCATTTCGGTGCTGATTTCCGCTTTCAACGCTCTCTCCCTCAGCCCGGCGCTCTGCGCGTTGCTGCTCAAGCCGAAGAAGGAGACTCGAGGACCGCTGGGTGCATTTTATCGCTGGTTTAACAATGCCTTCGGCAAGGCCACCAATGGCTACGTAAGAGCCTGTGCAGGATTGATCCGTAAGGTCTCCATCAGTCTGATCATTATTGTCGTCATGGGTGTCGGTACATTTTTTCTTGGCGAGAATGTTCCCGGTGGATTTTTACCGGAAGAGGACCAGGGCTATTGTTATGTTCAGTTGCTGCTCCCCGATGCAGCATCGTTGCAGCGGACGGATGCAGCGGCTCGTGAGGTTGAAAAGTTAATCATGGATACGCCCGGCGTCGAAAATGTGACCACCATAACGGGGGTAAGTCTGCTCTCGGGGGTGACCAATACCTACAGTGCCTTTTATTTCGTTTCGCTTAAACTCTGGGGCGAGCGAAAGACCCCCGAAACACAATATGCGGCCATCATGGCGAGCCTCAACCAGCGGTTGAGGCAGGTGCCGCAGGGGATTGCTTTTGCCTTTTCTCCACCGGCGATTCCCGGCATCGGCACCTCAGGTGGTGTGACATTTATCCTGCAGGACCGTGCCGGCAAGGATATTGCCTTTCTGTCGGAGAACACGCAAAAGTTTCTGGCGGAGGTCAGAAAGCGACCGGAAATTGCCCGGGCGACGACCACCTTCCTGCCGACGGTTCCCCAGTTCTACGTAAATGTAGACCGCGACAAGGTGCTTAAGCAGGGCGTGGACCTGGGCGATGTGTATACCACCCTGCAGGCCTTTATGGGGGGTAACTTCATCAATTATTTTAATAAGTTCGGCCGCACTTGGCAGGTTTATGTGCAGGCCGAGGGGGAATATCGCACCCAGGCCGATCAGCTGGGCCAGTTTTACGTTCGCAACGCCGATGGAGATCCGGTGCCGCTCTCAACTGTCACCTCAATTGAGCAGCGGTCCGGCCCTGAATTCACCATGCGCTTTAATCTTTACCGTTCGGCCCAGATCAACGTGGTGCCCACTCCGGGCTACAGCTCATCCCAGGCCATGGAGGTGATGGAAGAGGTGTTCGCACAGCACATGCCGCGGGAGATGGGCTACGCCTACCTCGGTATGAGTTACCAGGAGAAGAAGGCCTCTGAGGGGGTGCCGGCGTGGGTCATCTTTGCACTTTCGCTGATCTTCGTCTTTCTGATCCTGGCCTCCCTCTACGAGAGCTGGTCGCTGCCATTCTCTGTATTGCTGTGTATTCCGATCGCAGTATTCGGCGCTTTCGGAGCGATTTTTCTGCGCCACATGCAGTTCAATATCTACGCCCAGATCGGCCTCATCATGCTGATCGGCCTGTCGTCCAAAAACGCCATTCTTATCGTCGAGTTTGCCAAGATGAAGTATGACGAGGGTATGTCGATCAAGGATGCGGCCCTGGAGGGAGCACGCGTGCGGCTGCGGCCGATCCTGATGACCAGTTTCGCTTTCATCCTTGGTTGCGTGCCGCTGGCCATCGCTTCCGGCTCAGGGGCCATCGCCCGGCGGGTGATGGGGACCGGGGTTATCGGTGGCATGTTGACGGCCAGCTTCATCGCCATTTTCGTGGTGCCGGCGTCCTTCTACCTGTTTGAAAAAATGGTCCATCGGGATGAGTCCGCTGAGAACCCGGACGGGAACCCGCCGGCAGACACGCCCCCGTCGACAAACAAGGGAGGCACAAATGCGTAAGCTGCCATTGACGTGTATATTGTTACTGCTGCTCACCGGCTGCATGACGGTCGGACCGGACTACCAGCGGCCTGAAGTCGAGTCTCCGGCGACCTGGCGTTTCGAGGATAAAGAAGTGCGGGAGTTTGCCGATGCTTCCTGGTGGGAGCGTTTCCAGGATCCGGTCCTGAACGACCTGGTTGAGAAATCGCTGCAGGGGAACCGGGACCTGCGCATCGCCACAGCCAGTGTGGAAGAATTCTTCGGCCGCTATTTTGCCACCCGTGGTGATCAATACCCCTTCGCCAGCGCCGGTGGCAGCGTCTCTCGCGAAGGTGTCAGCGAAAATGGGCCGACCCCCATCCCCCCGGGGGTGGACACAACCTTCAATCAGTACGAGGCCTTCATCGGCGGCAGCTGGGAGATCGATTTCTGGGGGAAATACCGTCGTGCTTCGGAGGCGGCGCAGGCTCAACTCTTCAGCACCGAGGAGGCCCGGCGTACGGTGGTGCTGACCCTGGTCAGCGCGGTCGCCCTGACCTATATCGAAATCCGGGACCTGGACAAGCAGCTTGAGATCACCCGGGGTACAGCTGAGACCCGCCGGGAAACACTGGAGCTGTTCCAGCTGCGCTTTGACGAGGGGATCATTGGAGAAGTGGATCTGGCTCAGGCCGAGGCCGAGTATGCTGATGCCCTGGCGCGGATTCCATCCATCGAGCTGTCTATTGCTCAACTGGAAAATGCTTTGAGTGTCTTGTTAGGGGAGAATCCGGGGCCCATTCCCCGGGGTCTGAGCATCGACGAGCTGGTGCTGCCGGCAGTGCCAAAGGGGATGCCGTCCGATCTGCTGGCGCGGCGACCGGACATCCGGCAGGCTGAACAGCAGTTGGTCGCGGCGAATGCCCAGATCGGTGTCGCCAAGTCACTCTACTTCCCCACGATATCCCTGACCGGGGCCCTGGGTAGCGTCAGTACCGATCTTTCCGATCTGTTCTCCGGCTCTTCCAAGCAATGGGACATCAGTGCTCCTGTCACTGTCCCGATCTTCACCGCTGGTCGTATCGGTGGTGAGGTCAAGGCGGCCGAGGCCTTCCAGAAACAGGCGCTTGAGGGATATCTGCTGACCGTTCAGAATGCTTTCCGGGAGGTGGAAGATGCCTTGATTGATCGCACCAAGACCGGCCAGCGCCTTGCGGCGCTCGATCAGCAGGTCAGGGCGCTGCGCAAATATGCCCGACTCGCCTGGATGCGTTACGACGAAGGGTATACCAGCTATCTGGAAGTCCTTGACGCCGAGCGCAGCCTCTTCAACGTCGAACTATCGTATACCGCGAGCCAGAACAATCTTTTCCGTGCGACAGTCAATATCTACAAGACCATGGGTGGTAACTGGGTCGAAGCGGCGGAACAGACGGTAACACCGACGCCAGTCATGGAGGCGGGATTTATTCCCTGAATAAGAGCTTTCGATTCGGCTTGGAAAGATATGGCATATGCATAGAACGATGCTGCGAAAAGGGACAAAGTGATCCTTACGAGAAGGGTGAAAGAAGCGATCAAGACAGCCCTGGCGATGGTCATCGCTTACGGCATCGTCCTGTCAATGAACTGGGACAGGCTATTGGGGCATTCAAAAAAGAAATGTTCGCACGCCAACGACTTTGGGAGGACATAATGACTAAAAAAGACAAAAATATGATGGACGCGAATCCTTTCGACGATTTTTACGGGCTGACAAGGCCAACCTTAGGCATGCCGAAAAACGAGTTTCCAGCTGCGGAAGAAGACCCCAGGGTTATTTACGCGGCAGTCCACGATGAACTGATGCTCGATGGTAATTCGCGGCAGAATCTGGCGACATTTTGTCAGACCTGGGCTGAGCCGGAGGTGCACACGCTGATGAACGAGTGCATCGACAAGAACATGGTCGATAAGGACGAGTATCCGCAGACGGCCGAGATCGAATCGCGCTGTGTGCGTATGTTGGCCGATCTCTGGCACTCCCCGGCGACAGGTGAAAATGCCGTAGGCACCTCGACCACCGGCTCCAGTGAAGCGGCAATGCTCGGCGGCATGGGGATGAAACGTCGCTGGGAGGCAAAACGCAAAGCCGAAGGCAAGCCGATTGACAAGCCGAACCTGATCACAGGGCCGGTGCAGATATGCTGGCACAAGTTCACCCGCTACTGGGACGTCGAACATCGCGAGATTCCGATGGAGGATGGTCGGTTGCTGATGACAGCGGAAGAGGTCTTGAAGCGCTGCGACGAAAACACCATTGGCGTGGTACCAACCCTGGGGGTCACTTTTACCGGTCAGTTCGAACCTGTCAAGGCGGTCTCCGAAGCCCTGGACAAATTGCAAAATGAAACCGGCATCGATATCCCTATCCATGTTGACGGAGCCAGTGGTGGTTTCCTGGCGCCGTTCTGTGCGCCGGAGCTGGAATGGGATTTTCGTTTACCACGGGTCAAGTCAATCAACGCGTCCGGCCACAAGTTTGGTCTTTCCCCGCTGGGCGTTGGCTGGGCGATTTGGCGTGAGCCGCAAGACCTTCCCGAGGAGCTGGTCTTCTGGGTGAACTATCTCGGCGGCAACATGCGCGATATCGCACTGAACTTTTCCCGTCCGGGTGGGCAGGTGGTCTGCCAGTATTAAGCAACTGCTACAAGACGGCACAATTCCTTGCTGCCGAAATCGAGAAGCTGGGTCCGTTTGAGATCATCTACAACGGAGCGGCGGATGGCGGTATCCCGGCATTGTGCTGGAAACTGAAAGATGGTGTTGAGTCCGGCTTCAGTCTGTTCGACTATGCCGATCGCCTCTGTGCCCGCGGTTGGCAGGTACCGGCCTATTCGTTGCCCGCAAATTGTGAGAACCAGGCAATCCAGCGGATTTTGGTGCGCCATGGAGTGAGTCACGATCTTGCGACTCTGCTGCTTGATGATATGAAAGCAGCGCTAGTCTACCTCGCGAAACATCCGCTGCAGAAATCATTGACCAGCGAGGAAGCCTCCGGTTTCCATCACTGATGGCAGTTTCATGCTCGGCTGTGACGAAAGGCAAGTTTGTTGAATCAACCTGAGAAAAAGCAAAGATCTACGAAGCGCGTTGAGTCGAGCGGGCCCTGGCCCTTTATCTCCCGGCATCTTTTGCTACGCGCTGACGGGGAACGGATTATTTTGCGTTCCCGCCATCATCGCAAGGGGCTGCTCGCAGCAACGATTGATGCCAGGTTACTGCGCGGGATGTGGATGCCAGGGCAGCTGAATTGGTGGATCGGCAGCATATTTTCACTTGGGGCTTTGCTCTTCATGCTGGGGAGCGCTCTTGTTCTGGTTCCAGCGCTCGCCAGCGCCTGGGCGCTCGATACGAATGCCGTCAATATGATCTTTTTTGCCGGCTCGATCCCGTTCACAACCGCCGCCTATCTCCAGCTGTTTCAGGCTGCCAACGCGGGGGAGTTCTCGTCCCAAGGCAACCAACCTCCCAGCCGAACTTTGCTCTTTGGCTGGCGACCGCAGCAGATCGGCTGGCTGAGCTGCGCCCTTCAGTTTGCTGGAACCCTACTGTTCAACATCAACACCTTCGACGCGATGCTGCCGGGACTTAACTGGCTGCAGCAGGACCTGGAAATCTGGGTTCCCAATTTTGCCGGATCAATCCTGTTTCTTGCCTCCGGCAATCTGGCCTTCACCGAAACCTGTCACGCCCATTGGGCATGGAAACCAGGCAGCTTGTCATGGTGGGTGACTTTCATCAATTTGCTGGGATGTGTGGCCTTTATGATCTCCGCTGTGTTTGCCTTTGTGCCACCCTGGGCCCCACACTTCGATGTGGTAACCATATCGGTGCTATTCACCTTAATTGGTGCTGTTTGCTTTCTGCTTGGATCCTTGCTGATGCTGCCGGAAACCGCGTTGACCGCAGAGGCTGAGGTTCTGAAGAGAGACCAAGGGGAGAAGCCGGAAGAATAGGAACTCTGGAAGGTGTGCAGATTATCGGAGCCGCTGAGTGTGGCACGCGCCAAAAAAGTGGCAGATAACTGAGTTGAATTGAAAGTAAGGCACGGTTGCATTTTGACAAAAACGACAATCAGAAGAAAGGAACAAGCCATGAGAACTCTCACCTCCATACTGATAATAACCTTTAGCATTGTTGCTGTCCTGTTTTTTGGAACCGCAGATATCGTGCGAGCAGAGAGCGCAGAAGGCGTCGAGTTAGGCCAGGTTGTTGTCATGACTGCTGAGGTGGTGGCCATCGACAAGGTTGATCGGACCCTGACGCTGCGTGGAGAGGCTGGCAATGTGGTCACTGTCGAGGTGAGTCACGCCGCCAGGAATTTCGATCAGATCGAGATCGGCGACAAGCTCAGGATCGAATACTACGAATCCGTAGCGCTATATATCGGCAAGCATGGGACTAAACCCGAGGCTTCTGCCGGTATGGTTGCTGCGCGGGCAAAAAAAGGCGAGAAACCGGCAGGTATTGCTGTCGAATCGGTCGATGTATCAGCCAAGGTGAAGGCCATCGACAAGAAAAAGCGGACCGTGACCCTGGAAATGCCGGACGGTAAAGTAGCGAAGACCAAGGTCGACCCATCGATCAAGGCATTCGATACCCTGAAAGTGGGTGATACGATCCATGCCCGGTTCACCGAAGCGATCGCGATTTCGGTTGATAAACATTAAACCTAAATCCTGCAAACCGTCCTCACACGGCCAAGACGAGGGTCTGTGCCTG
>CALZHQ010000132.1 GCA_945787295.1 uncultured Desulfuromonadales bacterium
TCAAAAAATCACCGACGAACCGATGGGTGCGCCTCAGATTTTTTGAAACCCTTATTCAGGCCAAGCACTTACACTCTTTATCCGCCCCAGTCCCGCGGATCTGGGTTAATGTCGAAGCGCCGGGTCAACCGTCAGCGTCACCAGTCACACCGCCTGCATCAACGTCTTCTTTATTCCAGAAAAACGACATCTCCGCGTCAAGGCCTGTGCATCACAAGGTTTTCTCTTCAGTACAGATGCCGCGATCAGGCTGCGGCAGGGCATTCTCGGCAATGGTTCCCTCCCCACTGCACAGATGCAGATCCCGCTGGGGAAAAGGAATCACGATTTGTGCATCACGGAATCTCTTTACGATCTCGTGATAAAGTTCACTTCTCACCTGAATCCGATCATCTGCATCGGGAATCCAGACCCTCAGCTCAAAATCAAGAGAACTATCACCCAAACTCATAAACAACACCTGGGGCGTGGGTGATTTGGCGACTGCATCATGCTCTTTCGCACACGCCAGAAGGGTTTCACCCACCAAGGGGACGTCGCTGCCATAGGCGACACCGACGGGGACCGAAACTCTCACATTGCGATTATTAAGGGTCCAATTGGTCACCTGGTTGCTGATGAGGTCCGCATTCGGGATGATCACATCTGCGTTATCGAATGTCTGGACGATCGTGGCCCGCAAACCGATTTTTTTTATCTGAGCCATGTTGGTGCCGATATTTATGGTATCGCCCTCACGGAGCGGCCTTTCAAAGAGCAGGATGAGCCCGGAAACAAAATTATTGACAATACTCTGCAGCCCAAAACCGATACCAACGCCGAAGGCGCTCAGGACAATGGTAAGCTTGGTCAGGTCGAGACCGAGCATGGAAAAAGCTATCAGAACCCCGATAAAAACAATCAGATACTGCAATAGACGTCCCACGGAAAGCCGCACGCCTCTTTCCATGTGCCCGCCGGTAACAACCTCATCCAAAAACACCTTGGGAAGAACCTGCGAGGCAAAGAACGTGCCGTACAGGGTCCCGGTGGTCGCAATGACCAGCCCGACACTGATTCGTAGATCGCCAATGTGGAAGCCTGGAGTCAGCAGGCCGGTTATCGCTTTGGGAATGCTGTCAAACAGATCCCATGCCATAAAAACAGCTGGTAATAGAACAAACAACAGGATTGCAGCGACAAGCAAAACGCCAGTCTTATGGACATATTTTTCCGCATCGTTGCGCATTAATTTGACCTGCCAGACGGGTGACGAATAGTAGATCCAATGCACCCCTCCGCGGATCAGGTGAACAAACAACATGATGGGAACAATGGCCGCCATCGTCATCAGCGAGGACTTAAACAGATAGGCTGCAGCTCCTGCCTTGCCAAAGAACTCCGCGATCAGGATGATGCCATAGAGTAAAGCGACGGATCGCATTAACCAGTGGCAATGTACGGCTTCGTTCTGTTTGACGCTTTCTTTAAGCCATTTCATGCAGAAACTCAGTGCAATTATCGAGACAGTGAATACATAGAGTCTATAAAGAGGGGAAGGCAGGCCTGTTGCAATAAAGATCAGAGTGACGATATAGGTGGCCATGACGGCATAGACCGCTTTTTTTCGCCATGGTTGAGCAAGTACAGAGCCCAACAAACGTGCACAGGCTACACCGCCGACTACCGTGTTGATCAGAATAATCGTTGCTGGAGCCTCCCAGAGCTCCAGTTGGAAAGCAATAATCAAGGTGCAGATGAATAATACTGTGGAGCAGGGCCGTTCAGCCAGACTACTCCAGAGTTTCGACTCCTGCAGTAGCTGGCGGTTACGGTATAGAACAACTGAGATGATAGTAAACAGCAGAATCAGTAGACTGATAGCAAATCCATGCCTGGCAAAAAAACGGCTGTCCGGCCAGGCCAGAAGTTTCAGGCCACCCCATACAGAGCTCCACATTTCAGTTTTGAATTGTGATAAATAGAGGGGTGAATACATCGGCGGGGATTTTCCATACAGCGAATCCTGACGAGTCCCGGCAATCAGTTTATCCACCTCAACATTGAAGACGTTGATCTTCAATGAGATTGCCGCGCCCTTGGCCTGCATGGCCATCAGGGGCTCAATGTGTTGCGATACGACTGCTTGGGCTTTTTCAATCGTTATCGCAGCCTTTTTAAAAGCCGTACGAAGTTGATTTGGTGACCGTTCTCTGAGCAGGGATGATTGCCAGTCATGCCAGCGCTGACTTTCAACCAGCCACTCCCTGTCCCAACGATCAAGTCGAATGATGGCCTCGGCAACAGGTTTGCCGATTTTTCCGAGCAGCACCTTTTCATTGGCAAGCAACTGTTTAAGCTCAAGATATCTTAAATAGTTACTTTCTTGAGCATCTTTAAGTCGTTGTAGCTGTTTTATGGAATCCTGAGTTCTCGTCTCAATGGCAGAGAACTCCTTGGCGATGGGCGCTAAATCAAGATCGTCCGCCATCTGGCTCTCGAGAGACACCAATCGGACTGACAGGTCTGCGGCGAGGGGGATGATCTTTGACAGGTCAGGTTCGTTTGAACCTGATCCCTGCAAAACAGTAGCTTTTGGGCTTTCCTCTCCCTGGTCTGCGGCCTGCAGATCACCCGACCAGCAGACGAACGCAAAAAACAGCACCAAAACAAAGAGAAGATTTCTGATAAGCAGGGCTAGGCCCGGAGCGGTAGTAATAGGGTAAATAGGCAGTTCTGCTGGGTCATTTGCCTTTATTCTTTTCATGACCATTAGCTTTCTTTCATTTCAGCAAAAGATGGCATTTTCTCGAGTGCCTGTTCACAGGTAACAACAAGCCAACAACATCAACTGACACCGTATCAGCAGTTAAAAAATTGGAACTTTACTAAACCTGGGCTTAGGAACAACCGGTGCGAATAAAAATCGAAGCCCCATATCCGGGCCAAAATTGTCCGACTTCTCCACATAGTAGTAAGCCTCGACACCTACTCTTACCGGCAATGGTCCAATTTTAGTCATGGTGTTAACACCCAGGCCGACAGGAATTGTCCAGCGGTTATCGCTATCAGCTGTCCAGTCGGCGGTGATATTCGGGGAAAAACCTATATTCGTGTGTTCGTTAAGCCGGTAATAACCAATATACTGGATATTCGACAGGTTCACGTGATCTGCATCACTGTCACCGGCGTAGTCCCACCAATGTTGCCCTACAAAGCCGTAAATGAACTCACCAACCGGGCCGATGTGGACGGCCAAGGCCATCGGACCAGCACTCCACTTGTCTGTACCAAAGATATCGTCAGTTGCCGTGGGGACCATAAGAGTCAAACCAAAACCAAAAATGTTCGGCGGTTTTGCCATTTCATTGGTGGCAAAGGCGTTCCACAATACAGTGTCTCCGAGCGCCCACTTTCGATCCCAATCCACACTGAAGGGCAATTCACCGCCGGGATAAAAAGTCGGTGTTCCTTCCGAGGCGCTCGGCACATCCCAATTATTTACGGTGATAACAGGGCGAAAGATATACTTCCAATTTCTGGTCAACTGGAAAGGCAGCACCGGCTGAATTGTCGTGGTATTGAAGACCTTTTTGTCCTCACCGAGATAATCCAGGGCATCCCCGTCGTACCAAGTCAGGTCATTCTGCAGGAACAGAAGCCATAGCTCTCCGAGAGGATTATTGATCATCTCGGCGATTTCTGTCTGAGTATATTGATGCTTGGCTTCTTCAGCGGCAGCCGGTTGAGCAGTGAACGCCAGCACGAGGCCAGCTAAAAAAATGGCCGCGATAAGCCATGCCTGTCCTTTCATGGTGAGCTTTATTTTGTTAACTACGTAATTTTTCCGCACTTGCTACACCTCTTAATTGTTTTAACAGACAATCGCCGACTCTTTACTTAACCAATTCAATCTCACCTGGCCGCCAGATCTGGTCAATCCAAGGCTGTTCGGGTCCATAGATACGCAGGACAATGAACCTTACCTATATTGATAACCGCGCACGGAGGCCAAAGACCCAAGTCGTGTCCTCATCCGGGTTGAGGGCTGGGTTGAACAACAGTTGCACATCTGGGGTGATGGAAAATTCTTTCGTCACTTGCAGTCGGAAGTAAGTCTCCATGCTGTATTGATCGTCCAGACCTGAGCCGAACAGATCATTGTTGGGTTGGCCCCAGTTGGCGCCGAAGCCAAGCTGGTGACCGACACCGGGCGTAGATATACCAGCGGGCGCATAGCCGCCGCCGATGCTGACCGACTTCTCAAGCAGGCTGCCGCCATCATGGGCATAGCCGCCTCGGGCGAAAAACAGCCACTTGTCGCCTAAAGAATGCGAAAAAGACAACACCGCCCCCCAGCCATCCTGAATACCGATTTCATCCCGTTCATCGGCATGCCAGAGGGTAAGGTGAAGATTGTCGAGATAGTATTGTTCCTTGGCTGATGTGGCCAAGCCGACCTCGGCGTACTTGAAGTACTCGTGATCGTCGAAAAAGGTGTTAAACCCTTCCATTGGATCGGTGGGGTCGGAGTTCAGGTCATTCAGACCAGCGATAAGGTAGATGTTTTCCGTCAGCCAGCCGCCCCCTCCAAAGCCGAGTGCGGCATCGTCC
>CALZHQ010000133.1 GCA_945787295.1 uncultured Desulfuromonadales bacterium
GTGGGCTGTGCCCACCATTTTATCTAACCTCGATCTCCGTTAATCGGTGGGCACAGCCCACCCTACCGGACTTCGTCTAGAATTCTTGGTGTCCTTGGACTCTTGGTGGCTAACCTTCTTTTGGGTTATAGAACCGTTATTTTTTTAGCGCAATTTGCCGGACAAATAAAAAGCCCCCGCTTTACCAGAAAGCGGGGGCTTTTATTTGTCCTCAGACCGCCTTTGCGGGCGGCTTTTAAAACTGATTATTTGCTAGCAGCTTTGGCTGCCTTCGGTGCTTCGACGTTGACGTCGCCGAGAACCTTCTTGGCCAACTCAAAGTTTTGGCTCACGAAGCCCTGGAAGCTCGAAAAGTTGCTGTTGAGGGCTTGGTTCCAGAACTCGACCACCGGCTTGACTTCTTTAGGCAGCTGTGCGGAAGCCTGGTTGAATAATGCTTTGGTTTCTTCCTGCACGGCACAGGCTTGGCTGACAGCGCTGTTGTAGTAGCTTTCCATCGCCTCAAGCCCCTTCACCGGTGCGTCCTTGCTGGTCCAGTCGATCTCCAGGCCAGCTTCAACACTGTTCTTCAGGGTGGTCAGGCCCTTTTGGTTTTCCTTGAAGAAAGTACCCACTGCTTTTTTTCCTTCTTCGGGGACATTCGGTACCGTTCCCAGCAGCTGATCGGCAGCTTTGGCTGATTGGTCGGAAAAAGAGCTGAGAGCCTCAAAGCTCATTTTGAGGGCATTTTTGTTGAAGTCCAGAATTTCCTGAGCAGTTTTTTGATTTTGCATTTTGTTTCTCCTGATTCGCTAATATGCTAGATTGATGGCTGATAGTTTTGTTCAGCTATGGGTCGTGATTTAAACAAAGATTAAACACGGTGTCAAGGGAAAAACTGCAAATTGTTTATGCGTTGCCTTTTGGGGTGCATATTTATATATTAAAGCGACGCTTTGGCAGTTTGACCGGAACCCGCAGGCAGACCGCTTCACATCCTCAGCCCACCCAAAAACAGGCATTTAAAGATGATCACCAAGGAACAGAAAGAACTTTTTCGCAAGAAGGTCGGTAAACTCCTGGAGCAACGTCGCCTGGAGAAAGGCATGAGCCGCAAGCAGTTGGGCGAAACCCTGGGCTATGAAGGGAATAGTGCCATTCAGGTGGTGGCACGCTACGAGTCCGGACGGGCCGGCGTTCCAAAGGCAAAGATTGGCCAGTTGCTGAAAATACTGGAAATTAAAAACGAGGACTTCGGCTTGAGTGGATCAAAGTCGCTGAAGACATTCATTTCCGCCAGTGGTTTTCTCGGCTCGACGATGGCGCCATGGAGTGATGCCATGGTCGATTTTCTGGAGTCCAGCGAAGCTAATTTCGTGACCCGGACCCTCGAAGATGATGACGACTCAGGGGAGCAAGACGTGGAATCGCAAACCGAATTGTACCAGGATGTTTTACGCATTATGCGCTTGTACCGGGTGCAAAAAATTGAACCGGAAATGAGCCTGCTGGAAAAGTTGGATATGGTCGACAATTTGAGCGCGGGTGACGAAGATAAATTCTCGGAAATCCTGGTCACCTTAAAAATTGACCCACTCGAGGCTTACCAGGCCATCGAGGGCAACCTGGTGGACCGGTTAAAGGGAGCAAAGAAATAACTCTTTTGCGCTCTTAGCTAGCTTCCAAATGGGGAGGCTTGCTGATTCCAGGGTGTCTCCGACCTGCTATCTCTGGGGGTCCCTTCGCGGTCTTTTTCCGGCAGCAGCTTTTCAGAAAGCCAGTCTGCCTGGCAGGGGCGCGCATTTGCTCCCAGCATTTCGCCGCAGGGCAGAGCTGGTATTGGTCCGCCTGGCGGCCAATTTTCCGCTTGCTTAATGTCTAAAGATCGTTTATTTTTTGTTTAAAGATTGTTTTGGTGGGTCTTGCCGGCCTGGCTGGCTCGCCCCACCCGGGGCGTACTTATTTGGGTGCGACCTTAAATAACAGTAAGTGACGGATCAATAAATACAACGTTTTTGGGAGGTTAATGTGGGCGATTTTTTCAAGCAACAGGCGGAATGGCTGAATACCTGGCAAAAAAACCAGGAAAAGCTGACCAAGCAATATGCAGAGGTCAGCGAAGAGTGGATGGGGAACGTCCTCGGGAAAAATGATAACAATCCGGATCTTTTTGCCGGCTGGGCCAAGTCGCAGGAAGACTTATCCGGGCAATTTGCGCAATTCAGCAAAAACTGGCAGGAATCGCTCAGCGGCGCCTTTGGTGGCAAGGTTCCCGAAGGCTTGCTGAAGTTCATGAACATCTCCTTCTTCGAGGAGTATTATAAAAATTGGCTCGCAAGCCTCGACCTGCCTGGCGGGGTCAAAAACCCCTTGAATATGGGCGGCAACTGGGACGATGCCACTAAGTTTCTGCAATCCCTGCTGGCAAAGGACAACCCCTTCTTCTCAGTTTTCAATAATGTCAAGTTTGCCGATGAGATGGGGCGGATTTTCGGCATGTTGCAGGGTGCCGGGGCACCAGGCTTCAGTATGTTTGGCGATATGCTGGGGAGCTATGAAAACTATTTCAGCCAACTGGTTGATGCAACCACCGCCCAAGGTGTCGAGAAGGTGACGGAGAATTTCGAGGCCTGGGCGAAAGAGGTAGAGAAGCACCTGATGGCGCCGAAGTTGGGAATCAACCGGGAGGTGGTTCACGATCTGGCCGAAACCTTGGTGCTGTCACAGGATTTCTTCCGTACCAGCAGCAAGATGTCACGGCTGGTTGAGGCGACCTCGCGCAAAGCTGGCACCCGTTTCCAGGTTAAATTGAGTGAAATGGCTTTGCAAAAGAAGCCGGTGATCAAGTTCGTCGACTTTTGTGCCCTTTGGGCGGTTGAATATGAAGCGGTCTTTTTGGAAGTCCTGAAAAGCCAGGAGTTCGCCAAGCTGCAGGGTGAGTTTGTTAACTCCGGTCATAAGCTGAAAATCCAGAGTAACAAGCTGGCTGAAGACCTGCTGGAGTCGACGCCGATTGCTTTGAAACGGGATCTGGACCTGGCGATTGCCGAGATCCATCAATTGAAGCGGGATCTGAAAGCCCTTAAGCGGACGTTTAAAGAGAATGAAAAGGCCGCCGAAATGGCCCAGGCAGCTGCCGTTGCCGAAGTGTCTGCCGCAGCCAAGGACGCCGTGAGCGCCGCACGGGCCGCCGCCCAAGAGGCCGTCAAGGAAGCCATGGCTGCTGCCAAGGACCTGCCCCAGGCCGCCGCCAAGCCCGCTCGGGCCACCAGGGCCAAAAAAGCTCCGACGGCCGCCAAGAAAACCCCAACCACGTCTGACAAGTAGGAGGAGAGGATAATATGCTCACTTTTCCAAAAAAATTTACGGAGTCACTGGATGACTTCAATAGATTCTCCGCAAACCTCAGGCGCGGGGTAGAGAACCTGAGTGAACTCGATGAGATTCAGGTGGGGAAGACCGAAAAGGAACTGGTTTTTCAGGATGGAAAACGCAAGCTGTACCGCTACAAGCAGCGGGCGAAAAAGGTCGCCCCGATCCCGATGCTGGTGGTTTACGCGATGGTTAATCGCTACACCATGCTCGATCTTCGGCCCAACCGTTCGCTGATCCGCAACCTGCTGGATCAGGGGCAGGACGTCTATCTGATTGACTGGGGCTACGCCGATCGCATGGATCGTTTCATGACCATGGAAGATTACATCGATGGTTTTATCAACGACTGCGTGGATTTCATCCGCGAGCAACACCAGCTGGATGCCATCAACCTGGTGGGGGTTTGTCAGGGCGGCACCTTCTCGACGATCTATTCGGCGCTGTACCCGGAGAAGGTCAAGAACCTGATCCCCATAGTCACGCCGATCGACTTTGACAACAAAGACAGCCTGCTGAACATCTGGTCGACCGAGTTTGATGCCGATCTGATGGTGGACGCCTACGGCAACGTTCCCGGCGACATGATGAACAGCGCTTATATGATGATGCAGCCGTTCACCTTGAGTGTGCAAAAGTACGTCGACATGGTGCAGATCATGGGCGATGTCGATAAATTGTCCGATTTCCTGCACATGGAATCCTGGATTTTCGACAGCCCCGACCAGCCCGGGGAGACGCTGCGGCAGTTCTTGAAGAATTTTTACCAGGGCAACAAGCTGGTGAAAGGCGAGTTCGTGCTCGGCGGCCGCAAGGTGGAACTGAAAAACATCACCATGCCGGTTTTGGCTGTCTATGCCGAGTACGATACCCTGGTTCCACCGGTCTCTGCCAAGGCACTGCTGAAGCACGTTGGTACTAAGGATGCTGATGAGCTGACCTATCCGGTCGGCCACATCGGGATGTTTGTTTCCGGCAAGACCCAACACACCCTGGCGCCTAAAATTGCCGAGTGGTTGGCGAAACGAACCTGAGCTTGCTGCGGATAAAATTCTTTTTTGTACCGAGGATACTATGATTATCAAGGATAATGTATTTGTGGTTACCGGGGCCGCGCGCGGACTCGGTTTTGCGATTGCCAAAGATCTTGCCACCCACGGCGGCAAATTGGCGCTGATCGATATGAATCAACAGGGCTTGGATCTGGCAGCTGCGCTGCTGCG
>CALZHQ010000134.1 GCA_945787295.1 uncultured Desulfuromonadales bacterium
GAAGATGGATATCGCGTAGCGGCAGGGTCTCGGGATTAAAGGGCGCAGCCGTCGCCATTTCAGCCCCCCGGTCGACTCGACAGCCCCTGACGCAGAGCGTCCAGGGGCTGTTCATCACTGGCGCAGGTCAGAAACAGACTGCCCTGTTGACGGCAGAACTGTTCGATCCGTCCGCGATGAGCGGCGAACCGCTGCCGATAGGCCTGCCGTCCGCGTTGTTCCAGGGTGCTGATGGTCAGGTCCCGGCCACCGTCACTGACCCGGTAACTCCCGGCCGGCGGCAGTTCCGCCTCGAGGGGATCGAAACAGAAGATCAAGCCCAGGTCGTTGTGTCGAGCAAGGAGGCTCAGTTGTTTTTCGACCTGCTCATCCCACTGGACGAAGTCACTGATCAGCAGAATCAGGCTGCCGGGACGTGCCACCCGCCGCAAGCGCATCAGGGTCTTTGCCAGCCGCTGTTGCGGTTCGAAGGGGTGATGCAACGGCCGCTGCCAGGCCGGGTCGGCGACCATCTGCCGCAACAGGGTCAGCACTCCCGCCTTGCCGAGCTGCGGCCGCAGTTCAGCGTGACGGTCCTCGGAAAACAGAAACGCGCCGATCCGATCCCCCTGATCAAGGGCGCGCCAGGCGAGCAGCGCCGCCAGTTTCGAGGCCTGGACCGCTTTGAAGCACCCGCGGGTGGCAAAAAACATCGGCCGCCGGTAATCGAGCGCCAGCAGCACCGGCCGCTCCCGCTCTTCCTGAAACACTACGCGCGGTGACTCGCCAGTCGATGCAGCGAACGTCGTCTCCCGGCTGATAGCCGCGGACCTCGGCGAACTCCATCCCGCGGCCGCGTATCCGACTCAAATAGCTGCCACTTTGGATGGATCGCACCTGCCGGGAATGCAGTAAGAAGCCGCGGCTATCATTGCGCAGAGCGATCAGCTCGGCCAGATCGAGACTGACCTCGGGAGGACGGGATTCTGCGGCGGGTTGGCGAGAAAGTATCGGCACGTTAAGGCACCGGCACCCGGGCAATCAGTTCGCTGACCAGCCGGTCGACGCTGACCCCCTCCGCTTCGGCTTCATAGGTCAACAACACCCGGTGGCGCAGCACGTCGAAGGCGAGCGCCTGAATATCTTCGGGGCTGACGTAATCACGCCCAGCCAGCCAGGCCCGCGCGCGCGAACAACGATCAAGCGCGATGCTGGCCCGCGGACTGGCCCCGTACTCAATCCAGGCAACCAGATCATCGCCATAAGGCTGCGGCTGTCGGGTCGCCAGCACCAGTTGCAACAGGTACTCTTCGAGATTTTCCGCCAGATTCGAGATTTTCCGCCAGATAGAGATTCAGCACCTGTTCACGGGCGGCCTGCAGCTGCTCACCGGTCAGCTGCAGCGAAGCCGCCGCCGGGGCCTGACGTCCGGCCTTTGCCTCATCGCGGGCCAGCTGCAGAATCTGGCGTTCGACCTCGACCTGCGGATAATCGACGTTGACATGCAGCAGAAAACGGTCGAGCTGCGCTTCCGGCAGCGGGTAAGTTCCCTCCTGCTCAATCGGATTCTGGGTCGCCATGACCAGAAAAGGATCGGCCAACGGATAGCTGGTCTGGCCGATGGTGATCTGCCGTTCGGCCATCGCCTCTAACAAAGCCGACTGCACCTTGGCCGGGGCACGATTGATTTCATCAGCGAGGATCAGGTTGTGAAACAGCGGGCCACGCTGAAAAACGAAGCTGCCGTCCTGCGGACGAAAAATATCGGTGCCGGTCAAATCGGCCGGCAGCAGGTCGGGAGTAAATTGCACCCGATGAAAGCTCCCCTGCAGTTGCTCGCCCAGTTTCTGAATAGCGCGGGTTTTGGCCAACCCCGGCGCCCCTTCAACCAGCAAGTGGCCGTCGGCCAGCAGGGCGATCAGCAACCGCTCGATCAGCTGCGGCTGACCAAGCACCTGACAACCCAGTGCGCTGGCCAGTTCCTTGAAAGTAGATGCTAAACTCTCCATATCAATACCTTTTTGTCCCCAATGAGAGAATTATTCAAAAGACCCTATTATATAAAAAACATTCTCAGGAAAATCAAGAGACACACATCCAAATTACGCTGATTTCCCCCACGGCAATTTCCTCTGGACGCATGCCCCGGTTGCCGTTTAACTTGAAGCATATTTCCTCCTGCGACCGCTGATGCGATGATTAAGGCCGACACTGATGAACTTGATCCTGCTACACGACACTGATTTTACCACCGACAATCGCGTCAGCCTGACCGGCCGACGCTTGCAGCATGTCCTAGAAGTGCACCGGGCAGAGCTCGGTGACAGATTGCAGGTGGGCAAGTTGAATGGTCTTCAGGGCGAGGGAACGGTCATCACCCTCAACAACGAAAAGCTGGTGCTGGATGTTCATTTACACCGCCAACCTCCGGAACCGCTTCCGGTGAGTCTGCTGCTAGCCCTGCCGAGACCGAAAATGCTCAAAAGAATCCTGCAGAGCGTCACCTCGCTGGGCGTTAAGCAGATCTACCTGATCAACAGCTACCGAGTTGAAAAGAGTTTCTGGGGCAGCCCGTTGTTACAAACGGACAAGCTTCGAGAACAGTTACTGCTCGGCCTCGAGCAGGCCCGCGACACCATTCTGCCGGAAGTTCATCTGCGACAGCGCTTTAAACCTTTTGTCGAGGACGAGTAGCCGCAAATCTGCCAGGGAACCATCGCTCTGGTCGCCCATCCACACAGCGAACAGAACAATTTACTGCTTCCGGCCCAGCCGACCAGCCTGGCGATCGGGCCGGAAGGGGGCTTCATCTCCTACGAAATCGACAAGTTGGCAGAGTGTGGATTTACCCCATTTAGTCTGGGTGATCGTATCCTGCGGGTGGAAACCGCCGTACCGGTCCTTTTGTCACGGCTGCTGCCGATCTGATGGCCAACATGGAAAAGGCAAACAAGCGCTGGGCTTACCTGTTGCTGTTTTTACCACCGCTGTTCTGGGCTGGCAACTCGGTGCTGGCCCGCGGTGTCGCCGAGCTGATCCCGCCGGTCGCCATGTCGTTCTGGCGCTGGTCTCTAGCCCTGGCATTGCTGGCCCCGTTCACCTGGAAACAGGTCTACCGTGACCGGCAAGCAATTCAACGGCACTGGAAAATCATAACCCTGATCGGGCTGCTCGGCATTTCCTCTTTTAACACCCTGCTCTATACCGCCGCCCAAACGACGACTGCCATCAACATCGCCCTGACCCAATCGGTGATGCCGGCGGTGATCGTGCTGCTCAGCTTCCTGTTCTATCGGGAAAAAGTCGGTCGGCTGCAGATCTTCGCCGTTATCCTCTGTATCATCGGCGCCGGCTATATCGTCACCCGTGGCGACTGGCAGCGCTTACAGCAGCTGCAATTTGTCTCCGGCGATCTGCTGATGCTGCTGGCGGTCTGCCTTTATGCCCTCTATTCAGTGTTACTCCACAAGAGACCGAAAATCCATCCCTTAAGTTTCCTGAGCACAACTTTTCTCGTTGGCGTGGTTTCCCTGTTACCGCTCTACCTTTGGGAACTGTCCCGGACCGGCCCCCTGCAGCTCAACGGTCCGGTCGTTCTCAGCCTGCTTTACGTCGGCATCTTCCCTTCAATCCTCGCCTACCTCTGCTGGAACCGGGGCATCGAACAGCTCGGTGCAAACAAAGCTGGGCTCTACATCAACCTGATCCCGCTGTTTGCCTCGTTAATGGCAATCCTATTTCTCGGCGAACGTTTTCAGGATTACCACCTGGTCGGGATACTGATCATCTTTTCCGGACTGGCCCTGTTTAACTGGCCACGCCGCCAATAGCTGCGGCTTGACAATCTCGCAACGGAGAAGCAGGATAGGGCCAAGCTTAATATTCATTCTTCCACAGGGTTAAATAGATGCGCTTGACAGTAAAAATCACCTTAGCGGTCCTGCTCGGCATTGCCCTGATTTTCTCTATTTACAGCTATTATTCGATCCAGCGCGAACGTGAGCAGCTAAAAAAGAGTATCAGCCGTGAAGCCCGCCACCTGGGCGAGAGCCTGCGGGTCATGGTCACCGAAATCTGGCAACAGCGTGGCGAAAAAGAAGCGATCGCTTTTTTGGCCCGGGCCAACAAGGTGCACGCTGAAACCCTGGTCCGCTGGATCTGGGCGGAGGAAGATGCACCAGCGAAATTCCAACCCCGGGTGCCGCTCGAAAAACTGGATGACCTTTTTGAAGAAGAGACCGTGGCTCTGCTGGCCGCATCCGAAGAGGGGCGAGATTACCTGCTCACCTACCTGCCGCTACTGATCGACGGCAACCGGATCGGCGCGATTGAGTTGTCGGAATCGATGGATGAACTGCACAACTATGTCGAGGAGAGCCTGCGCCGTTCAGCCATGGTGGTCGGTGCGATGGTCGTCACCAGTCTGTTGTTGATGGGGGTCCTCGGCAGTCTCTGGGTCAACCGGCCGATGCGCCGCCTGCGGGCTCAGGCCGAACGGATCGGCACCGGTGACTTCAGCACCAGTCTCAACCTGTCCGGCAGCGATGAGCTGGCCGATCTGGGCAATACCATAGAACGGATGCGCGGACAACTGGCCGAGGCCCGGGAAGCTGAACAAGCAGCCAATCAGGAAAAAATCGAGGCGCTGGAGAAACTGCGCCACACCGAGAGGCTGGCGACTCTGGGCAAACTGTCCGCCGGCATGGCTCATGAGCTGGGAACCCCGCTCAATGTGATCAGTGGTCGCGCAAAGTTGATCGGCGGCGCCGGGCTGCCGGAGGAAGATATTTTCCGCTCGGCGAAAATCATCGGCGAACAAGTCGAGCGGATGACCAGCATCATGCGTCAGTTGCTCAGCTTTGCCCGGCGCGGTGAAGCCCGTAAACAGCAGGTCGAACTAAACTCGGTCCTGCGTAGTGTGCTGCCGCTGCTTGAACCGAGCGCCAAAGAGAAAAAGGTCGACCTGAAGCTGGCTGAAACGGAACAGACTTTGACTGTCAGTGCTGACCCCGGTCAGTTGCAGCAGGTTCTGCTTAATCTGGCCCTGAACGGCATTCAGGCGATGCATGCTGGCGGCACTCTTACCCTTCAAGCCGCCCTGGAGAATACTGTCAAGGTGCCGGTAAACAGTGCTGACCCGTCTGTCAACTGGTGTTCCCTGCAGGTTCATGATCAGGGCACCGGCATCGATCCGGATGATTTAAGCCAAATTTTCGATCCATTTTTCACCACCAAGGAGGTCGGTCAAGGGACCGGGCTCGGATTGTCTATCGCCTACGGCATCATCGAGGAACATGGTGGCTGGATCGATGTCGACAGTACTCCCGGACAAGGCAGCTGCTTCAAAGCCTACCTGCCGCAGGATGACAATGGAGCAACCGCATGACCGAAACCAACCTGCCGAGCCGCATCCTGGTCATCGATGACGATCAGGCGCTTTGCGAACTGCTGGTCGAAGATTTATCCCGCCGTGGGCATACCCCCAGAAGCGCTTTACGCGTCGATGAGGCACGCGAGCTGTTGCATAACGAAGAGATTGACGTGGTGCTCACCGACCTGAACATGCCGGGCACCAGCGGTATCGATTTCTGTGCCGAGTTGCAGGAAAACGGTGGTGATTATGACCGCCTTCGGTAGCCTGGAAACCGCCATCGCCGCCCTGCGTGCCGGCGCCTACGACTTTGTCACCAAGCCGGTTGATCTCGACCTGCTCAGCATTGCCCTCAACCGCGCCCTGCAACACCGGCACCTGCAGGAAAAAGTCCGGCTGCTCAAAGATCAGGTCCGCCGTCAGCAGCCAGATGATGAACTGCTCGGTGACAGCCCGGCACTGCAGAAGGTCAAACAGCAGATCGTGCGGATTGCCGATCTCGACACCTCGGTCCTGATCAGCGGTGAAAGCGGCACGGGCAAAGAGCTAGTGGCCCGAGCCCTGCACCGCCAGAGCAAACGGTGCGAGGGTCCTTTTGTCGCCATCAACTGTGCGGCACTGCCGGAAAACCTGTTGGAAAGTGAACTGTTCGGTCATGTCCGTGGCGCCTTTACTGACGCCCGGGAGGGCCGAAAAGGTCTCTTCCTCGAGGCCAGCGGCGGCACTCTGCTGCTCGACGAAATCGCCGAAATGCCGCTGGCGCTGCAGCCGAAACTGTTGCGGGTGCTGGAGGATCACAAAGTGCGGCCGCTCGGCAGCAGTCAGGAGATCGACTGCGATGTCCGGGTCATCGCCGCCAGCCATCGAGATTTAACTGAAGCGGTTAACAACAGCTTCCGCAGCGACCTTTACTACCGGCTCAATGTCATCAATCTGCATCTGCCACCGCTGCGTGAGCGGGGCAACGACGTTCTGCTGCTGGCATTGGCGTTTATCAGCCAGCTCAGTCAAAGGTTAGGCAAATCGGTCAGTGGACTGGCGCAGCCGGCGGCTGCCTGCCTGCTTGCCTATCACTGGCCTGGCAATGTCCGCGAGCTGCACAACATCATCGAAAGAGCACTGGCACTGAGCGTTCACGACCTGCTCACCGTTGAAGACCTGCCGGAACAGGTCCGGCCGCTACATCCATCAGGTTCTTGAACAACTCGACGGCAACCGGACCCTGGCAGCCAAATTGCTCGGCGTCGACCGCAAGACGCTTTATCGCAAACTCAAGTAAAGCCACTTGGGGCATTATGCCCCAGCGGGGTACAATGCCCCACCTTCCCTCTTGGAAAACCCGCAATCTGCCTCATTTCAACCTTGGCACACCACTTGCTAAATTATCTACAAACAATCGACCGGCGGTTATCGTTCTGCTCAGCGACAGCCACGGTTCCATAGGATGGGCGTTGCCTCCGACGTCCTTAAAACCGGAGAATCAGCAGGGTTCTCCGGTTTTTTTTTGTTCCCTTTCTGACTGCGAACTCCTAAAAGCTTCACGCCAGACTCAGCAACCGGGGCAATTTGCCCCAGAGGGGAACAATGCCCCGTCACGCACTCTCTTAAATCCCTGTTTTTTCTCGTTTTCAGTTTGGCATACAGGTTGCGTAATAACCTCTGTAACACCATACTTTTTGGAGACTTATTCGATGGAAGCTGTCTGTCTCGACACTCATCCCCATATCCTGCTCGCTGAAGACGATGAAGCACTCCGCGAGTTACTCGATTTTGCCTTAACCCGTGCTGGCTATCTGGTTACCTGCTGCACCAATGGTCTTGATCTACTCGATCGCCTGGAAGAAGGCGACCCCTTCGACCTGATTATCAGCGACCTGCGGATGCCTGCCTTGAACGGCCTGGAAGTCTTGGAAAGTCAGCTGGAAAAGCGGCAGCGGCCTCCCTTTATCTGCATGACCGCTTTTGGCGACCGGAAAACTCACGACCTGGCCAAAGGCTTAGGAGCCGCCATCACGATTGACAAACCTTTTGACCTGGATGAAATGATCGAGCTGGTTCGCAAAACCTGTCTCCGCAATCCACGCCCTACTCAACACTAGAGGAGTCGACCATGAAAACTTCTAAACTACTGCTACTTTACGCTTTGCTGCCGCTGTTAATTGTCTTCAGCGGGACCCTTCCTGTTGTTGCCCAGGATGCCGGGCTGGAGAGTCTGCGTGAATCGGGAAAAGCCTTCCGCAGTGTCGCCAAACAGGTATCACCCGCGGTGGTCTATATTTCGGTGGAAAAAGAGGTCGATCAACAGGGGATGAGTAATCCGTTCGGCAACCATCCGTTCGGCGATGAATTCTTTCGCCGCTTTTTCGGCCAGCCGGAGCAGAAACGCAGCCCGCAGAATAAACAGAAGCGGCAGTCTATGGGCCAGGGCTCAGGGTTCATCATCTCCGCTGACGGCTACATCATGACCAACAATCACGTCGTCGGTGATGCCGACCTGGTGACCGTTCGGCTGCTTGATGGCCGTGAGTTTACCGCCAAGACCATCGGTACCGATCCTCCGACCGATGTCGCTTTGATCAAGATTGAAGCCGATGAAAAACTCCCCTTCCTCAAGCTGGGCAACTCCGACAAGATGGAAGTTGGCGACTGGGTTTTGGCCTTCGGTAATCCCTTCGGCCTTTCCCACACCCTGACAGCGGGAATCGTCAGCGCCAAAGGGCGCAGCGGTATCGGCCTGACCGACTACGAAAATTTCATTCAGACCGATGCTGCAATCAACCCGGGAAATTCCGGCGGGCCACTGGTCAACCTGGACGCTGAAGTGATCGGCATGAACACCGCCATCTTCAGCCGTAGCGGCGGCTATATGGGGATCGGTTTCGCGATTCCGATCAACATGGTGAAAAACATCCGCGAACAGCTGGTCGAACATGGCAGTGTCACCCGCGGACGCCTCGGAGTCTATATCCAGGATATTACCCAGGACCTCGCCGAATCTTTCGATCTCAAGCAGACTGATGGCATCCTGGTTGCCCAGGTGGTCGAAGATTCTCCGGCAGAAAAGGCCGGTCTCAAGCAAGGGGACGTCATCCTCGAACTGGACGGCAATAAAGTCTCGAAGGTGGCCAAATTCCGCAACAGTATCGCCCTGACCCGTCCCGGTACCGAAATCGAGCTGACCATCCTGCGCGATGGCAAGAAAAAAGAGCTCGAGGTGACTGTCGGCTCGCTGGAAACCGACGACGAGGGGCGCCCGGTCAGCGCCGACAAGCTGCCGAAACTGGGGATGAGTCTGCAGAAACTGAGCGAAGAGCTGGCAACCCAGTTCGGTTATGAAGATGCCAAAGGGGTCCTGGTCACGGCCGTAGATGCGGGCTCGATTGCCGACCGGGCCGGAATCAAGCGTGGCGATCTGATCGAAGAGGTCAACCGCACAGCGGTCACTGAACCACAC
Source organism: uncultured Desulfuromonadales bacterium (assembly GCA_945787295.1). The sequence continues at coordinate 8,805 of CALZHQ010000134.1, forward strand.
CAAGTGAAAAATCTGATCAAGGAATCGGACAAGAAAACCATCCTGCTGCTGGTGCGGCAGGGGGATGCGAGCCGCTACCTGGCGCTCAAACTAAAGGACTGAGTTACCCGACCGGTCGCCGCCCTGCTCAGCGGCGACCGGTCTCTTCAGCATATACAGAACGTTACCTCCTACGTTCAGCTATGGGGAATCTGCAGGGTTCCCCATTTTTTTGCCTTCGTACCACCTTAACTGCAAATAATAGCTGTCAATTTGACAGCAACAATTGTTCTGACGTATACAGATCGTTCACTGGAAAGAGCAAGATCGTTCAAGGCAAGTCCCGCCCCTTTGCGTAGCGACTCCCCTCTGTAACAGATTGTTCCCGGTCAGCTTCCGGCAATATAGCCGGTCACCATATTTGTATCTGCGAAAGAGAGAAAAAGAATGATGAATCTTAAACCAGAAGTTGTTGCCCAACTGGAACGGGTCCTCGGCTCGGTGGAAATGCTGCTGCCGAGGGCGAGTAAGCCGGTCGACTGGGCCGAATGTCACGCCGCCAACTGGCGCCGGCACTCATTTTCCGGTTATCTGGAACCGGTCAAGGTGACCGACAATACCCGGCTGGAAGAACTCCTCGGCGTCGAAGAGCAAAAAGAGATTATGATCAACAACACCAAACAGTTTCTGCAGGGGCTACCGGCCAACAACGCGCTGCTCTGGGGTTCGCGCGGCACCGGCAAGTCTTCGATCGTCAAGGCCCTGCTGAATGAATACGCCGAACAGGGGATGCGCATTATCCAGGTGGAAAAAGAAGATCTGATTTACATCTCGGAAATTTTCGCCGCCATTGAAGATCAACCCTACCGCTTTATCCTGCTCTGTGATGACCTGACCTTTGAAACCGGTGAACTGGCTTACAAAATGCTCAAAAGTGCCCTCGACGGTTCGGTCTACTCGGCCCCGGATAATGTGCTCATCTACGTGACCTCCAACCGCCGCTACCTGTTGCCCGAGCTTTTCATGTCTTTTCCCAGGATCGCTATATCGAGGCGGTCAAGCTCTGTGTTGAGCGCTGGAGTAAAGAACTGGGTCGCCCGGTCCCATGGAACGATGATCTGCAACAGGCGGCGATCAAGTGGAGCCATCAGAAGAGCAAGCGCTGCGGCCGCACCGCTTACCAGTTTTCCAAAAACTGGGTCGGCAAGTACCTGATGCGTTAAGAAAAAAGGCCGGGATCTAAGCCCGGCCTTTTTGTACAGCAATCTGACCAAATAAATTACCTGCAGGTCACGTTCGACGTAGCGGAAACCTCATCATTAGAGAACTCTCTATTCTCCGGGGCATCAATCGTCGCAGTCCAGATTACCATCCCTGATGTAGCGGATTGGTTGCAAGAGATATCAGCATTGAACTTGAACCGATCAGGAGCTCTGCCAGGTGTTACAAATTGGGTAATACTCGGCGGGGCAGGGGATACATTTATATCCACCAGACCCTCAGGAATCATCTCCCACGTTAGTGTTACAGTCGCGTCCTGTGCCTTTGTATCTGCCTCATCAACAGCTGTAATTTTTTTCGAGACAGTTTTCGTTCCCAAATTCAGATTTTTGGGTGCTTTAAGCTTTTCGAGAGAAACGTCGGCCACTACCTGAGCCTGGATCGTTGCGGTTGTT
>CALZHQ010000135.1 GCA_945787295.1 uncultured Desulfuromonadales bacterium
CCGGCTTGTCCGGCAGCATGTTGTCGAGAACGGCTTTACACATGCCAGCGTTGAACTCGAAGGAGCCGAGACCGTAACGACCACCGACGACCGACGGATATCCTTCAAAGTTAGTCAAGCCATCGGTCATGCCCTCACCGATAGCGGTACGGATCGACTGGTACAGTGGCTCGCCGATGGAACCAGGTTCCTTGGTCCGGTCGAGGACGGTGATCTTCTTGACGCTGTTCGGCACAGCTTGACAGAACTGCTCGATCGGGAACGGCAGGAACAGACGGATCTTGACCAGACCGACCTTCTCACCTTGAGCGGCCAGGTGCTGGATCAGCTCTTCCATCGCCTCGGAACCGGAACCCTGCATAACGACAACGCGCTCTGCCTGCGGATGACCGACGTAATCGACCAGGTTGTACTGGCGACCGGTCAGCTTGGCGAACTTGTCCATCTGGGCCTGAACGATGCCCGGAACCTTCTCGTAGTAAGCATTGACCGACTCGCGACCGAGGAAATAAACATCAGGATTTTGAGCCGTCCCGCGCAACACCGGGCGATCTGGCGACATGGAGCGACTACGGTGAGCAGCGATCAAGTCGTCATCGATCATCGCTTTCATGTCGCTCATCGTCAACTCTTCGACCTTCTGTACTTCGTGAGAGGTCCGGAAACCATCAAAGTAGTGCAGGAAGGGGATACGGGACTCTAACGTTGCAGCCTGGGAGATCAGTGCAAAGTCCATGACTTCCTGGACATTGTTAGAACAGAGCATTGCCCAGCCGGTCTGGCGGCAGGCCATGACGTCGGAGTGGTCACCGAAGATCGACAGTGCCTGAGCAGCAACGGCCCGGGCCGAAACATGGAAGACGGTCGGGGTCAATTCACCGGCGATCTTGTACATGTTCGGGATCATCAGCAACAGACCCTGGGAAGCGGTAAAGGTGGTGGTCAGAGCACCTGCCTGCAGGGCACCGTGAACAGCACCGGCGGCGCCACCTTCAGACTGCATTTCGACGACCTTGGGGATCGTTCCCCAAACGTTTTTCTCACCTGCTGCGCTCTTGGCGTCAGAGATCTCACCCATTCCCGACGAGGGGGTGATAGGATAGATAGCAATGACTTCATTGGTCGCATGAGCGACATGCGCGGCTGCAGAACAACCATCGATACAAACCATTTTCCGAGACATGCAAACCTCCTTTAAGGTTGAAAATGACGACCCAAGTTAAGAGAATCGTAATCTTATTTAGCAACAAAACGCGGAACGACAGAAACCAGTTTCAGGCCCCTGCCGAATTAATTCATATGCCGATAAAGTCTATAGTTCACGACGCCCGGTGACAGCCTGCTGGACCGTGCCGGCATCAATATATTCCAGATCACTCCCGGAAGGGATCCCGTGCGCCAGACGCGTCACCTTCAATCCCCGTTCCTTGCAGAGTTTTGCCAGATACAGGGCCGTTGCCTCACCCTCGACAGTAAAATTGGTCGCCAGCAGAATCTCTTCGATCTGCTCCTGCTCGAGGCGCTGTAACAATTGTGGAACCTTCAGGTCATCCGGACCGATTCCGTCAAGCGGGGAGAGAGCCCCATGCAAGACATGATACAAGCCACGGTAAGCACTGCTTCGTTCAATGGCCAACAGGTCCTGCGGTTCCTGAACGACACACAAGCGTTGCGACTCGCGGCCCGGGTCGCGGCAAATCTGACACAACTCCTCTTCGGCGACATGAAAACAGCGCTGACAGAATTTAACCTTGCGCTTCATGTCAAGCAATGCATCGGCCAGGGCCTCGACATCGCGATCGGTTGTCCGTAGCAGGTGAAATGCCAAGCGAGCGGCGGTCTTGCCGCCGATCCCGGGTAACTTACTCAATTCAGAAACTAAACGAGCAAAAGACGGGAGCGAGCCTAGCATGATTTCTCCCCCAAATCCAACATTTTAAAATGCCGTTCTATTTATTTAGTATCACTTAAAAAATAAAATTTCCCCAAAATGTTATAGGGCCTTTTCTGGTCCATTGGTCTGACCAAAAAGAACCCTATCACGGCATAAGGAGAAATTTCAATCTTTTATCGTATACCGTATCCAGCAAATTGCCAGCGATCGATAAAAAAATCCCCACAGAGCGGGAACATAAAACTGCGGGGATCATAAACCTGTTGAAAAGTTCGCTTAAAACAGGCCGGGAATATTCATCCCGCCGGTGACCTTGCCCATCTCTTCCTGAATCATCTTCTGGCTCTGCTTGATCGCCTCATTGACTGCTGCCAGCACCAGATCCTGCAACATCTCCACATCCTCCGGGTCGACCACATCTTTCTCAATCTGCAGCGACAACAGCTCCTGCTTGCCGTTCACCCGCGCGGTCACCATCCCGCCGCCGGCGGTGGCTTCGATCTCTTTCTTTTCCAGCTCCTGCTGAACACGGGCCATCTTGGCCTGCATCTGCTGAGCTTGCTTCATGATATTGCCGAGTCCTTTTGCCATTTTACATTCCTCCAACCTGACTGGCCACTGCCAGCCGCTTATAAGTTAAACAAAGCCTTTATCAATCGGTTTAATTTCTTCGATCTTCCCGCCAAAGATCTCCAAGGCGGATTTGACCATCGGGTGCTCAGCGGCATTCTCGCGTAATTTTTTCTGCCGATCGGTCTCCTGCTGTGCCCGTTCCTCATGCAAGGAGGGCGGAGCCTGGATTCCATCTTTGACCTGTTCAACCTCGACCCGAATCTCTGCAGCGTAATATTCTGCCGCCAAATCTTCTATCGATTGCCGCATTTCAGCATCGGCCAAACTGAAAAACTTTGCCGGCATGCCGATTTTTAACCGGGGCAGCTCCATCAACAGCAAGCTTGACTGCTCCAGCAAAGAGGAGATGCGCGGCCTCCGCCGTTCCTTGACAAAGTCGACCAGCCCCGCCCAGCTCTTGTCACCAACCGCAGCAGACGGAGCTTCAGACTTTTTTCCGTCCGGCTCCGGCGGCAAGGGCGGCGGCTCTTCCACAGTCTGTGGAGCCGCGACCGGTGGCGCTGCTCTCGCCGGGGTCGGTGTCGGGGCAGGCATTCCGGATGCCAGGCGCCGCTCCAGAGCCTCAAGTTTTTTCACCAGCGTGGCAACATCAACCCCGCTCGGAAGACTCGCCAGCTTGACCAGCACCATCTCCAGGGTCAGGCGGGGATAATTCGAGATGGCCAGTTCCGCTTCGGCACGGATCAATGTGGCCAACAAACGCTGCAAATCATCCAGTTCAGCAGGAGCGGACAGGGTGCGCAGATCCTGCAGCTCTGATTCACTGAAATCGAGCAGACCAGCTGGCTGTTCAGCTACTTTTATAATCACCAGCGCCCGGACCAGTTCGACCAGTTGCTGACAAAACTGGCGGAAAGAATGGCCATGGTCATCGACCTTCTGGATCAACGCCAGGGCCTGGCGGGCATCACGCTCAATGAGCGCCTCGATCGTGTCGAGCAGTATCCGCCGACTCACCAACCCGAGTAACGCCTGCAGTTCAGCATCGGCCACCTGCTCGCCACAGAAGGCGATGACCTGATCAAGAGTCGACAGGGCATCCCGCATACTGCCGCCACCGTTACGGGCAATCATCGCTAAGCCGACATCGGAGATCTGCACCTGCTCCTGATCGATGATATATTTCAGCCGTTCCTGAACCTGCAGCTGGCCGATCTTACGGAAATCGAAGCGCTGACAACGGGAGAGGATGGTTATCGGAATCTTATGCGGCTCGGTGGTGGCGAAGATAAACTTGGCGTGATCCGGTGGTTCTTCGAGGGTTTTCAGCAAGGCGTTGAATGCGTTGATCGAAAGCATGTGCACTTCATCGATGATGAAGATCTTGTAGCGGGAGTTCGACGGCAAGTAGCGGATATTCTCGCGCAACTCGCGGATATCATCGACCCCGGTGTTGGAGGCGCCATCGATCTCAAAGACATCGATGCCCTGACTGGCAGTGATTTCTACGCAGGAAGGACAGACGCCGCAGGGTTCAATGGTCGGGCCCTGCTGGCAATTGAGCGCTTTGGCAAAGATCCGCGCCGCCGAGGTTTTGCCAACCCCGCGGGCACCGGTAAAGAGGAACGCATGATGAACCCGATCGGCAGAAATGGCATTTTTCAGGGTTTGGCTGACATGCTCCTGCCCGACCAGATCATCGAACAGTTGCGGGCGCCATTTACGAGCCAGAACCAGATACGACATGAAATCTCCCTGAAAAGGTGAAAAGGCGCAGAGACAAAAATTGCCGGCACAAGTGACAGCCAGGCACCCCCGCGGCACACGTCCAAAACCGTTACCGCTGCTCCCTTCCGGGCCTGACGGGGTTCACGGATGTCCGTTGCGCGGGACAAAACCGTTACCGCTGCTCCCTTCCGGGCCTGACGGGGTTCACGGATGTCCGTTGCGCGGGACCCGGCTGTCACTTCTACCGGCAACGTTTACCGATATCGATTATATATTATTTTTTCCGATGCTGCCGGGCCGATCAAAAATGCCCAGATGCTAGGCGCTCGAAATCACACCGAGTAAGGCGTACCTCTATGGTACGTCGTTGAGGTGGGATGAGAGCAACGCCGCAGATGGGCGTTTTTCATCGGCCTAAACTTAATATGGCGGAGAGGGGGGGATTCGAACCCCCGGTAGCGTTAACTACACCCGCTTTCCAGGCGAGCACCATCGGCCTCTCGGTCACCTCTCCGCAAGCTGGGTACATTACACTAACCAGCTGGAAGCTGTAAAGGGGATTTTTCCGGCCTAAATTCAAAGCGGAAGGACAACTAACCGAGGGGCAAAATGATCAACTGTTGGCGGTCGCGTAGCGGCCGTTGAGGCGATAGATAAAGGCGAGAATTTCAGCAACAACCTGGAACAGTTCCGGCGGGATTTCTTCGCCGATCGGCACCCGGCCGAGCACTTCGAGCAGGTCCGGATCCTGAACGATATCGACTCCGGCAGCCTGCGCCGCCTCGATGATCCGTTTTGCAATCTCCCCCTGCCCGGTTGCGGTGACTTTTGGGGCCGAGCTGGATTCTTTGTCGTAGCGCAGTGCGACGGCCTGGATCGGTTTCTGTTTTGGAGTTTTATTCATCGCTAAATCCTGTCATCCAGCAGACCAAGGGCATCAGGCAATACCCTATCCAGCAGTTGCACTGCCGGCATCTGGGCATCCGCAGAAAAGCTGATTCCCTGCAGCGGCACGGTTTCGATCGACTCCTCGAGCTCACCAGTATGATCCTGCAGGTAAGCCATCTTCTCCTTATCCTCACAGGCCATCCGCAGATGCAGCCCCTGTTGATCGTAAAGCATATCGACCCGCATATTCCCCAGAGCGGACAAGCGTAACGACATCGAAAGCCGCACAGGCTGTTCGGCGGTTTCGTCATCAGCCTGCTCCTGGAGATTCTCCATCAGCAGGTAACCTTCTTCGAGCTCGTTGAACGGCAACGGCAAAAACTGTACCTGCTCTTCCGCCAGACGCGCCTTGCAGAGCTGGAACATTTCCAAGCGCCGCAGCGGTTCTTCGGCCGCGGCCCCCAACTCTTTCTGCATCGACAGCAGACTCATTTTCAAGCTGGCCAGCGCGTCCTTCTTTTTTCCTTTCAGCAGTTCCGCTTCGAGATGAAAACCGAACAGTTGCGAAAGGAATCCAAGCTGTCCCCCTTCCGGTTGCTGCGGCCCCTGTTGCACCAACTGAGTCAACTGACTAATGATCACTTCCAGACCGGGCAGTATCGGCTGCGTTGCCTGGGCCAGTTGCGGCAGCTGCTGCAGCTTATCGAGCAGCCCCTCCAGGCGCCCGAGTAGTTCCGGGGAGAGTTTTCCCGTTTGTCCCTGAGCCTGCCGGACCTCGGCGAGCAGTGTTTCCAGACCGGCGCTGATTTCTGCAGGGACAACTGGCGCTGGCTGGGGTTGTGTCACCGGCGCTGCTGCCGGTACAGATGGCCGATAAACAGCGGCAGGCAGCTGTGAGTTATCAGGCCCTGAAGCTGGCTGACCCTGCGGTGCTTGGTTTGACTGGCCCTGCTGTGACGATGTTGCCAAGACCGCTTGACTCCCCGGTGTTCCCGGTGGCAGAGCGCTGCCTGAGGTGGTTGTTATGACCGGTGACGCCGCCGGCTGTACAGCAGGGGCCTGGCCCTGAGTGCGACCGGCCGCAGCGAGTTCTCTGCCACTCTGAACTTTCATATGCAGAATCAGTCGCTCTAACTCAACCGCAAATTGTGGTGGCAAACTTGGCTGCTGGCGCATCTGCCCCAACACGGCAAATAAATCATTAAACTGGGGAAGCTGCAGCTGCAGTTGAGGCAGACTCTGCGGCAAAGGTGCCAGCAGCTGGCGCGTCTCTGTCACCCAGACTTGCGGCAACGGTCGGCCATCCGCGGTCTGCAACCGGGAAAGCTGGCCCTGTAAAGCACGCACCAATTGCGGCATGTTTTGCAGAGAAACAGAATTGTCGGCTTTATATAAAATGTGTGCTTGTTGTCCTTGGGGTGCAGGAGGAACCAATTCAGCGGCACGGTGACCATTGGCAACGGCAAGATAGAGTTGCTGCAGCTGAACCGGCAACTTTCCCAATCCGTTTTCCAGCGCTGCCGACACGCGGTCATCCGGGTGCAGTAACTGTTGCAACTGTTGATAAACCTGAGCCGTTGCCTGCGGCAGGTTCTGCGGCTGGGGATTCTGCCGTAACTGATCGAGCAGTCGACTCCAATCGTAGGGCTGGGTCAGCAGCGGCAGCAGTTGACTGAGCCGACCTGCAAGCGGATCGTTGACAACCCGAAGTTCCAGCTGCGGATGGGTCTGCAGAACCTGCAGAGTCAGTTTTTGCCCAACCTGTAACTCGATATTACTCTGTGCCCGATACTGACGCTGATTCATCTCCAGCAAGGCCCGATCCAATCCCCCTTCGACCACAGTCGCTCGCACCATCTGCTCTGGCCGCAG
>CALZHQ010000136.1 GCA_945787295.1 uncultured Desulfuromonadales bacterium
CGCCAAAGCGCCACTTGCCGATTCGCCAACCCGGCAGCAAACAGAAGGATTAAACCGATCAGGAGCAAGAGCTTCTCCACGCGAAAAACGCTGCTACTGGGGGCGCTGTTCCAATTCTATCAACAGAGTTTTCAACTGTTCGATTTTTTCGATCAGTTGCTTATTATCTGCCTGCAGCTGTAGTTGCTCGTTTCGCAGCTGTTCAAGTTGCGCCTTGCGTTGATTCACTTCCTCAACATAGAGGACGATCGTTTCAGCTCGCTCCCCCCAGAGGCTCTCCGAATAGCGCTCCTGAAAGCTCTTGAGCCCGGCAAGGCTATGGGTAGCCGAGAGCTGATCGAGAGCCGCACTGAAGAGGACCTGCTCCGCCACCGGAACAGCTGCCGTTGCCGGTTCCGAAGACTCTAATGGAATCCCCGCCGGCAACATCCGCACGCACCCAACCAAAAGAAATAGAATCAGAAGAATAAAGAGGTTTTTCACTATTTACGCCTGTCTATCATATAGTTACTCCCCTCCTGAGCTTTTAAAAATTCTTTAAGCCTGGCACAGGCCTGGCTGATCACCAACCGGCTGGGGGGATCATAATGATCGGAGCAGATCACCGCCACCGAGATAGTCATCAGTGGAAAGACCCTCTCAACACCATAGCGGTCCTGACCCGCCACCGCGCCGGATTTTCGATCAGCCTCATTATAGAAAGTAGGCGCCATGATGCTGAATTCAGCGATGATTTTTTTGGCAATCTGTTCGGCCGTTTCCAGAGAGGTGATCACCACATAATCATCGCCGCCGATGTGACCGATCAGGTCCTGCTCAGTGCCACATTCCCGAACCGCCTGCTGAATCAGCTTGCCTACCCGCGACAGCACATCGCTGCCGGCATTATAGCCGTATCGATCACTATAAACTTTGAAATTATCCAGATCAATATAGAGGTGAGCAAAGGGAGTATCGCAATCGATCCGCATCTCGATCTCACGATCGATGGCCAGGTTACCTGGCAACTTGGTCAGCGGATTGGCATCAAGCCGAAGTTGTTCAAGTTCGCGCAGCTTACGCCCCATCAGCGAAAAATCTCGTGCCAGCTGGGCAAACTCGTCGTCACCGGACAACTTCGGCTGATGTTCAAAGCTGCCGCCGGAAATTTCCAGAGTCGCCATTTTCAATGCATTGACTGAGCGATGGATACTTAAGACCACGGTGAACCCGACCGGCGCGGACAACGCAATCCCGATCAGCGCAAAAAACAGCGTCAGTTGATAGGCTTCACTTGCCTGCTCAGACAGATTTGAGAGATTAGTATTAATCCGCTGTTGCTGTTCCTGGCGAAAATCAGCCAAGACCCCCAGCAGGCGCGCACGCACCGGCACCATCTGCTCAATTGAGATAGTTTCCGCAAGTGACCAGTCGTTACGAGCCAGGGATTCGGTGAGTTGACTGCCAGCCTGGCGATAAGCGCTGAGCTCGACGGTGACAATCTCCGACATTTCCAGCAAAGGTATTTTGCTCAATTGATGGTGAAACCGCACCAGCTCGTCGTTGCGGTTGGCACGTAACTCTTTTAAGGCAGGATCGCGGATAATCAGCAACTGCTTTTCGATATTTTCCTGTGCCAGCAGGTTCTGCTGCAGGTCTCGAACCAGCTCAAAAGCGCGGAAGTCAACGTTTACCAGCTGTTCTGTCTGTCCGGTCTGTTGATGCAGACGAAACAGCGCAAAACCGACTGCCAGCAAGCAAAAAAAGACCACCACCAGATAACCGATGACGACTTTCTTGGTCACGGTAGAGAAAAGTTGCCGCAGCAAAATTCAGACTCCAAGCCAGCGAAAAGTTGAGCGCCGATAATAGCACAACGAATCAGGCCCGCCTAGCCGGTTCAGTCAGCGAGCTGAGCCTGTCCTGATAACCAACTATAAAGCGCTATATCCCAAGGTAGGCTTTGCGCACATCATCATTGGCCAACAAGTTTTCGGCGGAATCAACCAGGGTAATCCGCCCGTTCTCCATAACATAACCACGATCGGCCAGTTTGAGCGCCTGGTTGGCATTCTGCTCAACCAGGAAGATGGTGGTATTGCTCTCCTTGTTGATCTGCTTGATAATCTCAAAAATCTGCTTGATGATCAGCGGAGCCAGGCCCAGCGACGGTTCGTCTAGCAGCAGCAGTCGCGGCCGGGCCATCAGCGCCCGGGAAATTGCCAACATCTGTTGCTCGCCCCCGGAGAGGGTGCCGCCGAGCTGGTTGCGGCGCTTCTCCAGAATCGGGAACAGGGTCATGACGTAGTTCAGATCTTGCTGCACCATCAGTTTATTGGTCCGCAGAAAAGCACCCATCTCCAGGTTCTCAACCACAGTCATATCGGGGAAGATTCGCCGCCCTTCCGGCACCTGAATTATCCCTTTCTGAACGATCTTATCCGGGCTCAGATTGGTGATCGAATCGCCATCCAACAGGATGTCACCGGACCGCGGCGGGGTTATGCCGCTGATCGACATCAGGGTGGTGGACTTTCCAGCACCGTTAGCGCCGATCAATGTGACAATCTCGCCTTCGTTAATCTCGATGGAAACATCCTTCAGTGCCTGGATGTTCCCGTAAAAGGTCTGAATATTATTAATTTTCAACATAATTTGTCTCTTATCAGTAAATGACGATGGCTAAGCCAGATTTGCGTCCGACAAGGCGGAGTGATTTTTCAGGGGAGAAGACATCCATAAGGATGTCAAGGTCCTGAAAAACGCGCCAACGCCGTGGGGCGGAATTCGGGCAACGCCATCAGGCATCGGTCTCTTCACCCAGATAGGCCTCAATCACCTTCGGGTTGTCCTTGATCTGCTGCGGGCTGCCTTCGGCAATCTTCTTGCCGTACTCCATCACGTAGATCGGGTTGGAGATATTCATGACCAGCTTCATGTCGTGCTCGATCAGCAGAATGGCAATCCGATCTTCTGCACTGATCTTGCAGATAAGCTGATCGAGCTCTGCCGTCTCCTGTGGATTCATCCCGGCGGCCGGTTCATCGAGTAAAAGCAGAAACGGATCGGTGGCCATTGCCCGGGCAATTTCCAGACGCCGCTGAGCACCATAAGGAAGGTTCTTCGAGAAATCATTGGCAAAATCGCCCAGACCGACCTTTTGCAGCAGCTGGTAACTGGTTTCCACAATTTCCTGCTCTTCTTCGCGCACCCGTTTGCCGCGGACGATTGAACTAAGGATCCCCGCCTTGGTTCGGCAGTGGCGACCGATCATGACATTTTCCAGCACCGTCATATCGGGGAACAGGCGGATATTCTGGAAAGTCCGCGCTAAGCCCATCTCAGTGACCTTGTTTGGCTTCAATCCGTTCAGACGACGGGTCGGCAGCCCTTTGGGGTGGAGCAGAACCTCACCGTTTGTCGGCGTGTAAATGCCGGTGACACAGTTGAAAAAGGTGGTTTTCCCCGCACCGTTCGGACCGATAAGAGCCGCAATTTCCCCTTCGCAGACTTCTAGGGAAACACTATCAACAGCCCGCAAGCCGCCGAAATCCATGGTCAACCCTTTAACTTCGAGTAATTTATGTTTTTCAGCCATTGTCGGTCTCTTTCTGTAAACCTTTATATGTATATTTCTGGCGGATATTACTGATAATCCCCTGTGGCCGGAAAATCATCATCAGAACCATCGCGGCACCAAAGGCGAGCATCCGGTATTCAGAGAACGCCCGCAGGTACTCCGGCAGCAGGATCAGAATCAAGGCTCCGAGGATGACGCCGAGAATCGACCCCATTCCGCCCAGCACTACGATGGAGAGGATAATCGCCGACTCCATAAAAGTGAAGCTGGCCGGGTTAATAAAAGTGGTTTTTGCGGCAAACAGCACACCGACCATTCCAGCCCAGAAGGCCCCGAGCGCATAGGCAGACAGCTTGGTGCGGGCCATGTCAATGCCCATCGCAACGCAGGCGATTTCATCCTCGCGCAGAGCAATCCAGGCCCGGCCGATCCGGCTGTTGCGCAGGCGCATGGTGACGAGAATGGTAAAGATCACCAGTGCCACCATGATGTAGTAAATGTAGGTGGTCGACCCGTCTATGTTCATGTCGAGACCGAACAGTCCCGGACGCTCAATATTGGCAATTCCGCTCGGCCCAAAGGAGAACTCACTCCAGTTTTCCAGCACGATCTTAACGATCATGCCGAAACCGAGGGT
>CALZHQ010000137.1 GCA_945787295.1 uncultured Desulfuromonadales bacterium
TGATTTTCTGCGGCCGGCCTTTTTTATATAGTGAAGCGACAAAGTCGCGAACTTTCAAAATCGTGTTAAACGTCGATCCGTTCTTCCAAGATTGATTTTAGCCCCTGACCTCCTTCTGCTTGAGTCATGCTTTCGAGTAAGACCTTGCCACCAATAGCAGCGGTTTTCTTCACCAGGTTCTCAGCCAGTTGTCCATCGTGCTTACGGAACGCTTCGAGCAGTTTATCATGCTCTGCGACCGAAATGTTCATCCGCCCCTCAACCGACAGTGAAGCCATCCGCAAGCGGTTGAACTTCATCCCCAGTTGCTGAATCAGCTCAACCAGCTTGCTGTTCCCCGAAGCTTTCAAGAACAGGTCATGGAATTCGCTGTGCACCCGGTAAAAGGCTTTCACGTCCCCTTCTGCTGCCAGCGCTTTCAGGCGCTCGTTAATCGCTTCCAGCTTTTCCAGCTCTTTATCCGACAGCTTGTCGGCGGCCAGCTCGGCAGCATAGCCTTCGAGGATACTCTTGATAGCGTAATATTCCTGCACATCCTGTTCAGACAGTGCCGCAACAACCGCCCCTTTACGTGGGATGACCGTCAGGTAGCCCTCCGATTCCAACTGCCGGAAAGCCTCCCTAATCGGCGTACGACTGATCCCGAAACGTTCTGCCAGCTCCGGTTCAGCAACCTTTTCTCCCGGCTTCAGGTTCCCCTTGAGGATCGCTTCGCGGATTGTTTCGAGGATTTTCTCACGCAGCGTTTGGTGTCGTTCTATCGGTTTGCTCTTCACAGCTGCCTCTCCCATTTTTAAATTTGGTAAATTGTATACAGTATACAGAGCATGTCAATCCTTTTCTACGGTGTCCAGCTAATCAATTCTCTGGTTTCGATTTCTTGTTTTTTTCTCTGCAGATAGCTATCATGGGGCCACTTTCTACCGGGAGCTTCGATGGATCCTTTTCGCAAAGTCCTGTTTTCACTCTTAACTCTCTTTATACTGATCGGCGGCGGGACGACCGGTTATGTCCTGATAGAAGGCTGGTCCCCCTTTGAATCCCTCTACATGACGGTCATCACTCTGGCGACGGTCGGCTACAAAGAAGTTTACGAACTTTCCCACGAAGGGAAGGTCTTTACCATCGTTCTGATCATATCCGGCACGGGCGCCATCGCCTACACCATCGGCTCCATGATTCAGTTCATGGTCGAGGGGCAGTTACGCAAGCTGTTGGGGAGAAAAAAAGTGCAGAAACAAATCAGCAACCTCAAAGGGCACTATATTATCTGTGGTTTTGGTCGCATCGGTCGGTCGGTCGCGCGTGAATTCACCTCCAAACCGCTGCCGTTTATTGTTGTCGAGCAGGATGCGGACAAATACCAGAAACTGGAAGATGAAGGTTATCTGTTTGTCCAGGGGGATGCCACTCATGACGCTGTGTTGGAAAAAGCCGGCATCAGTCGCGCCAAAGGATTGATCACCGTTGTTACCTCCGACTCGGTCAACGTCTATATCACCCTGACCGCCCGTGGCATCAATCCGAACCTCTTTATCCTCGCCCGCGCCAGCGAAGATGGTGCCGATCTCAAGCTGATGCGGGCCGGTGCCAACAAGGTGGTTTCACCCTACGCGATCGGCGCCTCGCGCATTGCCCAGGCGATCCTGCGGCCATCGGTGGTCGATTTTATCGATATTGCCACCGGCAACGAGAACATCGCCCTGCAGATGGAAGAAATATTGGTGACAGAAAATTCATCCTTGGTGGGAAAAACCCTGTTCAATTCAGGGATACGCAAAGATCTCGGGCTGATTATTGTCGGTATTAAAAGAGACAACCACATGAACTTCAATCCCGATCCGAGCATCGAAATCACCCCCGGTGACATCCTGATCGCGCTGGGTGAGTCCCCGGAAATCAAAAAAATGGAACTGATCGCTTCGGGTGCGGCCTAATTTATGAACTCTCTATTTGTCCACATTCCGGCCCAACTGCTGCCGGCGCGCATGCCCTATCTGCTCAATCGCCGTTTGCAGCCGGAAGTCGCCTGCCAGGAAGTCGGTATCGAGCAACTCGACCTGGAACAGATGAAAGACTGCGCCGCGCAACTCGCGGCGCAGGGGCTGGCAACCACAGTCCATGCGCCGTTCAACGGTTTCAACCCGGGCAGTCCGAAAAAACGGCTGCGCAAAACCGCCCACCAGATGTGCCAACAATCGCTACAGCTTGCTGAAGCCCTGGGTGCGCGCTGCATGGTATTTCATCCGGGAATTCCTCATCAGGCATCGCAGAAAGTGCAGAATACCTGGCTAGAGACGGCGCTCGAATTCTGGCCGCAGTACATTGAACAGGCGCAACAACTCGACCTGGTTCTCACCGTAGAAAATATTTATGAACGCTCTCCGGAACTGTTCCGCAAGCTTTTTACCGAACTGGGCTCGGACCACTTCGGCCACTGCTTCGATGTCGGTCACTGGAATATTTTCGCCGAAGATTCTCTGGCAGACTGGTTCGACCAGACAGCAGCCCACATCAAGCACCTGCACCTGCATGACAATCAGGGACAAAGCGATCAGCATTTGCCATTGGGCTCTGGAGAGATCGACTTTACGGCGCTGCTGCAGCTGTCAGCAACGCTTTCAAAGCAACCGACCATGACCCTTGAAGCACACAAACTGGCAGACCTGGAAATCTCCCTGCAAAAAATCGAATCCTACCTGTCGGTTAAACCTGAAGATAAAAAAAGGATCTATCCTGGGGAGAGTGGATAGATCCTTTTAGAGCCTCAGACGTAGATTATTGCTCGTCCAAAAGCCCCTGTTGCTGATTTCTGGCCCGGGTTCTGTCACCCAGCTGCGGTTGACCCCGGGCCGATCGATCAATGTGCGGCATGCGACCCTGAATGATCGTCGATCTCCTCTTCCCAGCCGGTCCACATCGGCTTGAAATGGGCAAACGGGGTGTGCCCCAAGGTTGCCAGGTAGATATGGGTGAACAAAAAAGCGCAGAGCGAACACGCGAGCAGAAAGTGCATGCCCATCAGTATCTTCAGCCCGCCAACCATGATGATCAGGCCCCGTAGCGGATCAACGTTGGTCAACAGAATTCCGCTCAAACTGACCAGCGGCACCAGGACAAACATGATCGCCAGATAGGCCGACTTCTGCAACGGGTTGAACTTGTCTTCCGGGGTCGGGTGGTGCGGATTATCCCAGCCGAGGAAGTAGGTTAAAAAGTAGAACTTGGCCTGCCGCAGCAGCCCGACCTTGATGTCGTCCTTTTTCGGCACATAGATCTTCCCCATGTTGCGGGCAACAAAGGCGTAGTAGAAGAACCAGATCGAAAAGGAGATGGCGACCACAAAACCGGCGGTATTGTGCAGCAGGATTGCCGATTTATACTCGCTGAACAGGCTGATGTATTCGGGAAAACGGATCTGCGCACCAGTGACACAGAGAGTGACGATACCGAGGGCATTCAGCCAGTGCCAGATACGAACCGGTTTCGGTTGCAGATAGATCATCTTTTTTTCAGCCATGATTATTCCCCTTTTCCAAGTCGGTTTTTGCGGGTCAAAAAACGCAGGGTGCCGTGTCCGATAGGCATCAGCAGGCCGCCAAAGATGATCAGCAGACCGATGATATTCAGCGAAGCGCTACGGGTGGTGCCCATCATGTAAAAGTCGGGGGTGCCATTGAGGGCCTTGAGAATCGCCCCCTGCTCCACCTCGATCCGGGAGAAGGTTCCTTCGCTGGTCGGCAGAGCGATAAAGCTGGTCTGCATCTTTTCCGTCCCCGAGGTGTGGCAGAAGCTGCAGTCCCAACGGTTGTCGAGGGTTTCGACCGAATGACTGGCCTCTTTCGGGGTCAGGGTGCCCTGCAGCCGCATCGTCTCGTACGCCGGGTTACGGTTGAAAGTCCGTAGTTCTGCCAGGGAGACAAAATTATCGTTGTTCAGGTCGATCAGGTTTTGAATCTCCCGCTCGCCAGCCAGGGTTTTGAGGTCTTGATGGTTTGACAGTTCAAAATCGCCCAGTGCTGCGTCACTCTCGCGCTGAATGATATAGAGGAT
>CALZHQ010000138.1 GCA_945787295.1 uncultured Desulfuromonadales bacterium
GACAGATTGGTGCCGTAGTTGAAACCGATGAAGGATGCCAGCAGGGTCACCAGGATGGCACTGGAATCACCGTTGGTAACTACCGGGATCGCAGCGAACATCAGCGCTGCCTGGAAAAGCAGCATGATCGTCAGGGTCGCGGCGCGACCGATTTTGTCGGACAGAACACCCGCCACAACCCGACCTCCTGCGTTACCGATCGACATGACGACGACGGCGATAAAGGCCATCTCGCCCATGCTCTGCTTGGCGATACCTGCGATACTACCGATAACCATCAGACCAGCACCAGCACCGATGAAGTAAGTCAGCCACAGAGTGTAAAAACGACCCTCTTTGAACATTTCCGCTGGCGCTTTGTCGACCACGGCAACTTTCTTGGCCGCGGTTGCACCTTTGGCAGGAGCAGCCTCTGCGGGAACGTAACCGGCGGGCGGATTGGCAACCAGCATAGCCATACCACAGACAATAACGATAAAGGCAATACCGAGGATCATCATGGTGCTGTGCAGGCCGTAGGAAGCGAGCAGGGTTTTGGCGACCGGAGCCAGATAAACCGGAGCAATGCCGAAACCGGCAACGACGATACCAGCGATCAGGCCGGTTTTTGCCGAGGAAAACCACTTGAGAGCCGGCGGCGTCGCGGCAGAGTAACCGAAGCCGAAGCCAAGCCCGGCCATCACACCGAAACCGAGGACCCAACCCCAGTAACTGGAGGTCTGGGAACAGATGATGAAACCTGCGCCGACCATCAAACCACCGAGCATTGCGGTGAGCCGCGGACCAACCTTGTCCTGCATCTTGCCACCGATGATCATCGACAGGGCGAAAGCGAGACAGGCAGTGGCGTAGGGGTCGCCAGCACCACCGAACAGTTTACCGATTTCACCTTTCAGCATGCTGTAGGCATAAAGAACACCCAGGGCCAGGTTGATACCGGTACCGGCCAGAACAACTGTCCAACCCTTATTCTTCATCGCTTGCTTACTCATAGCAACTTTCTCCTCTCTCTGTGGTTCGATAGAATGATTATTGGCACTTAAATAACGAAGGCGATAAGACAACGGCCATTTGTTTCGAAATGCGATATGTACTTGAGCTTTTTTTCTCGATTGTTCTTGGCCGGCGACAGAGGCACTTGTCCGTGCGGCAACCGGCTTGGGAGTCAATCCTTCAGGACACCGCTCGGCCAACTCCTGGAATTTGTCGCACTCGCTGTAGCGGCAGGAGCAAAAATGTGAGATGGCCTCAACGTCATGCGGAGAGATGTAATCTGCTCCGACATCACAGAACTTTTCTCCTCGACCGTAATAGGGACAAACTGACATTCTGTCCTCCGCTGCAAAAAACCTTCGACGACCTATTCGTCAGTCATTCCTTATCGCAACCAGCGTACCAACATGGCAAAAAATATTTATTCAATTATTTCAGGTATTTGTAGGCTTCTTTAGTGTTTAGGGAATATGCCGGAAAATGGCTTTTTTTGCAGGCCTGCAAAAGTCAGAAGAGATTTTGTCGCTGATAAATTTCCGCTGGGCGGAAAAACGTTTTACCTCTAACTAGCTGTTTACAATGACTTTCAAAAGCGATCCAAGGTGCAATTCGGTATACGGAAAACAGGGTTTTGCAATTGCGCAAAACCTTCTCAGGGACTTTTTGCGCAATTGCAAAAAACGGCTGCATTTGAAAAACGATTACAGTCTGGCAAACAAACCAGCCTTCCGCTAAGCTTAAGACAACCGACAAGGAGGCCTCTGATGCCGAAACTCGATAAGATCATGACGCGTGGTGGCGATAAGGGCGAAACCAGCCTGGTAGATGGCACCCGCGTGGCAAAATGCTCACAACGGGTCAAGACTTACGGGACAGTTGATGAACTGAATTCTGTGCTCGGAATGGTGCGCTGTGAAGAGCTGCCGGACGGCTTGAATGAAAAACTGCTACAACTGCAGAATGAATTATTCGACCTCGGTTGTGAGCTGGCGACTCCGACTGACAGTGAGTTGGCCGACAAGATTCCCAACGTCCGACAGTTTCAGATCGACATGCTGGAAAGCTGGCTACAGGAAACCAATCAGCAACTGGAACCAACAAACAACTTTGTCCTGCCCGGTGGCACCCGTGCAGCTGCCACCCTGCACCTGGCCCGCACTGTCACCCGCCGCTGCGAACGTGAACTCGTCGCCCTGATCGAATCAGGTGCCGAGATCAATCCTTGCTGCCTGCGCTTTTTGAATCGCCTCTCCGACCTCTGCTTTGTCTGGGCAAGGCTCTGTAACGACTACGGCAAAGCCGACATCCGCTGGCAACCGGGTCCGCATCGTTAGCCAAACTCCAGAAAATAGCTGGGAGAAGCTGATTAATATATCGGCTTAGCGGAGCACTTCAGGGCGGTAGCCTTCCTCTTCGAGCACTAGTAAGACTTCCTGGATATGCGACGGCCCGCGGGTTTCAAGGTCAATTATCACCTCAGCCTCACCAAGAGGCAACGAAGACTTGTGGCGATCATGGCTGACCTGGAAAATATTCGCCCCAATCTCACTGAGAACCTGTGTTAATTGAGCCAGCGCTCCCGGCATGTCGATCATCTCCAGGCGCAATTTAAGATAGCGACCTTCTGCCAGCATCCCCCGTTCCACGACCCGGGACATGGTCTGAACATCGAGATTGCCGCCGGAGAGCAGACACACCGTTGTTCCTTTGTGAAGCGTTTTATGACCAAACAACATTGCCGCCAATCCGACCGCACCGGAACCTTCGACCACCAGTTTGCCCCGCTCCATCAGACCGACAATCGACATGGCAATCGCCTCTTCCTCCACCGTGGCAATCTCTTCGACGTAACGTTCCATCACTGGAAAGGTTAACTCACCAACCTGCTTAACGGCGATGCCATCAGCCAGCGAATGGCATTTTGCCGGGACCTTGGCCGGCTGCCCTTTCCGCCGGGCCAGTTGGGCACTGGCAACACTGGCAGCTTCGACACCGATTATCCGGACATCTGGCTTTTGTTCACAGATCGCCGTCGCCACTCCACCAATCAGTCCTCCTCCGCCGATCGGCACCAGCACCGTTTCAACCTCTGGCAGATCCTGCAGAATCTCCAAACCGATGGTCCCCTGACCGGCCATGATCAGCTCATGGTCAAAAGCTGAGACGTAAAGCAGCTCGCGTTCTTCGGCAAGCTCTTTGGCCCTGGTGACGGCGTCATCGAAGCTGGTGCCATACATCTCTACTTCAGCACCATATTCGAGAGTTGCCAATTCCTTGGCCAGTGGCGTCCCTTCCGGCATCACCACCCAGCAGGGACAATCGAGCAGTTGCGCGGCACAAGCCAATCCCTGGCCGTGGTTGCCCGCCGAGGCCGTGACCACCCCGGCCGCCAGCTGCTGCGGGGACTGCTGGGAGAGAAAATGGTAGGCGCCGCGAATCTTGAAGGAGCCGGTGTGCTGCAGATTTTCACACTTGAAATAGAGTGGCACCCCCAGATTATTGGAATAGTAGGGGGAGTGAATCATCTCTGTCCGGCGAACCTGACCAGCAAGGTTTTCCGCAGCAAACTCGATCTGTTGGCGTGTCAACATACCTCACCTCCAAGTCGTTTATATTCACAAGCTATAAGCTTAGCACAGGTTTTTGTTCCCGCATGCCTGGACAACCGACCGTACTTGAAGACAAATATTCAACTCCCCTTGCCAGCTGCCCGAGAGGTGCTACAGTCAACTTAAGGGGCAACGGGTGACAGGAAGGGAGGGGTACCGCTATGAAAGGAATCGCATGCTGCTTTTCACTGGCCCTTCTATTGTTGATAACCGGATGTGCGACGAGTCAGGAGCAAACCAAGCTGACCGCCCTCTATGATAAGTTTGACCAACACTGCCGTGAACACGCCCGTGATATGACTGCAGAAGTGGACGAGCAGGAGCGTTATGAAGAGTGCATGGCGTACTTTATCAATACCGATGCCGATAGTCCGCTTGCCGAAACAGATCCACAT
>CALZHQ010000139.1 GCA_945787295.1 uncultured Desulfuromonadales bacterium
CAGTCCGCATCCATAGTGAGCCATCCATCCCTGAACGTACGAGCGTAGGACAAACCGGGGGCAATCGAACAGCGTCTGCGAAGTTCGCCGCTTAGGCCACCGAACATGCTAGGCTTTCTTTATGGACGGGGATATTGCCACAACCGAGGTTTACCAGCTTCGGATCGCGCTGCGCGAGATCAGCCCGGCGATCTGGCGCCGAGTACTGGTTCGGTCTGACAGCACCATCACTGACCTGCATTACACGCTCCAGCTCACGATGGGTTGGACCGATTCGCATCTGAATCAGTTCATCATTCATGGGAAAGAATACGGCGTCTACCACGTCGGCGGGATCAGCTTCTCGGATGACCCGAACCAGGTGCGGTTAGCCGATTTTCGCTTTGGAGTCAAAGAACGGTTCTTGTACGAGTACGACTTCGGCGACGGGTGGCAGCACGATGTTCGCGTTGAACGCAAGCTGCCCTTCGAACCAAAGCGCATCTACCCCGTATGCATTGGCGGACGGCGGGCCTGTCCCCCAGAGGACTGTGGCGGTCCATGGGCGTTTATGGCAATGGAGCAGCATAATTCCATTATCCGTATCGCCGATCGACTGGAAGAGATCTTCGAGGACGAAGAAGATGACCTCGGGTTCTATCGTGAAGAGTTCGATGAGTTTTGCCGGTGGTTGAAGAAAGAGCATTTCGATCGGCCGGAGGTCAACCGGCGATTAAAGCAGTACGCACTCGGCGATGAAGAATGGATGTGGGCATTGGGTGCGTAGGAGGAAACGAGCATGAAAGTGAAAGTTCAGGTGGTCATCGAGTCGGATGAGGGCCAGAAACTCGTGGAAGACGTAGCTTCTTTGGCGCGGGGTGCGTTGTCTGCTGAAACGCTTGGGCTGAGCTTAGCCGAGGCGAAGAAGGTGCTTCACCATCTGCAAAAAAGTGTAGTCACGCAGCAGATTCAGGAGTATCTACAAAAACAGCGCTGTTGCCCGTATTGCGGCCGAGCGCGGTCGCTTAAGGGCCATCACTCCCTGGTTTTTCGCACTGTGTTCGGCAAACTATCGCTGCCCAGCCCGCGGCTGCGCCGCTGCGCCTGTGAGCAGAGCCACGCACGCAGTTTTAGCCCGCTGGCGGCATTGATACTGGAACGCAGTGCACCTGAGCTTGCTTATCTCGAGGCCAAATGGGCGTCTTTGATGTCCTATGGCCTGACCGTCGAGCTGCTCACTGAGGTGTTGCCGCTCGCAGATCAAGTGAACACCACAAGTGTGCGACGCCAGCTGCAGCGCATCGCCGAACGCGCCGAGAGTGAACTCGGTGATGAGCACAAAATGTTCATCGATGGCTGCCCGCGGGATTGGGGTCGATTGCCGAGACCGGATAGTCCTATCACGGTCGGTATAGACGGCGGCTATGTGCGGGGCCGGCAGGGTAAATCGCGCGCCGAAGGTCACTTCGAAGTGATCGCCGGAAAGAGCATGACTGACGACACGTCAAAGTGCTTCGCCTTCGTCCATCGCTACGACCAAAAGCCTAAGCGACGCCTGTTCGAGGTGCTGAAGTCTCAAGGCATGCAAATGAATCAACAAGTGACCTTCCTGTCCGATGGAGGTGATACCGTTCGTGATCTTCAACTCTATCTCAACCCCCAAGCTGAGCACGTGCTCGATTGGTTCCACGTCACAATGCGGCTTACTGTGATGAGACAGATGGCAAAAGGCGTGCGGTCGAAAGCGTTTCCAACCATTGCGCAAGATGTACTCACACAACTCGAACGGATCAAGTGGTATCTTTGGCACGGTAACGTCTTTCGCGCCCTACAAACGATCGAGTCTCTCGACATGGACATCGATGTCATCGAAGAGAGCGAAGCGCAACGCAAGTTGCTCAAAGCACTGCGCGAGTTCGAGCATTACATCGCGGTCAATAAACCGTATATTCCGAACTATGGAGACCGGTACCGAAACGGAGAGAACATCGCGACCGGCTTTGTAGAATCCACTATCAACCAGGTGGTGAGCAAACGCTTCGTCAAGCAGCAGTCGATGCGGTGGACTGAGCGCGGCGCGCACCTATTGTTGCAGGTCAGGGTCAAGACACTGAACGATGAGCTCCGGCCGACATTCGAAGGTTGGTATCCTGGCATGAAGCAGGCCGCATAGCCCCCGGTTTGTCCTACGCTCCGAAAACGTACGCTAAGGGTTTCTGCAGGGGGCGTGCAGATATTAGGATATTTGAGATTGACCTTCCGCCGGCGAGGAGTGTGTTTTTAATCCTAAGGTGAAGCAGGCACGAAATATAGAGCAACTTACAGGAAAGCCCCGGCCCGTATTAACAGGCTGGGGCTTTTTTGTGTTGCGAATGGTGACTTATAGATTTGGGACCGTCAAGGTGTCTGGAGAAGAAGTAGCCAGATTTTCCACCAATATTCGCCGCACCTCATCGATAGCCAGCGGGTTCAACTGGCTGGAATGCCCACTGTTTACTATCAGTTCCGATGCCATGCCTTCCAGGTGGGCGCTGCTGTATTCAACGACGCCGTCATTGCCGAGCTTCGGGTCGCCATCAGTCTTGACCGCGATGATCGAATGCCCCCGCACCCCGGGTGCCAGCGGGATCTCCGCCAGGGTCTTGAGCAGCGGATTGTCCGGCGACATGCCGTCGGCACTGGTTAAGACGGTCTTTTTCCCTCCCAACAGTTTTTTTACATCATCTGTCATATAGTCATAATACTCCAGGGAGTTCCGGACCATAGTGGCCGGCAGTGTGACCAGCCACCGGAGCAGGTTCCGGTTCCACCCTTTGCTCTGAAAGCTCCCCCGGTGCGGGGTGCTGAGGAAGATGACCTCTTTTACGAAGGGGAGCGGCTTGAGGATAAGCAGATGACGTAACCTGGCCTTGCTTTCTTCGGGCATCTGCAGCGCATCAAGATCCTTTCCGGTTAGCGCACGAACCAGGATTTCACCGGTATCAACCACAGTAAACTTGGTCAACAGGCCACCCTGGCTGTGGCCGGCCACCACCATCTGCTGCAGGGCAGGATCCTTCCCCTGCGGATCGAGGGTTGCCACCTTGTCACGCAGCGCGTCACGCAGTTCGCCAGCGGAGCTGGCAACGATCTTGTTGCTGGTGTAGACGAAGTACCAGAACTGGTATTTCTCCCTGATCAGCGGATCAAAACGGAGGGTGTTGAACATTTCCACCCACCAGACCGGATTGCTGGCCGTGCCATGGACGAAGACGACCGGGATTTTTCCCGGTCGATAGGGCTCCGTCATATAGAGGCCATCGGGGATTTTATTGGGCTCTCGGCCCAGAAAGGACATCAAGCCGAGATCAAATAATTCAGAGCCTTCAAGCATGTAGGCCATTGGAGTGGTAAGATCGCTATCAAGCGGTACCGCCGTGCCATCCTTCGTGTTTATGGTGCTGGTATCCTGCGTCGAGTAAAGCTCCAAGGCAGCGCGGGCCGTACCGGCGCTCAGGGCTGCCAGGTCACCCTGGACTCTCAGTATGGCGGTCACCGCCGCTGCCTGGCCGACAACTGAGCGCTTGCCATTTTTCCTGACGGCGATCAGCGGCAGGCCGACACCCGCCGTCCGGTTGCGCACGGATACTCCACGAACCGCGTACCTGTCAGCCGGCAGGAATTTCTCGAACTCTTCCATTTTCCAGGGGAACTGAGACGTATCAAGAGCGATGGAAATACTGCCGAACGGAAGTTTACGCTCAGCAGCTTTCAGAACCAGCCCTTCGGTATCACCGGTTGCGAAACCTTGCCACAGCTGACTGAAGCGCTCCCTGCTGACAAAATAGGAAGAATAGAGTGCCGAAAGCAGAAAATAGTCGGGGGCCAACTTCTGTTCTTCCTCCTTTTCACTGCCAACCAGTTGGCTGCCGTAAAGGTAGGAACCCTCGGCCAAGGCGTAGAGGATATCCCCTCGATCATCATAAAGCGCCTTTTCATGGAGAACCTCTATGGCTGCCGCCGGCTCTTTGTCGAATTTTTTCAGCAGATCGTAGCGGTTGAGCACGTACTTGGCCTGATCACTGAGCACTCCCGCAGTCAATGGGTTGGCATAGGCGTCCCGATAAGCTTTACGCGGGGAGACCTTGTTGACCCCGACCGGAGTGGCGCAGCCAGCAAGGAAGACCAGACAAACCATCAGTACGGTACCTGCACTGATACGAATCATGCGTGACATCATTACTTCATTTCCTTTCCGGGAAGTCCCACACGAATCAACCGCGAGAAGGCCGGGTCCTTGTCAGCAGCCTGGGCTTTTGGGTTGATGTAACTCCGCTTTTTCAGTTCTTCGAACGGCAAGCTTGTATTAATTGACTGCCTCTCATAGAGCATTTCGTCGACGTAGCCGTTGACGACCAACCGCCAATCAAGCCGGGCATCAGGGTTGTAGGGCATGGTGTGCTTGAGAATACTGGTGGTGCAGTTATCGGTCAGGGCGTTGTACCACTGGGGCTGCTCTTTAAGCCGGTTGATCTCCCCCAAATAGCTGAGAAACACCTTGCGGGCAAGCTCCGGACTGGCATTAAACCGGTAGAGGTAGACGTCCTCTCCTTTGCCCTGCTCACGGTAGTTTGTCCGCAGGCGGACCAGGTCACGTTCGTCAGCCACGACATAGATGATCTCGTACTGGCGGAAGAACCCTTTGATGGTGGAATAATCCTCCCCCTTTTCCTTGCGGGTCTCAATGGAGAA
>CALZHQ010000140.1 GCA_945787295.1 uncultured Desulfuromonadales bacterium
ACCAGCAATCAACTGCATACTTTTTGGAATGACCTCTTCACCCGTATCATAGACGAGAAGATGGTGATCAACGACAATTATTTTTCCCGGTCAACGACAACTAAAATTCCCGTTTCCCCCTGCCCATTTTTTCACTCTTCGTAAATTCCGGTTCTTTGGTTCGTCAGCCCCTGATGGTTCAATATTCGTGCGATTGTTCGATCTGACGGAAGCGGAACGATAGCGTATTCGTCCGCCAAATATTTTTTGATCGCCTCTGGTCCGCAGGACAGTTCCCGGTTGTAGAGATGGAGACGAACCATTACAACAATCTCTTCAATCTCCGATGGTGTTCGGTTTATGCTCATGGCCGCGGCCTCTTCACTCTGTTGATGCACGTTTCTATCCTCCTGATTCCTCGGACTTTTCCTGATTGCTTTTTGATTGTTCCAGACGGTAGCTCGGCAGGTTCAATTCCAGAATGATACTGTGATGAACCAACCGATCAATGGCCGCTGCAGTGGTCATGGGGTCTTTGAAGATCTGCTCCCATCTGGAGAAGGGCAAGTTGCTCGTCAACATGACCGTACCGCGCTCATAGCGATCGGCGAGCAGGGTGAAGAGAACTTCCATCTCCTCGCGACTTTGCTGCACATAGCCGATATCATCGATGATCAGGGCATCATATCTGGAGAGTTTTTTCAGTAGCTTGGCCAGCTTTAGCTCTCTTTTGGCGAGGAGCAGGTCCTGCACCAGATGATTGCAGGGAGCAAACAGGACGCGTCGATTCTGGCGGATCAATTCCTGACCGATGGCGCAAAGCAGGTGCGTCTTGCCGCTGCCGGGATTGCCGAAGGCCAGAACGTTTTCGTTGCGCTCTAAAAAGGAGCCATCAAGAAGATGATCGACAAGCGCGTTCACTTTGAGCGGCAATCGCTTGTGGTCAAAAACGTCGATGCTTTTTTCAAGGGGCAATTTCGACTCCCGCAGATAGCGAACGGTCCGCTTGTCAGCTCTTACCTCACATTCTTTTCCGGCCAATTCCAGCAGGTACTGTTCATACGTCAGCGATTCGCGCCGCGCCAGATTGGCTTCGTCCTGATAGGACTCACGAAATTCGGGCAGGTGTAGCTCCCTGAGAAGCTGTGTCAGGTGTGTATGGAGGTCGGTAGTCGTTGTCATGGCCGCACCTCCTCACCGCTTAAGAGGCTGTCGTAAGCGCATAAAGCGACCGCCGGAATCAGAATATCTGTGACCGGCGCAACCCTGAGTCCGGCACGAACAAACCCCTCTATCTTCTGGACCGATATCGGCAGATCATGGTCAAACAGGTAGCGCAGCGCCTCATCGACCGCCGTCTCATTTTCCTTGGCCGCCAACTGTAGAATCCGCAGGTATTCCTTATCGGCCTTGCCGGCGCTGTGGACTCCTCCAAGGGCATCGTAAGCCATGCGGAAGCGACTGTTCGGGAACAGATCGCTGTGATAGCGGTAGTTCGCAAAAGCGCCGGGTTTGCGCACCAACCAGTCGATAATGTGCCGATATTGAATATGGTGCTGACCAGAGCCGCGTAATCGGGGGATCGTTTCGATGCGACTTTGGCCGTGCCAGACTTCCAAATGGTCGGCATACAGCTTGACCTTGACCTCTTCGCGGATCAGCCGGCTATGCACCGAATAAACGTTGTGTTTTATCCGGATAGTACTGCCGGGGCCAACCCTGGCCTTGTGCGTTGTGCAGGCAGCCAAACGCCCGGAGGGCAAGGACTGTAAAACGGCCAGCTCCTCCTGGAATGCGGCTTTCCTATTGCCGTTCAGTTGTGAAAACAATCCATCCAGAAAAAGCTCGTAGTCTTTACGGGTCGCGAAATTACGGCTACCCCGCAGCATGAGCGCTTGATCCACAGCCCTTTTAAAACGGTGATGACTCTGCTCAACATCACCATTCTCGTTCGGGCTGGCCGCTTGCGTCTTTTGTCCAATCAACCCGTAGTGGGACAGCAGGCTCTGGTAGCGTTGCGTGAACTCTTCGGGAGATCCCGTATTGTTGACTGCGGTTGATAGCCGGTCGGTCCGGTGGGCCTGAGGTACGCCGCCAAGCCTCCACAGCGCTTTTTGCAGCCCCTCACTCAGACTTTCAAAACTCTCCGAAAAGCAGATCGAACCGGTTTCCCAGTTGGAATACGTAAGAACAAAATGATAGACCAGATGATCGAAGGGTTCCGCGCCAATGGTGATTCCCAAGCTCCCCATGTGAGTGAAATCAGATTGGCTCAACTTGCCCGGCGTGTGGACCTGTGGGAAAAACACCTCCCTGGCGGGTCCCTCCTGCGCTCTCCAGTTTTTTACCTTTCGCTGGAAGGTTCGAATTTGGCCATCCGGAAACCGGCCGGGATACTGCCGCTGTAAATGTTCAAACAGGGTCTTGGCCTCAAGGCCAGGATTTGTTTGCAGAAATGGCCTTATCTCGCTCCAGATATCGTTAAAAGGATCTTCACGGGTGCGCCATCTGCGCGTTCGCTCGGCCTTGATCTCACTCGGCAGCTTGCCCGACTTCAGGTATTTACGGGCGGTCTTCTCATCCATTCCCGACTTCGCGGCTGCCATTTCCAGCGTCTCTTCCCCTTGTAGATGCTTCATCAATTTCCTCACTTGATTGTCTGTGATCATCCGAATCCTCCATGGAGAATTTGGATAACCGACTTTGGTATCAAACGGGAAAAATAATTGTCGTCAGGCGGGAATTATAATCGACGCTGGTCAAACGGACCCACTTGATCGTTATTGGGGTATCCCTGCCACCGGTTTCATAGCCCCCGCTCCTTCAAAATGCTAAAAATATTTGTGAGTTGCAGCGCTGCAACTGCATTATGGTTAATTGTTTAATATCAGCATGTTACGACCGTTGATTAAATTCAACCAATAATCAAAGTGGCGGTTTACTAGCTTTTGAAGCGTTGCGATAAATCTGCAACTCTTCAAATCTAGGGCATTTAAAGCCAAAGGAGGGTAGTCGGTTAACTCCTCTACCCCCAACATGTTGTGGTTTCACCAGTCGTAGCCGTGAGTGAGCGCAGTCTCAGTAACGGGCCCAGTGGCGACGGTCCGTTCGAGGAGTCGCCGGAATATATGCCCTCGACTCCGAGAAGTACGGCGATTGAACAGAATTGTGAACTCCTCTAGGTCGGACTGCAGGTGGTCGGCAGAGGCCGATCCCTGATGAGTACTGTGCCCAGGATCCAACGCTTTAACAGGCTTGAAAGCTATGCAGACAAGGGTGGGACCCTGTCCCACCGGCTTTGGACTTCTTGCGGCAATCGGGACATGACGCATCCCACCCTATAAACCCGCTCTACCGCTGTGATTTTTCCCGGAGTTCCAAGGGCACATCTGAAGAAGACACCACAACATCTTGTATCAGGAGGAGTTGGCCGTCTCCCCCCCCCTTAAACCCAAAATTCAGTTTTTAAGTATATTGGGTCGCCTTGGAGTCCGGTTGACCGTCGATATTTCCACTATACTTCGAAATCTTGCAACTCTTGGTGGGTCCGTTTGGAAATAGGAAATGGGTTCATTTTAAATCGGTGGTGACATCTTAATGCAAACTGCAAACTGGCCTTCCCGCTCCTCTACTTTTCTACCCCTTGCAGCAAAGCCCAACTTGGCTTTGGTCTCTTCTACAAAGGCAGGGC
>CALZHQ010000141.1 GCA_945787295.1 uncultured Desulfuromonadales bacterium
TATAGGTGCCTGCCGCGGCATACGTATGGCTTGGACCGACACCGCTGCCGCTGTTGCCATCACCAAAGTCCCAGGCGTAGGTAACAATTATTCCGTCAGGATCAAAGGAGCCGGAGCCGTCAAACGCTATCGGCCCACCGACAGTGCCGCTGTAGGGCCCATTCGGATCGGCGACCGGCGGCTGGGGAGAGAATGTAATCGTAGCGGTTGTAGTCGCGATATCGCTGTCACCGTTATCATCGGTGACGGTCAGGGAGACGATAAAGATTTCTGCGGCACTATAGGTATGGCTAGGGGTGGCGTTGCCGCTTTCACCCGTTCCGGTGCCATCACCAAAATCCCAGTCATAGGTAACAATTGATCCGTCTGGATCAAAGGAGCTTAACCCGTCGAACAAAACCGGTTCATCGACTATGCCGCTGTATGGTCCATTCGGGTCGGAGGTCGGCGGTTGGTTAACCACGCAATCTGGATCAGCTGTGTCGTAGAGCCCATTCCCATCATTGTCCGAGCCCAAAAAATCCCCTATGGTCCAGTTTTCGTTAGTATTTGCTTGAGCATTTGGGTTGCAAGGCAGATTAACATCGGTGTCCGCAGTCCCGTAGTAGGGAGGTTGTACAGCTTCACCGACTGGCGTGTAGTTTACCGGGTCGGCGTCGCTATGGCAGGGAATACAGGCGGCCACGCCTGCCCAAGTGTGGTGCTGCCGCATCCCCGCGCCACGACCAGCCGGAAGGCTGTCATTTCCAGCGTCCTCCTCGCGTCCATGGCAACCGACACATCCGAGCCCGGGGTTGATCGCCGTGCCGTCGGAGGAGCCGATAAACGGGTTGTTGCCGTCGCCTGTGGTGTGGCACAGCTCGCAGGCTGTGTTCATATTGCTCACGCCCAGGTGCATCCCGTGTTTGTCGTTGTTCGGAAAGACGCTCCCCTTGGGCGAGATGCCGTCAGTAAACGCCCCGTGGCAGATCTGACAGCCGTCATTGTATCTGGTATAGGCATGAGAATCGGTCGTCCACATAGCGAATGCCACAAAGATCAATAAGATATAAGGCAACAATTGAAACCGCTTCATTGCACTCTCCCTTGACTGTTCTTGCTGCGTTGAAAAAATGCTTTAGATCACACGAAATGCCTCTGACCAGCAACTCCTGTCAGGCATAACCTTGG
Source organism: uncultured Desulfuromonadales bacterium (assembly GCA_945787295.1). The sequence goes on from CALZHQ010000141.1 coordinate 1,171, forward strand.
AACGATAAAAGCCGAGCTATACCGCAGGATGAATATCCCTCGGCAGCTCGGCTATCTTTGTTCACAAAGACCCGTCGCTTTCCGTCACCCCCCTCACGGAAGGATTGGCTTTGTCGGGGTTCAGCTAATTCATGTTGTTTTCTAGATATTTACCATCGCTTAAGCAGAAAACAAAGCTGTTTGATATTATTTTTGGCTAAGGGGTACCTCCGCTCATTTATTGCCTTTGCGGACTATTTTCTCGTCATCACGGGATTTTAAAAAGTGCCATCCCGGCAGAGTCTTATTATTTGTTACCACTTTGCAGCGCAACACTTCAAAACCGTCCAGCCCCGACCAGATGCTTGCGCCAGTAGGGATTATCGAGGCTCGCGTAGCTGACCCGTTTTCCGGATGAGGGTGCGTGAATGAAGCGGCCATTGCGGTCGTAGATGGCCACATGGGACACCTTTGGTGGGCTGAGGCGGAAAAACAGCAGATCCCCGGGCTGCAGATTCTGCAGCGCTACCCGGTTTGCCCGGAGGAACTGGTCACTCGAGGTGCGCGGCACCTGTTTACCGACACTACGATAGGCATAACGGACCAGACCGCTGCAATCGAAGCCACTGGGGCTGCTACCGCCATAACGGTAAGGCGCACCAAGCATTTTCTGTGCAGTTTCGATCACCGTAACCTGGGCCGGAGGTCCAGCCTTCACCGCTGGCGAGACAATCAGCGGTGGTGAAGGTTTTATCGGCACGGTTGCCGCCTGTGGTCCGGCACAAGCGGCGAGCAAGACAAGAGCTAACAACAGTGGCCATCTGAATCTCAACATCATATACCTCCAATCCGCCATCCCGCCATTAGTGGAAGCAAATCTCATTCCGGAATCTCATTATTCTTCAAGGACAAAATAAATACAGGCCCTTAGCAGTTTGTTCGAGAAGCTGATAGGATAGTGTGAATGCAATTGTTACCGATTCCTGACAATCGATTGACAAAAATTGACACGAGGACAAGATGCGTATCGGTATCGATCTGGGAGGAACCAAAACAGAAATTATCGCCCTTGACGAAACAGGTGAGCAGCGGTTGCGCCGCCGATTGCCAACCGTGCGTGGTGATTATGCCGCAACCCTGCGCACGCTCACTGAGCTGGTCACCAGTGCGGAGAGTGACCTCGGTTGCCGATGCAGCGTCGGCATCGGTATTCCCGGCGTCACCTCGCCAGCCAGCGGGCTGATCAAAAATGCCAACTCCACCTGGTTGATCGGCCAGCCATTTGAAGCCGATTTAGAGAAATTGCTCCAGCGACCGATCCGGCTGGCCAACGACGCCAACTGTTTTGCCCTGTCCGAAGCGCTGGATGGGGCTGCTGCCGGGGCCAAGCTTGTGTTCGGCGTGATCCTCGGCACCGGAGTCGGGGGCGGCATCGTCATCGACGGTCAGGTGCTGACCGGCGCCAATGCCATTGCCGGCGAATGGGGACACAACCCGCTGCCCTGGCCGCAGCCAGAGGAAACTCCCGGCCCGGAATGCTATTGCGGGCGCAAAGGCTGTATCGAAACCTTCCTCTCCGGCCCCGGCCTTTCAGCCGATCATCTGCTTCACACCGGGCAGAAAATGAGTGGCGCGGAGATTGTCGCCGCTCCACGCGGCGGGCCGACCCTGCAACGGCATGCCGAGCGGCTGGCCCGAGCGCTGGCCGCGGTGATCAACCTGCTCGATCCGGAGGTCATCGTCCTCGGGGGTGGCCTGTCGAACATCGAATCGCTCTATTGCGAAATCCCCAAGCTCTGGCACCCTTATGTTTTTTCCGATCAGCTGACCACCAGGCTGGTCCGTAATCAGCACGGCGACTCGAGCGGTGTCCGTGGTGCCGCCTGGCTCTGGCCGGACAACGCACAATTGCCATGAAAACTGCTATGCTTGCGGTAAAATATTGATTGCCTGAAAAGGAGCACGCTGATGACAAAGACAATTCTGATTACCGGCGCCACATCCGGCTTCGGCGCCGCAACAGCAAGAAGATTTGCCGCCGAAGGCTGGCAACTGATTCTCACCGGGCGCCGCACGGAGCGGCTCGAGCAGCTGCGAGCAGAACTGGGCAGTGCGGTCCGGCAGATTATACCCCTCGACGTCCGCAATCGGCAGGAGGTCTTCGAAAAGCTGGGTTCGCTGGAAAATATCGACCTGCTGTTCAATAACGCCGGGCTGGCTCTCGGACTGGAACCCTCCTGGGCTGTCGATATCGAGGACTGGGAAACCATGGTCGACACCAACATCAAAGGGGTCATGTACTGCACACGGGCGATCCTGCCGCAGATGGTAGCATCTAACAGTGGCCACATTGTTACCATCGGCTCGACCGCCGGTGCCTGGCCCTATCCCGGAGGCAACACTTACGGCGGCACCAAGGCTTTCGTGCAACAGTTCAGCCGCAACCTGCGCGCCGATCTGTTTGGCAAAAAGGTTCGGGTCACCAATATCGC
>CALZHQ010000142.1 GCA_945787295.1 uncultured Desulfuromonadales bacterium
GTCGGCAGAAAGACCGCAGCGAGGACCAGTGCAATAGCCACCACCGGGCCGGAAACCTCCTCCATCGCCTTCAGGCTCGCCTCCTTGGGAGAGAGTCCTTTCTCAATATGGAGTTCCACGGCCTCGACCACCACAATGGCGTCGTCGACCACCAGCCCGATGGCCAACACCATCCCCATGATGGCAATGGTGTTAATCGAAAAACCGATCAGCGGGAACATGGCGAAGGTCCCGATCAGCGAAACCGGCACCGCCAGTGCCGGGATCAGTGTGGCCCGCCAGCCCTGCAGGAAGACAAAGACGACGATGACCACCAGCACCAGGGCTTCGAACAGGGTCACGACGACTTCCTTGATCCCTTCGCGCACCGACTCCGTGGTATCCAGGGCAATCGTGTACTCCAGATCGGGCGGAAAGGTCTTCGAGACCTCCTCGATGAGCGCCTTCACCCCGTCCACGGCCGCAATAGCGTTGCCACCGGGTAGCTGGTATATCGCTATGGCAGCGGCATCTTTACCGTTGAGACGACCAGCCATAGTGTAGGTCTGGGCGCCCAGCTCGATCCGGGCCACGTCCTTAAGGCGCACGAGCGAACCGTCTTGTTCCGCGCGCAGCACGATCTGACCGAATTCTTCCGGGTTGGTCAGCCGTCCCTGAGCCCGTATGGAGTAAGTGAAATCAACCCCGGGCGGCGAGGGCTCACTACCGATCTTCCCCGCCGGATTCACCGTGTTCTGCTCCTGGATCGCATTGACGATCTCGGTAACTGTGATGTTGAGCTTGGCGAGTTGATCCGGGTTAACCCACATGCGCATCGCATATTGACCGGCACCGTAAACCACGACATTGCCGATGCCCGGCACCCGCAGAATCTGATCATTCAGATTGATGGCGGCATAGTTGGAAAGGAAGACGGGATCATATGTGCCATTTGGGGAAGAGAGGTCAATCACCATCAGCGGCGCCGACTGGGATTTCTTTACGGTGATGCCGTAATTGCGAACCTCGGATGGCACTTTCGGGTCGGCCTGGGACTTGCGCATCTGGGCCAGCACCTGGTCGATGTTGGGATCCGTCTTGACGTCGAAGTTCACGTAGAGCTTCAATTCACCGTTGTTGGCGTTGAGCGAGTACATGTAGTTCATATTGTCCACCCCGCTCATCTCCTGCTCGATGGGGGTGGCGACGGACTCTTCCACCGTCAGCGCGTCGGCGCCGACATAAGTGGTATTGATGTAAATTTCCGGCGGCACGATGTTCGGGTACTGGGCGGTGGGCAGACCCAGGAGCGACACGATGCCTACGATGACGATAACAATAGAAATACAGATCGCCACGATCGGACGGTTGATGAAGAATTTAGACATGAATCCACCTTTCCCCAGATGAAACGCCGATACCTGCGTGTGCTAGGAACCGGACTTAGGTGTTTCCGTCGATTTGGCCGGAGCATAGGTTTTTGGTGCAACTTTAACCCCGTCTCTCACTTTCTGGGTCCCCTCGGCCACCACCCGGTCACCGGTCTTAAGACCCTCAGTGATCAGCCAGAGGTCTCCGAAACGTTCACCGACCTTGACAGGGGTGATTTTGACCTTGTTATCGGCCCCCACCACCGCCACCTGGTAGTTACCCTGCAGTTCTCCTACGGCGCGCTGAGGCACCAGCAAAGCGTCTTTCTCCGTACCCATGAGAGCTCTTACCTTGGCGAACTGCCCTGGCCGTAAGATGTTGTCAGGGTTGGGGAACAGGATCGCGACCCGGATGGTACCGGTTCCGAGATCGACCTGCCGATCGGCAAAGGAAAAGGTTCCCTGCCCCGGCCATTTGCTGCCGTCGGCGAGAAACAGATCGTAAGCATAACTGGTGCCGGCTTTTTCCCTCTGTTCGCGAGTTTCGATGGCTTTAAGATATTCGCGCTCACTGATGGGGACATAAACCTTGATCGGATTGACCGTGGATACAGAGGTCAGTACCAGCGACTGTGAAGTCCCGACCAGGTCACCGATCTGGGCCTTGGCCTGACCGGCAATTCCGTCGATGGGTGAAATGATTTTTGTGAAGCTCAGATCGAGCTTGGCCCTGCGCACCTTCGCCTGCGCACCCAGCACATCGGCTTCGGCGCTTTCAGCCGCTCCCACAGCGTTGTCCTTGTCCCGCTGGCTGACCGCATTCGCCGCCGCCAGAGGCAGAATCCGCTTCAGATTGGCCTGGGCAGTGGTGAGGACCGCCTGATGTCTGGCGAGGGCGGCCTTGGCCTCCTCCAGGCTGGCCTGAAACGGCCGGGGATCGATTTCGAACAACCGCGTCCCCTTTTTGACAAAATCGCCTTCCTTGTAGTTCTGCTTGATCAGGTAACCCTCAACCTGGGCGAGGATGGTGGCGTTGACGATCCCGTCCATCGATGCCACCCATTCCCGGTAAACCGGAACGTCCTTCTGAACGACATCCATCACCATCACCTCGGGTGGCGGCGGGGGTGCGGCCGCTTTTTTTTCTTCGGAGCAGCCGAACAGCACCAGCATTGCTAACAAGGCGATCAAAAAAACACCGGACTTGAGCTTCATATTTTTCCCCTTTAATCCCTTTGAAAGAACATCAATATTTATCCTGGTCGCCAGAGCGCCGCCGGTCGCGGCGATTGATTAAGTAATCTTCCCACTCATAGTCGATTCCATCTGTGACCTGGGCCAAAGGAATAGTATCAGTTCCGGCAGAGGCCTGAATTTGCAGTATCTCCAGCCGGTCGACGTTCTGCCGCTCATCTTCCACCCAGCGCAGCACGATGGGGAGCAGGTCATCCTGTTCGCGATAGAGGCCAACTGGGCGACCATCAAACGAGCGCTTGGTGGTATTGGCCAGATCCTCACGACTGACCACCGCCCAGCGGGCACGCTCCTGGTTGTAACGCGGCACCGGCTGCCGCCAGTCGGTCTGCATCTCACCGGCCAGCGGTTCGTCGCGTAAGATTTCGAGGCCCTGTTCAGCCAGATCGCGGAGGATCTTCGGGTCGGCAATCGCCGGGCCGCTGATGCGGAATTCAAACTTCCAGGTATTACTCGGGCCAACACCGTACATCCGCATCGGCACCAGGGCATTGAGGAAGATCAGCGTGGCGCCCAGGTTGAAAGGTTCTTTTTTGACTCGGTTAGCGAGCATCGCCAAAAGCCCAGGCATATCCTCATCCTGGTAACTTTCCAGGGCGGGGGGAAATTGCTGGGCCTCAGCATGGGCAGTTTAAGGCGTTGAGGCAAAGACCCATCCCCCCAGCCCGAACAGTAAAACCAAGCTGAATAGGAAGCATATGGCGATAAGGTTAACCTTCATTCTCCCAACCTCCTTTTATACCCTTTGCTGGCCTACACCTCTCCGCGGTCAATCGTCAGCTAGAAAAACAGGATGACACTGCCTGCGACAGTCAACAGAACATTGGCAAAAGCATAGGCCCCAGTGTAACCGAGTGAAGGCACGGAACTGTTCGCAGCCTTGGTCACCACGCTGAGTGAGGCGCCACTGGTCATTGACCCCGTAATCCCGCCGAACAGCAGCACCGGGTGA
>CALZHQ010000143.1 GCA_945787295.1 uncultured Desulfuromonadales bacterium
CCCCTTAAAGGGCTGTCAAACCCGATCACCAATTAATTTTATTTCACATTTTCCTCAGGATAAGCGTTGATCTGATGGACGCTCAAATCGGAGCCGTTGAACTCTTTCTCTTCAGCAAGCCGGAAGCCACTGACCACATCGATCAACTTGTAAACGACAAATGCGGTGACCAGCGCATAGACAATCGCCAGCAGGCTGCCGACCAACTGCGCCATAAAGGAAACACCGCCAATCCCCCCAAGAGCAGTGGTGCCGAAAATACCGGCAGAGATACCACCCCAGGTTCCGACCACACCATGGAGCGGCCAGACCCCAAGAACATCGTCAATCTTCAGCTTTTCCTGTTCGAATTGAAAACCATAGACAAAAATCAGCGAACCGATGCCACCGATAAAGAAAGCCCCGATCGGGTGCACCAGATCCGACCCGGCACAGATGGCTATCAAACCGGCCAGAGCACCGTTGTGGACAAAGCCGGGGTCGTTCTTACTGGCAACCAGCGCAAACAACACGCCTCCGACCATGGCCATCAAGGAGTTGACGGCAACCAAACCGGAAACTCCTTCTAAGCTCTGAGCACTCATTACGTTAAAGCCGAACCAACCAATCGCCAGAATCCAACTGCCGAGAGCCAGAAATGGGATATTACTGATCGGTATCGCTTGGCTGCGGCCACGAACGTAGCGTCCCATCCGCGGACCGAGAACAATAACCGCCGGTAAAGCCAGCCAGCCCCCGATCGAGTGAACAACTACACTACCGGCAAAATCGTGAAACGGGGCACCGAAAGTCGCTTCAAAGAAACCCTGTAGGCCTGCACTATTTTGGCCCCAGATAATCGACTCGAAAATTGGGTATGAGATTCCGGCAAAGATTGCCCCCGCAACCACCTGCGGCCAGAATTTGGCACGTTCGGCAATCCCGCCGGAGATTATCGCCGGGATACAGGCTGCAAAACAGAGAAGGAAGAAGAAGCGCACCAGTTCATATCCCTGATTCGTCCCCATCAATTCAGAGGCCGGCATCAGAAAATGAACACCGTAAGAGATTGGATAGCCGATCAGAAAATAGACGACCGTCGAAACCGACCAGTCAGAAAGGATTTTCACAAAGGCATTGACCTGATTCTTGCGCCGAACCGTGCCGACTTCAAGAAAGGCAAAACCGGCGTGCATGGCAAAAACCATGACCGCACCAAGCAATAAAAACAGAACATCCCCGCCGCGCTGCAGGGATACAAGCGATGCTTCCATCGAAAAGACCTCCTCGTCTTGTATGTAGGTGTCAACATCTTTGTTTAACGGTGGAGGTCTGTTTCAATAGCCGTGCCGTTTTCCAACAGCCCGCAAACTGGTGATCGGCGAGAACGGCACAGCAACAATGTGCCTACATTTTAAACAGCCCTGCCCAATCTTTAATCACTCCCGGCTCACCTCAGCAATCCACTGACAAAAGAGGGTAACGGGCTGCTTGCATGTTTTCCATTAACAATATACAATTCATGGATTCTTTTAAATTTCTAATCCAGTCATTTGCTGGATTCTTTTTCCGCTCCGAGAGGCGTCATGCAAAAAATCGTCAGCATTCGCTGGAAAATTCTGGCCGGACTTCTCACCCTGGCCATACTCCCAATGCTTTTGCTTACCTACCTGTTTTCTGACATTGCCAGTAGCCAGGCGCGCGAACAGATGGAACTGACAGCCGACCAGGCTGGCCGCTACATCATGCAGGAGGCTTCAGATACTGAAGATCTCCTGAATGAATCTCTGACCCTGATGGCGCAGAATGAGGAGTTGCTCAACGCCGTTTATTTCGGCCAGGTCACCAAGGATCCAGAGCAGATACATAGTGCAATGAAGAGCTACCGAGCCCAGTTCGCTTTCGACCGATTTGAACTGGTCCACGCAGACGGGCATATCCACTCTCTGGCGGCTGAGACTAATATGTCCGAGCCGGTCATCATCGAAGCACCCACAACAGAAAACATAGACTTCGCAGCAAAAAACCAGACGCAAGTTACTATCGAAGACAACCGTCTGAGCATTTCCGGTACCGCTCCTTTGATCTTCAAAGGCAGCCAGCTCGGCACCCTGCGCGCCTTCCGTTACATCGACGAACAACATGCCAAGCAGTGGGGGGCGATGGTCGAAGCCGAAGTCGGCTTCCACGACGGAGAACAAATCATTGCCAGCAGCCTTGCTGAATTAAAGACCCTGCCACTCGGCCTGGATACAATCCTTGATGAAGATTATGTGCAGATGCAGCTGAAGAACCGCTCGCACATTGTCTACAACTACCCACTCAATAATAAAGTAGCCGGTTTCCTCATCGCCATCGATGAGTCATCGATCCTGGCCACCAACCGGTCGATGCAGCGCACCCTGCTGCTGGCTGTCGTAAGCGTTATGGTTATCGCCGTCATTCTCGGCATTATCATTTCCCGCGGCATCGCCAGACCGATCGATTCGGTTGTCTCCAATCTGAACGATATCGCCGAAGGCGAGGCAGACCTGACGCAAACCCTGACAGTTAACACGAATGACGAAATAGGGCTTCTCGCCGCCAATTTTAACCGCTTTGTCGAGCGCTTGAGAGGGATTGTCACAAGCACCCGCACAACCACCAGCAGCCTCTCAGAAGCCACCAGCACTATCCGCAGTCGTTCCAGCGAAGTCAGCCATGCCGCCGACCAACAGACCAAGGCGCTGGAAAAATCGCACCAGAGCGTCACCGAAATAGGCAAAACAGCTGCTGAGATTGCCGACAATGTCACTGAGCTGGTCGCCTCGGTACAGCAAAGTGCGGCAGCAACCCATGAACTCGAATCAACCACCATGAGTATCTCCGAGCAGATGGAGAACCTGTTTGGCATCATCAGCGACATCTCCAGCTCGATCCATCAGCTCTCCTCATCAAATGAGCAGATCGACGGCAACATCGTTGAACTGTCCAACAATGCCCGGGAAACCTCTCAATCAGCCGAAGAACTGGAACATGCCACCAGTACGATAGAAAAGAGCGCCGAGCAGACCAGCCAATTGGCACAGCAGGCGGCAACAGAAGCCCTGGAAGGAAAAGCTGCAGTCCAGGATACGATTCGCGGAATCAGCGGCCTACAGGAACTGATGGAGCAAGCCCACACGGCTATCAAAGAACTGGGCGCAAGCTCCGATGCTATCGGCAATATCATTAACGTCATCGCCGAGGTTGCTGACCAGACCAACCTGCTGGCCCTGAATGCCGCCATTATAGCTGCTCAAGCAGGTGAACACGGTCAAGGCTTTGCCGTCGTTGCCGAAGAGATTCGCAACCTTGCTGAGCGAACCTCGGTTTCGACCAAAGAAATCGCTGAAATCATTGAAAACCTGCAACGCGGAACCCAGACGGCAGTAACAACTATCGAAGCGGGTAGCGTGCGTGCCCGTCAGGAGGTCGCCCGCTCCCATGCTGCCGGTCAGGCCCTGGAGAAACTGCAAGCGCAATCTCAGCAGTTGTATCGTCATCAATGTTCATTGATACAGGTCACCCCCACAAT
>CALZHQ010000144.1 GCA_945787295.1 uncultured Desulfuromonadales bacterium
TGCGCGGTGCTGCGCCGAAGGTCAAGGCCAAGCTCAATGTCAAGGGCTTTCAGGTCGGAGATTACCTGCAGGCTGCCATGGAGAAAGATGTTATTGAAGGAACCACAGATGTCGATGCCGACCTGCGCTTGACCGCCGCAGATGCTGAGACCATCAAGCGCAGTCTTAATGGCACCGCAGCCTTCAAGGTCGGTGAAGGGGCGCTCAAAGGGGTCAATATCCCCGACTTGATCCGCCGCGCCAAAGCGACCCTGTCTGGCCAGACCCCGCCGCCGGCCAGCGACCAGAAAACCGATTTTACCGAACTTTCCGGAACCGCCAAAATCGTCGATGGTCTAGTTAGCAACAACGACCTGAGCATGAAATCCCCTTTGTTGCGGATCGGTGGCGACGGCAGCGCCAACCTGCCACAGGAACAGGTCAATTACCTGGTGACCGCCAAACTGGTCGCCTCCCTCACTGGGCAGGGGGGCGATGACTTGAAGGATCTGGTCGGGGTACCGATCCCGATCCGCATCAAAGGTAGCTTTACCGAGCCGGACTGGCAGCTCGATCTTAAAGCGGTGCTCGAGGAGAAGGTCAAGAGTCAGGCCAAAGGGATTGTTGACAAGGCCTTGAAGGATCCGCAAGAAGCGGTGAAAGACCCGAAGAAGCTGTTGGGTGAGCCAAAGAAGCTGCTGGAAGGGTTCAAGTTCTAGACGGCTGTTTGTTTGGCTGCAAGCCAGGAGCGGCATTTTTTCAGTGTTGCGGGGCATCGATCGACAGGGCGAGAACCCGACTGATCTCTGCCAGTCCCAGGCCGCTTTCCTGCTGCCACCGATTGTAGGCCTGCTGTACTTTGCGGCGCGCCGCCTTGCCGGTCGGCGGTTTGTCGATGATGCCGGCTTGGATCAGGGCATAGACTCCGTCGCGCGACAGGACGAAGCCGTCCTTACCGATAAACCGCAGAAAGTACTGAGCAGTCATGCCACCGAGTCGTGAGCCATGCTTGCCCAGATATTCGAGCAGACCGGTAAAGTCCTCGGCCGGCCAGTCGGCGATAAAGCGACCGAAACTGCCATGTTCTTTGCGGATTTCGATTATCATTACCGCGTTGTGCGGCACAGTCAGAATCTTTTGCCGGTTACGGATAATTCGCGTGTCGGTACAGAGCGAATCCTCGTCATCCGGTGACATAAAGGCGCAGCGGTCGATATCGAAGCCCCAGAACGCCTCTTCGAACCCTGGCCACTTGTTTTCGATAATCTTCCAGACGAATCCTGCCTTGAATATCGCCGTGGTCATCCCGGCGAGGTAACGGTCGTCCTGGATGACAGCCAGTTGCCGGGGATTTTTGATGCCGCTCGGCAGCAGCTGCCGCAGGGCCGCTTCGCCCCCTTTGCGCTCCGCAGCCCGGGCGAATATTTCGTCAAAGGATTTCATTTGTGCGCTCCGTTATTTGCTGTCATTTGCAAGTATAGCTGGCTTGTCGGCCGTTACCGATTATTTTGCCCTGTCGATTGGCCTGATGCACGAGGAGGGTAAATGCTGACAGATGGAGTGCCGCTCGAACGAGAACGAGAATCGCGACCGATGCCGATACTAGAGATTGATAACCTGCATAAAAATTACGGCTCCCTGGCGGCAGTCGATGGTATTTCTTTTTCTGTGGAAAAAGGCGAATGTTTCGGTCTGCTTGGCCCAAACGGTGCTGGGAAAACCACCACCATCCGCATGCTTTATGGATACACGCCACGTGACAGCGGGCGGCTGGAACTGTTCGGTTTGGACCTTGACCAGCATATCCGTGACATCAAGGGCCGGATCGGCATTTGTCAGCAGGAGGATTCTCTCGACCCGGATCTGGATGTGCGCAAGAACCTGGCCGGTTATGCGCGTTATTTCTCTATCCCCAAAGTTGAAGCCGAACGGCGCGCCGATGAACTCCTGCGTTTTTTTGCTCTGGAGAATCGTGCCAGTGACAATGTCAAGATCCTCTCAGGTGGTTTGAAGCGACGGCTGATGCTGGCGCGGGCGCTGGTGAATAACCCCGCTCTTGTCATTCTTGATGAACCGACCACTGGCCTTGACCCGCAGAGCCGGCAACTGCTCTGGGATAAGTTGGCCGAGCTGAAAGAGCAGGGTATCACCATCCTGCTGACCACCCACTACATGGAAGAAGCGGCGCGGCTCTGCGACCGGTTGGTGATCGTTGACCATGGGCGGATTTTGATCGAGGGGCAGCCGGCGCAATTGGTTCGTGAGCAGGTCGGGCAGGCAGTGCTGGAAATCGCTTCGCCTGATCCGCCGGTCCGCGATTTTCTTGAAGAGGAGGATTGCCAGGTCGAAGATCTCGGCAAGCGGTTGCTGGTTTATCTGCAGGATGGCGATGAGCTGTTTTTGCGCTTGACCCGCGAGGTGCGCAGCGAAGGTTGCACGTTACGCCCAGCTTCGTTGGAGGATCTGTTTCTGAAACTGACCGGACGGGGGTTGCGCGAATGAGTTGGCCGAAACCTGTTCAATTCAGTTGCAGAACCTTGCGGGTCTGGCAGCGCAATTATGAGATCTACCGGCAGAACTGGAAGATCTCTTTTATCCCGCCATTGCTCGAACCGCTGCTCTATATCCTTGCTTTCGGGGTCGGCCTGGCGGTGCTGGTCGGTGAGCTCGAAATAGCCGGCCGGACTCTTTCCTATACCAGCTTCATTGCCCCGGCATTGGTGTCAGTCGCAGTCATGTACAACGCTTTTTTCGAGACCACCTACAACTCTTTTGTGCGGATGTATTATCAGAAAACCTTTGATGCCCTGCTGGCAACGCCGCTCAATCTCGAAGAAATTATTCTCGGGGAAATCCTCTGGGCGGCGACCAAGTCGCTAATCGCCACGCTGCTGATGGGAGGAATGATTTCCCTGTTCGGCCTGTTCGACTATCCGGGTGCCCTGCTGTTGATGCCGCTGGCCGTACTGGGCGGACTCTGCTTTGCCGCCTTCGGGATGATCTGCACCGCCCTGGTGCCGGGGATTGAAACCTTTAACTTGCCGATCTTTCTCGGCATTACCCCGATGTTTCTGTTCAGTGGTACCTTTTTTCCGCTGCAGAATCTGCCCGGCTGGGCACAGGGGGTGGCACAACTACTGCCGTTGACTCACCTGGTGGCCCTGGTTCGTGGTTGTGCGCTAGGGTTCTGGAGCGGTTGGCTGTGGTTGAGTCTCCTCTATTTGCTGGTTGCAACCTTGATTTTGCTACCGTTGGCGATCAAACTGATGGTGAGGCGGATCGTTCAATAGTTTACTCGGCCTTTAGTTGGTTTTTCGTTTGGCTCTGTT
>CALZHQ010000145.1 GCA_945787295.1 uncultured Desulfuromonadales bacterium
GACAGCGTCACGGCGCACAAAAACCAGGGCCGATTGCCCGGCAAAAACGGGGGCCCACCTCGGGCTTGCCCGCAACCGGTCAATAAGGGGATAGCGCTGGCCCGTATCCATGGTACAGGCCTTGGTAATCACAACCTTTACATCAAAGCGGTCAAGCAGACGCTGCCAGTCCGAATCTCCACGCATGATTCGGATGCCAAGATCGAACATCTGTTCAGAGGTAGAACGACCGTCCCAGAACACCCGGTATTCCGGATACAGGGACCACATAAGATAACCACCCCAATCGTAAGTGTTATAAAGGTTTCCTGGCAATCGGTTCTCATGAATGAATTGTGCGGCCTTTACCGGGTAGTGCCAAGAGCGCAGCCCGACTCTGAAAAAACCATTTTCCGCAATCGCCGGCTTGACAAACCCCAGCCCCAGAATCCCCACAAGGACCAAGCCCGCAAACTTCCGCAATCGGATTGCCATGGCTCCCTCGAGGGCAGTCAATCGCCCCAACATACCCACGTAGGAAGGTAGCACAACGGCACACGCCAACCAGAAAAACGGTACATGCCGCCCCATTTTCCATCCCATAAGGGCGGTGCCGGCCAATAGAAGAAGATCGCTAAGGCTTACCCTTTTCCAGTTTAAAAGCAACAGGCCCCCAACGCCTCCAAGCCCCCAATAAAACTCCGGCTCTCTGGCGAATGTCGTTGGTTGCCAGTCCAGATTATAGGCCTGAATCAGCGACCCCGCAGAGGAGGCCAGGGACGAGGAGAACTGCAGCAATTGACTTCCATAAGGGGTCAGCAAAGCGGCTACGCCGACAACCAGAAAGACCGCAATCAACCTGAGATAGGCCCGGCCGGAGAGGCTGGATTTTCCGCGGAGCATCTCGCAGCCTTCACCAATCAGATAAGCCGCCAGAACCGCAAAAGCAAGAATGCTTCCTGCGTGCAGGTTAGACCATAGCAACATGAGTAGCGGCAGCAGCCAAATCTGGGCACTGCTCTTTTGCCGGTAGTTTTCAAGGACCAGGAGGAAGCCGGCAAACAACAAAAAACTCCACAACTGTGGCCGCTCCAGCCAGGCCCCCCGGGTTAAACCCCCTGCGCTATAGGCCAGAAAAAAGAGGATATCATGCAGCCAGCAGTGTTCTAAACGCGAAACATCTGGGGCAAGGGAGAAGGTGTCCCGGTAGAGAAAGGATCCGGTTTCGAGCATATGCCGACCGGATTGCAACTGCCAGAAGATATCGAAGGAATGGACTTCAGAAGAGGCTGTGCCCCAAAGCACCAATAGTCCCAAAAAGAGCAGACATTGATCCCATTTGGAAGATCCGTGAAGAGACAATCGGTCTCCGGTGTCAGGCGAGAAATGGTTTTTCAACATAGCTTATCAGGATCAACCGGGCGGATCGACATTGCGGGTTTCGCGAACCACGTAAACCGCTTTCCCTTGGGTTTCGTGGTAGGTTCGGGTTACCAGTTCGCCGAGCAGCCCCAAGGCCACGAACTGGATCCCTGAGAAGAGCGCAAACGCCGAAAGGATCATTAACGGGTTGCGGTTCATATTCAATCCCTCAAACAACTTCATGTAGACTGTCGTGCCGCCGGCAACAATCCCCACCAACACACTCCAGACCGCCCATTTGCCAAACAGTTGCAAGGGCCGTGTAGAATAACGCAGCAGAAACTTGACGGTAATCAAGTCGAGTATGACCCGCAAGGTGCGATCGATCCCATACTTGCTCTGTCCGGCACGGCGCGACCGATGCGAAACCGGCAACTCGGCCACCCGCGCTCCCACCAGACTGGTCAGCGCGGGAACGAACCGGTGAAGTTCACCATAGAGGTTAATGGCAGAGAGTACTTCCCGGCGGTAGGCCTTGAGGGTGCAGCCATAATCGTTCAACTTGACGCCGGTAATCTTCGAGATCAATCGATTGGCGAGAACCGATGGTAAACGGCGAGTGACAAAGACATCCTGCCGGTCTTTGCGCCAGCCCGAAACAACATCATACCCCTCTTCCAGTTTTTTAATCAAACGCGGAATATCGGCTGGGTCGTTTTGAAGATCCCCATCCATGGGCACTATTACTCGCCCCTTCGCAACATCAAACCCTGCGGTCATAGCTGCAGTCTGCCCGAAATTTCTTCCCAGGCGAATCACTCTCACCTGTGGATCGTCCCTGGCCACCTCCTCCATAATGGCGAAGGAGGCATCCACACTGCCGTCGTCCACGAGAATCAATTCATAGGTCAAACCGCAGCCCTGAAGCGCCGCCGTCACTTCGGCGCACAATGCCTGAATATTTAAAGACTCGTTATAGATGGGGATGACGACAGAGAGCTCCATGGGGACTCCAGTGGTTTGGATATGAGTAGGACAAAGCAAAAGCAAAAAGCGGGGGAGCAGGAATGGTCCCGGAGATCAAAATGTTTTTTTCACCCGCATTTCCCAGCGATGTTCTTTGACGGCAACCACTTCAGCATCGTCATCTTGCAGGTTTCCGTAGGAGTAATCAAGGCTGAGTTGCAGTTTGGAAAAATTCATGCCGGCTGTCAAGTACAGGGCATATTCATCAGAAGTTTGGGGCCGAAAATTCCGGTAACGGAACTTCGCTCCCAAGACAGAAGCTCTGGTGGGGTAATAATTCCCCAAAAGGGTAAAGGTGGTAACGGTCGAAGCTGCCCCTCCCCCAGCCCCCTGTTGGCGGTCATACTCCAGTTCTTCGCCAATCTGAGCAATCCTTCGCACCAACCCGTTGGCCGAAAAGAAATTATAGCTAAAGGACTGGGTCACATTATAATCATTTCGGCTACCGCTTGCAGTCTTATCCCATTGGTAATTCGCGATCAAACTGGAATCTATCATTCGACTGGGAGTATAGCGAAGTGAAAAGCCGCTGAACACTTGGCGCCTGATATCGTTCTCGTCTTCATTGCCACCGGCGCTTGCGGAAGCAAACCGATCACCACTGCCGAAATCCGCCTGGGTTGACCAGGAAGCTGAGAGTTTCCAGGTTGAATACCTCAGGTGATGGCGGGCCGTAAAAAGCCTGCCGTCACGATTGTCATCACCACTCTGAGAAATATAATCGTAAATCAACTCGACCCGATTATCGAGACGTGAGGTCATACGATGCTCGACAAATAATGTTGAGATACTCCTTACAATATCTGCATTCTCTAAAATGTTTGAGCCTGTCCCCAGGACCTTTACGATTTCGGCCCCTTCGGTCCCAATGTGATTCAGAGAATTGGTGCCCACAGTACCCGTTCCGAAGATCAAGCGTTCATCGAACCCTGTTCGCAGATTATTTAACAACTGGGATTCTATATGGCCCGAAAACAGGCTTTCCCAATAATCGGCGCCAGCACCTTGACTATCAACAGTATCGAGGTAGGTGAACTTCACAGCACTGAAAAGATCGAATTTAGGCTGAAAGCGGCTATTAGTATAAGCCTCGGCGCCGACACTGACCGCACTGCCTCGGCCCAGACTTCCCCTTTTCACTTCGAAGGCGGCCGTTGGAGCGAAAATATACCGCCCCTGCTTAAATATTTCGGCCCTTCCAGAACTGAAGATATCATCTTCTTCCTGCTCCTCATTGCTGCTCAGGATGTCGCGCCGAAAACGATTACCGACCAAACGGATGCGCCAGGAAGTGTTTCTGTTAGGCTCGCCCTGGACAAAGAAGGGTATATCCAGTTCTTTCTCCAGAAAAGCCGGATCGATAACACGGTGGGCGCTACTGAAGGCCGAAGCCTCGATTTTGTTTCGTTTGGCAACTCCAAACATGTTGATATCATAGCGCTGAGTATCAGGCCCTGTTTCTTCCTGTCGATTGGTCGCGGTCAAGCTGCCATCGACAGAAACCTTGATCCAGTTGGTAAAATTAATCCACTTGCGCTGCAGGGTGTGATCGATAGTGCCAAGGGTGTAACTTCGTTCGAAATAATCCTCTTCGGGTTTTATGAAATCCTTAAAGTCATTGTAACGAAAGTGAAACCAGTTATCTTTTTTATTGAGGGAGACAAAGGCCAGATTACGATGTCGGTAATGCTGAGGTGTGAGACTTTTTAAATCGCGCACATAGTCTTCCTGAAAATCGATCAGAAACCGCGGAAACTGGCTAAGCATCTCGCGATAACGGCCAAGATAACTGCCATTTCTGATG
>CALZHQ010000146.1 GCA_945787295.1 uncultured Desulfuromonadales bacterium
ACACCCGGATTTTGAAACCGTTGCCCTGAATATGCTGGTTAGCTTAAATCATGGTGCAGCGCCGGAATCGGTCGGTGATCCGACCATGTTGCAATACGAATACAGGCTGGCGTCGCAAAGTGAGATCGCGCGGTCATTCGGTGAAGAGTTTGCCGATGATGTGGTCAAACAAACGCCGGGAGGCTGGACCGGACCGCTCTATTCACGGCTTGGGGTTCACCTTGTGAAGGTGAGTGAACGCGTCGAAGGCCGTCTGCCCGAGCTTTCCGAAGTGCGCCACCAGGTGGAGCGTGAATACACGGCCGAGCGCCGTAAGGAACTCAGGGCTATTGCCTATCAGAGTTTGCGCAAGCGGTATGAGATCGTTGTTGTCCCCCAGGACGCGACAGGGAAACCCGGAGAGATATTGGCCGCAACGCTGCCGCAGGAGGCCGGGCAATGAGGCGATACATTTTATATATTTCAGCCTTCATGCTGGTCCTCTGCTCCGGATTTGTCGGAGAATCACGTGCCCATGAATCCCAGCCCGGTCTGCTGGAGGTGCGGCAATTGAACTCCAGCCGCTACGAGGTCATCTGGCGGGCTCCCATCTACTACGGCAAACCCCACCCTGCAAAACTGCAGCTGCCCGAGGAGTGGAAGATCGTTGGAGAACCGACCGTCAGGCAACTGCCCGATTCTGCACTGCACCGGCGGGTAGTTGATGTGCCGGGTGAATCCATCAACGGCAGCATTATCCGTTTCCCCGGCCTGGAAGAAACGATCACCGATGTCTTTGTCCGCATTTCGCGTCTGGACTGCAGCGAATCGACCCTGGTCGTGCGGCCGCCTCAGCCATATACGGAGCTGCGCGGTGAGCGGCCCTGGTATGTCTCGTCAGGCGAGTATCTGACCTTGGGTCTTCATCACATTTTGATGGGTATTGACCATCTGCTGTTCGTGCTCGGACTGCTGATCATTGTCAGTGGCCGCCACACATCAAGCACCCCTGGGTGGTCGCATTTGGCTTCGGACTTCTGCACGGCTTCGGCTTTGCCAGCGGGCTTTCCACCGTGGGTATGCCGACGGCCGAAATTCCCCTGGCGCTTCTGATGTTCAATATCGGGGTTGAACTGGGACAGATAATCTTTGTGATTTTGATCCTGCAGCTTCAGCGGTCGTTCAAGGTGCTTGAATTTCGCTGGCCGCGCTGGCTGGAATACGCGCCCGGCTATGTGATCGGCTCCCTTGGGGCCTTCTGGACCATTCAACGGACTTTGATGATGTTTGCAATCACTTGATGAATGAGGTGATGCCATGAAAAAGTATTTGACTGTTATGGACAGGACAAAATCAGCTGTCATGTTGATGACGGTGTTCTTACTGTTACTGCTGTGGGCTGCTCCGGCCTGGGCTCATGTTGAATCAGGTCAGGCCGGCGGCTTCCTGAGTGGTTTGTCGCACCCGGTGTCCGGGCTTGACCACGTCCTGGCCATGATCGCCGTCGGTTTGTGGGGCGCACAGCTGGGTCGTCCTTCAGTCTGGCTGCTACCGGTAACTTTCCCGATGATGATGGCCTTCGGTGGCATGCTCGGCCTGATGGGAATGCCGGTGCCCGGCATCGAGGTCGGCATCGCCGTCTCCGGTGTGGTGCTCGGAGCTTTGATCCTCGGCGAGACGCGCCTGCCGCTGGTCGGCTCACTGCTGATTGTCGCCTTCTTCGCCATCTTCCACGGCCATGCCCATGGTACCGAACTTGAAGCCGGCCAGAACGCCATGCTCTACAGCCTCGGCTTCGTCCTCTGTACCGGGATGTTGCACGCTGCCGGCATCGCCATCGGCCTGATCCATCGTTGGGAATTCGGTCGCCTGGCCTTGCGCGGCGCCGGGTCGCTGGTGATGACCGGCGGACTGTTCTTCCTGTGGGGGGCTCTGACATGACGCGCACCGGAGCCGTTGCGGCCATTACTGCGTTGCTGCTTGCCACACCTTCCCCGGCTGTGGCCCACCTGGTCAACTCCGGTCTTGGCCCTTTCTATGATGGAGCCTTGCATCTGTTCCTCTCTCCCGGCGATCTGCTCGGTCTGACGGCCGCGGCGTTGCTGGCCGGTTTGCGCAGCCCGAGGGCAGGGCGCCAGACCGTTCTCGTTCTACCTGCATCCTGGTTTGTGGCCGGGGTGGTCGGGCTCAACCTGCCAATGACCGTGACACTGCCCTGGACTGGGGTACTCTCTTTCGTATTGCTTGGTGTCCTGGTGGCTTGCGACCCAAACCTCCCCGAGGTTTTGGTGGCAAGCCTGAACGGCATGTTCGGCCTGATCCACGGCCTGCTCAATGGGTCCGCATTGGCAGTCATCGGCGCCGGCCTGATGTCTCTGCTAGGGATCGCCGCCACGGTGTTGGTCATTGCCCTGTTGATCTCGGCCCTGGTCCTTACCATGCGCGCTGACTGGATGAGGATCGCGGTGCGAGTGGTCGGCAGTTGGGTCGCCGCGGTCGGTATGTTGATGTTCGGCTGGTTGATGAAGGGGGCAGGCTAAACTCCCTGCTCTGAATTAAACAGCGAACTATGCTCCTGCCCTGCAGGACAAAATTAAAATTGAGTGGGTCATGAAACTGCGAATAATAGTTTTCTGCTTTTTGACGGTGGTTCTTTCCCTGACAGGGTTCTCCCTTGACGCTATCGCCCAAGATGACATGAAAGCCGACAAGACCGGCACCAACCCGATCAATTTCACCAACGATGCACGGATTTACAACGAGTTTCAGTGGTTGAACACCGAGGGAGACGGCAATCAGAACATCACCACCTTGGAGTTCCGGACACCGTTTCTGGACGGCAAGTGGCAGTTCCGGCTCAGGGCCCGCTACCAGAGAACATCGAAGGCGACCTGAACGACGATGGCAAGGACGATCTTGATGAGTCTGGCATGGGAGATACAGATATTCGTTTTTTAACCGTTCCCTATCTGGACATGAAAAAAAAGAGGGCAATTGCACTCGGCATGGAAGTCTTCTTTGATACCGCATCGGAAGATGCCCTCGGGTCTGGGGCCACCTCTTTGGGTCCGCAGGTGTTCGCGGTGTTCTTTAAGCCGTTTGGCGGCATGTTCGATCTGTTTGCCCCAGCCTATCAGCACAAGTTCAGCATTGACGAAGATGATGGCCGCAGCGATGTCCATCAGGGCCTGATCGATGAAAATGTCGGCAGACAAACAGCGCTGGTTGCTGCTCGATCCGCAAGCTGTCATCGATTATGAAAATAACACGGAGTTTATGCCGATCGACATTGAAGCCGGCACCATGCTCGACAAGTATTTCGGCACTCAGGGGCACAGCGCTTATCTGCGTCCTTCCATTTGTGTTGGGAATGATCGCCCGTACGATGGGTCGATTGAGATTGGTTACAAAATTATTTGGTAAGTCGACTGGTAAATCCGCGAGCTCAGGTCAAGCACATACACTCTTAATCCCTCCCAGTCCCGCGGATCTGGGTTACAAACAACCGGTGAGGGTTCGGCTCCTGACGAGGGTTGTGATCGACAAAGATCATAATATGATTGAACAAGAGGGCTCCAAAGGCAGAGGAAGGCAACTGGCTACAGATTATTCCTTGCAGGAGTTTGTTTATGAGATTTTCAGCAATAAGAATCCTTGGTTTGTCGATGCTGATAGCGTTCTCTCTGCTGTCCTGGGATCTGTGGGCTTCCCAGCAGAGCCCGGAAAGTCAACCTCCTTCCGCCCCCATGGAACAAACCGCCGAGGAACCGAACCTGTCCGAGATCATCCCCCTGTCAGCAAAATTGGCCACTCGGTTAGCGGAACTCGAAAAAAAAATCCAGGGTTTGCCGGATTTAGCGCCCATCGAGAAGAAATACTCGGCCATCGAGATCTCAATTGATGAGATTGCGCAGCAGTTCAAAGGGTTAAAAGATGCTCAAGAGGTTTACGCTCGCCATTTCACGCTCAAGCAGAGCCTCGTGAATGAGAAAGGACTGCTCGAAATAACAGGCAAGCCCCTTGCCGATGAGAAGAAGCGTTGGCAAAACTGGCATTCCTCCCTGCTCAAAGAGCGCTCATCAGGTCAGCTTCGCTCCGCTTTTGAAAGGGCTCTTTTGACGATCAACAAGGCCCAGGACCTTGTTTCTCAACGCCTCGAGCCGCTGATGGCGCTGCAGGCAAGGGGCGCTGAAATCAAATCGAGAATTGACAGCCTCGATGCCGAAGTGACTACCCTGATTGCCGAAACCCGCCAGGACAGCCTGCTTGGCAAGTTCCCACCGATGTACTCAGGGCTCTATTTTGCTCAATTCCGAATTGAACTTTGGAACGCAACCCGGGATGGGCTGAGACTGCTTTCATGGCCAGGTAGCCGGTTTTTTGTCCTTCATGGACTGTTCTATCCCCTCCTGCTCTTACTCTTTATTATCACATCTGTCGTTATTCACCGGAACCGGCAGGCCCTGAAGGAATCAGAGCACTGGCGGTTTGTGGCAGCAAAGCCTGTTTCCACAGCGTTTTTCATCTGTGCTCTGATCACAGCGTTCCAACTCGAATTATGGGCGGCTCCATCTACGGTTATTTTGATCAATACGATTATCGGTGGAATCGCCTGTGTCCGACTTTTGGGCAGCGTACTTGAACAACCATGGAGAAAACGGGCGGCCTATGGGTTCATGACCGGCTATGTCATCACGGTGATATTGATCGCGGCTGGCTTACCTTCGCCGCTTTTCAGACTCTACATATTCGTCGCCTCGTTTGCAGCGCTGAGATTCTGTTTGCGATGGACCAGGGAAAGCGCAGGCCTGAATGAACCCCCATGTTATGCCTGGTCGCTTCGAATGATCGCGTTATTGTTCGGGGTTATTCTCCTTGCTGAATTTCTGGGCAAGGCCGGAGTGGCAGCCTATCTGTTCGAGGCCCTGCTGACCACGGTGGCGATTGTTCTGCCCATCAGACCACGGTGGCGATTGTTCTGCCCATCACCCTCTTCATCTACCTGATTCGTGGCGGCCTGCATTGGGTCTACTTCTCGTCTCCTGTCTGGCAAATCAAGTTGATGCGCAGCGATGCCGGGGACTACGTTCGCAGAACCGGGTTCTTGATTGAGGCGGCCATCCTGGTGTTCGTTCTGCTGCCGGCCGTTCTCACGGCGTGGAATGTGTTCGATAGCGTTCCCAAGGCGATAAACGGTCTTCTGGCGCCTGCGTTCAACATCGGGGATCAGCGGATCAGTGTCGGCCTGATCGTTGCGGCCGCCGGGATTCTGTACGGTTCGTTACTTGCCTCACGGATTCTTCCGAAAGTCCTTCTGGACGAACAATTCGCCGGCCGCCAGATGGAAAGAGGGGTCCGGCTCTCTATCGGTCGCCTGCTTCAGTATTTCATCATTTTTATAGGGTTTCTGCTGACTCTGTCGATTGTCGGGCTCGACTTGACAAAACTCACCATCGTCCTGAGTGCCTTCGGCATTGGCATCGGTTTCGGCCTGCAAAGTATTGTCAACAATTTTGTCTCCGGCATGATCCTGCTCTTCGAACGCCCGCTGCGAGAGGGCGACACCATTAAAATTGGCACAGACAGCGCGCGGATCAAAAAGATC
>CALZHQ010000147.1 GCA_945787295.1 uncultured Desulfuromonadales bacterium
AGAAACGAGACCTTCATCGCTTTCCCAGCGCAAGAGTGCCTCGACACCCTTCACGACACCCGTTTTTATCTCCACTTTGGGCTGGTAGTATAAAACAAATTCATTCTTTTCCAGTGCTTTTCGAAGCTTGGCTTCAAGTCTCTGATGCTTTTCATACATTGCATTTATAGCGCTGGAGGAAAACTGAAAGGAGTTCCCCCCCAGTTTTTTGGCATAGTCCTTAGCACTTGATGCCAGGCGCAGCAATTCGGGAGACTCATCACTTTCTGGCGGATTGGTTGCTATTCCGATACTTGCCGTGACATAAATATCATCCCCGCATATGCGCATGGGGACCCTGAGTTCATTGATGATGCGCTTTGCTATAACTGCTGCATGTTCAGCAGCCTGTATTCGGTTGATGAGCAGTGAAAAACCGCCGCCATCCAGATGGAATAATGCCATCTTAGCACCTTCATCATCAGCACAGCGGCCCAGAATATCAACCTCTCTAATTACTTTCTGAATTCGGTGAGCAACCAGGCGCAAAACCTCGTCGCCGGCACTGAGCCCGATCGTGTCGTTGACCTTATCGAAATTGTCAACCTCTATACTTAACAGTGACAGCTTCTCCTTATGACGCTTAGCTAATTTTAGTGCCCATGAAAGATCTTCCAGAAACAGATGCCGGTTGGGAAGCTTTGTCAGGGCATCATAATAGGCCAGTTGGTCCTGATAGGCTTTGGCGGCCAAGGTATTGCGCACACGCAGGCCTAATTCGCTCTGGTCCAGAGGTTTTGCCAGAAAGTCTGTGGCACCAAGATCCAGTGCTTTCAGTTTGTTTTGCGTGTCAGTCGATGCGGTTAATATGATGATGGGGAGATATTTGAATTTCGGGTGAGCACGCACCGCAGACAAAATATCAAAGCCGGAGACTTCAGGCATCATGAGATCTAGCAGCATGAGATCGGGGCGCGTCTCTTCAAGCAGCTTCATTGCTTGCCTCGAATCCTCAACCGTCACAAAATTATGATATTTTTCCTCTTCAAGGAACGCTTGCACCACATCAATATTAATCGGCTCGTCGTCCACGATCATGATTTTGGCATCTTTTAGCCCCTGGTATTTCTCATCAAATAAAGTCATAGCAACCTGCAATTCTTTCCCTTGTTTTTAATATCGACAGATGAACATAAAACATTAATTTTTAATACAACAGACAGCGCCGTATACTTAGACTAGTGCCCATCCATAAATCAGTTAAAATCGGTTTGGGCACTAATTAGCGTTTCCAATCCAGAAATGCGGATTTTTGTCCAAGGTCAAGGAAATGAAGCGTTTGTGCGGAGACCTAGCTGGCTACGTCGCACAAACAAACGCGCCGATTGACGCTGAGATTGGGCAAAAAGACCATTTATGGATGGAAACCAGACTAAATTAGCGCTTTGGTTGTCCGGTTCAGATTATTTCTTTCCTTTTAACGCCTTCTTTCTCGATGACGGGTGGTACGATGGCCGCAACAAGTGATTTTACTTCTTGAAGCATTTGGCCCGCCTTTTCCGCATGGTCTGCCTTGGCGCAGGATTCCAGGACTTCAGCGGGTTTCGTAAAATCATCATAACCGACGGTGCCGCCGGCCCCTTTAAGCCAATGGGCCAAACCGGCCAGCTCGGTCATGTCCTCCTTTTCAAGCGCCATTTCCATTCTTTCTACTTTTTCATCAAGCTTTTCGACAAAACTTAGAATTGTCGGCTGTAGTCTTGTCATGTTTGCCAAACGGGATACGACTGGTTTTGGCACACTGGAGGTGGACATATTTTGCGATAATGACCCTGATAACTGTACGTCCTTTGACGGCTTAGTTTCTGAGGATGATGCGATTGGAATTTCGCCTTCCGGTACAACGATGCGCTTCGCCAGTTGCCTAAGATTTAGGATCGAGGGTTTTATTTGCGATGCCTTCCTTTTTTTTGCATGGATTTCCAACTGAGCCGCCGGTTTGGTAAACACATCGAAACCGACCGTGCCACCGGCGCCCTTTAACCAATGTGCAAGTTCGGCCACTGCCTTAAGATCTCCATGGGCCTCCGCTTTTTCTAAGGCATCCAGTTGCTGATCCAATCGTTTAACAAAACGCGCTATAATATTCCTGAATTTTTTAATATGGACGGGAAGTTTGGAAACAAGCGGGCCTGAATCAGCAGCCGGTTTTATCTCATCTTGAACATCCTTAGAAATCTCTGACACCGCAATTGAATCCACATCCCTCTTTGCCTTGCGGCCGCCAAGAAGTTGCGCCATCATTTCCATGAACTGGTCAATGTTAATCGGTTTGCTGAGATAGCCGGAATAGCCGGCTTCAAGGCATTGGGCCTCAAAGCCTTTCATGGCATTGGCAGTCAAGGCAATAACGGGAATCTTGAGACCTTGCTCCCGAAGAATCCCGGCTGCTGTGAATCCATCCATAACCGGCATTTGAACGTCCATGAGAATTACGTCATACCCACCGGCAGCAGCTTTTTCAACGCCCACTTGGCCGTTTTCGGCTTCATCCACCGAAAGCTTTGCCTCTTCCAGCAACAATTTGACGAGTTCGCGGTTCTCTTCACCATCATCCACCACAAGGACCCGAGCCTGCGGGAACTGCCAGCTGCAATTCTGCTCAGTATCGATTTCCTGCTGAAGTTTAGTCACTTCTTCCGGCTGCAGAAAGGCAACGCCATCCAGGTCTCCCGTAGTAAGGTAAACCCTAAAAGTGCTTCCCTTGCCGATTTCACTTTTCACCGTAATGTCACCCCCCAGTGCCTGTGCAAACTTGCGACTGATGGCAAGGCCAAGACCCGTTCCCCCGAACCGGCGCGTCACTGTGCTGTCTGCCTGGACAAAGGGATCGAAAATATTCTTCAAAGCCTCTTCAGACATGCCGATGCCCGTATCGGTAATGTCGATCATCAACTGCGGACCCGTGCTTTTTTCCTTAAAGCGGCAGGTGACGGTAACACTTCCTTTTTCGGTAAATTTGATGGAGTTGCCTATCAGGTTAAAGGCGATCTGACGGAGACGAGCCGGATCGGTTTCATGAAGTCCAGTCCTATCCCCTTTGCATTGGCCTTGACAGTCAGCATCTGGAGAACCTCATGGAGTGTGGTGTATGGCTCAACTTTAAGTTTCTCGACTTCAAGGCGGCCGGACTCGACTTTTGAAAGGTCCAGGATATCGTTAATGAGCTCAAGCAGGTTTTTGCCACTGGAATGAATAGTGTTCAGGTACTTGAGACTGTCTGTTTCGTTCTTTACATACCCTCTTTTGAGAATTTCGGTGAATCCCAGGATCGCGTTCATCGGTGTCCGGATCTCATGGCTCATGTTGGCGAGGAAGGAGCTCTTGGCCTTGTTGGCCTCTTCGGCCTCCAACTTGGAATTGAGAAGCTCGACCTCTTTTTCTTCTAGCTCTGTGATATCGTCAAAGCTCACGAGCACCCCGGCATACTTGCCGCTGTCTCCGAGCACGGGAGAACAGTTTGTTTTAAACGTTCGGAACCCAGCCTCGGGCAGCTGCAAGCGGATGATGCTGTCCTTTTGCACATTGCCATGACGCAGGGATTGAATCCATGGCCGTTGTGACTTTTCGATTTTTTTCCCTGCTGTGTCTATCCAGGGCAGCTCCCCGGCCCGGTAGCCGAGCAGGCTATTTGCCGATTTATCAATCATGGCCGAAAATGCCTGATTGGCAAGGACGATTTGCTCCTTGCGATCGAGTATGAGAAGACCTTCGGCCATCGTGTCCAGGGCTGCCCGAACTCTACCGGGAATCGCCTGGGAAGGATCTAGCTGGCGAAGCACTTTTCCGAGATAGACATAATAAACAATAAAGCCGGCCAGCCCCATGAACAGAATCATTTGAACCATCGGCATTTTCAGTACACCCCAGACCCCCTCGAATTTTAGCGGTTTAAAACGAAGCTCCAGTTGCCCCCATTTTTGATCGCCGGCCCATATGGGGACCCTGATTTGTGAATCCTTAGAATATTCACCTAACATCTCTTCCCATCGGTCGGCGTGACCGCCGGTAGAGACGAGGATATCGCCGCTTTCGTGACGCAGCGCCATGGAAAGCAGATTTTCGTTTCTTTCAGTCAACAGATTGAAGTCGTCTCTCAGACGTTGACTGTTTGCTGTCTTAACCAGTGCGGTGCTGTACACCGCAATGGTTTCTGCCAATAGCGCATGACCTTCTCTGATGGCACTGTTCCTGTCGGGAATAATGTTGAGCAGAAAGGCCAGCATGACAAGGCTGGTCATGACGCCAATCAATCCCATGGTGATACGGGTTTTAGGGTTTAAAAATTTCATCGTTTTGCCGACTCTTTTCTGAGGTTGTCCAGCTCAGAAGCCTTGCTTTTCTTGTCCTTATCACGCCCTGAGCCTTCTTCAATGATGGTTTCCAGGGATTCATCATCCTCATCCTCATCCTCATCGCCTTTTTTACCCACCAGGATAGCCAGGGGATCCGCCAGTTGCCAGGCGGGCAAGGAAGAAAGCACAGAAGCCAGGAGCGATCCTCCTTTGAGCATCCAAACAACATAGCCGGCTGACAGGCCGACCGAGGTTGCAATCGCAGACCCCAATACAGTCTTGCCTAACAGGATTTCTTTGCCCATCTCCTCTTTAACGGCATCCAGCGAACCTCGCACAAGCTCATAGACGTCCGGGGGGAGTGTGGTTATATCCAGTTTTCCCAAGGCCGTTTTCAGTTCCCCAAGATTATTGGCTTCGAACAGCGTCTTGAGCGTCTGAGGGGACAACAGCGTGCTGCGATCAGGCGTTTTATCATCATTGCCGTTGAAATCGGCTCCTCTTAAAAAGGATGCCCCGATGCCTAAAGCGGGCTTTGCAGTGCCGGGTACCTGGGTACTCTGAGGTTTTTTCATCGAGAACATATTGTCTGCATCAGCCGAAACATCGGTTTCGTCGGCAACATCATCCGCATCCTCGGACTCCTCCTCCACGACTTCTTCGTCCGTAACCGGTTCCGGTTCCGATAGCGGTGGACTGGGCTCAGATGCGGCTGGCGGTGGAGCGGTCGTCAATACGGTGATAATCGACGTTGCGATGCCGCTTTGTGATGCCACCGAAACCCCGTCTTCAGAGGATTCGACATTAAAGCTACCATCAGCGGTGTTGTCCTCTGCCGGTGTAAACCTCACCCCCGCCTGCCCCTGGGTAACGGTAATATAGTCACCGTCATCAATCCGGGTGAGGCCATCAGCAAAATACAGGCTGCCGTTGGTGATGCCGGATATTTTGAAATGGCTGACCTCAGGGCCGTCGCTTGCATTCCGATTAATGAAAATAAGCCCTGACTGGACCACGGCAGTGGTAGACACATTCGTGACCTGGGGGGTGTCCCCGACCGGGGCGACCACGATAATCGCCGTACCGTCTGCGGTCCCGCTGTTGCCATCACTAATAGTGTAGGTGAAACTGTCAGCATTGTCGACCAGCAAACCGTTGGCGGGTTGGCCAAACCCTGAAAGGGTCAGGGTGTCGCCATCCATATCTGAATCGTTGCCCAAAAGATCAGTGACTAAAGTAACGGTCATTGAGTTGTCTTCGGTCGCATTCAGATTATCATTTACCGCAACGGGTGTATCGTTGACATTGGTGACCGCTGCCGTGCCGGCACTGGTGAGGCTTTCGACGGTGGATTGATCATCGGTGTAGTCGGCGGTGACCGTGATGATGGTGCCCACATCGGCCTGGACGGTCGTATAGGTTTTGCCGGTGGCCCCACCGATGGCCGCGCCGTCACTAAACCACTGATAGCTGATCGCACCTGAAACCCCGTCGGGATCAATCACACTGGCTGTCAGGGTATCGCCCTGGGCCGGTGTCAGGTTGTCGATGGTTACCGTGCCGGGGTCATTGACGTTGGTCACCGCTGCCGTCGCCGCGCTGGTCGGGCTTTCGCCGGCACCCAGATCATCGGTATAGGTGGCTGTGACCGTGATCGCCGATCCCACGTCCGCTTGAACGGTGGTGTACGTTGCTGAGGTGGCACCACCAATGGCGGCCGCACCGCGATACCATTGATAACTGATCGCACCGCTGGCACCGTCGGGATCGCTCACACTGGCTGTCAGGGTATCGCCCTGGGCCGGTGTCAGGTTGTCGATGGTCACCGTGCCGGGGTCATTGACGTTGGTCACCGCTGCCGTCGCCGCGCTGGTGGGGCTTTCACCGGCACCCAGATCATCGGTATAGGTGGCTGTGACCGTGATCGCCGATCCCACATCGGCTTGCACGGTGGTGTACGTGGCTGAGGTGGCACCGCCAATGACCGCCGCACCGCGATACCATTGATAACTGATGGCACCGCTGGCACCGTCGGGATCGCTCACGTTGGCCGTCAGGGTGTCGCCCTGGGCCGGTGTCATGTTGTCGATGGTGACCGTGCCGGGATCATTGACATTGGTGACTGCTGCGGTGGCCGCGCTGGTGGGGCTTTCGCCGGCACCCAGATCATCGGTATAAGTGGCCGTGACCGCGATGGCCGACCCCACATCGGCTTGCACGGTGGAGTAGGTGGCTGAGGTGGCGCCGGCAATGGCGGACGCGCCGCGATACCATTGATAACTGATGGCACCGCTGGCACCGTCAGGATCGCTCACGCTGGCCGTCAGGGTGTCGCCCTGGGCCGGGGTGGTGTTGTCGATGGTGACGGATCCCGGATCATTGACATTGGTGACCGCTGCCGTCGCCGCGCTGGTCGGGCTTTCGCCGGATCCCAGATCATCGGTGTAGGTGGCCGTGACCGTGATCGCCGACCCCACATCGGCTTGCACCGTGGTGTACGTTGCTGAGGTCGCACCGCCAATGACCGCCGCGCCGCGATACCACTGATAACTGATGGCACCGCTGGCACCGTCGGGATCGCTCACACTGGCAGTCAAAGTGTCGCCCTGGGCCGGGGTGGTATTGTCGATGGTCACCGATCCGGGATTGTTACCGACCGCGGCACCAAATTCAAAGCCACCGATGTCGGGCAATCCATCGCGGTTGGCACCCCGTTGATCCAGCGGTGGCGCCCCCGTCAATCCGGCCGGGTCAATGGCCGGGCTGCCCGCCAGCAAGGCGTGGGTCGGGGTGAAGCCGCCATTGTCCTGCAATATGTCCAGCATCGGATCGACAGGGCTGCCGGCCGTCCCGACCTGATCGCCGTTGACGCCATCAGTGAAGCCGTTTGCGGCTCCTTTGTCGCCGATCAGGTTGTTGCCGAGTGAATTGAAATCGCCTTCAACATCAGGACAGCCGAGATTTCCGGCAACGATCGTGTTGCGGATATCTACATCTAACGCACCGCCATTGTTGAAAATCCCCCCACCATTGCTAGCAGTATTCAGTGTGAAGGTGGCGTTGACGATGGTGACCGGTTTTTGGGTGTACAGCCCGCCCCCTCTGTCTGCCGCGGTGTTTCCGCTGACCGTGACATTAGTTAAAGAAAGGCTGGTAGCAGTGTTGTCATTGTGAATGCCGCCGCCGTCGTCGGCCCGATTGCCACTGAGGGTAACGCCATTGAGGATGGCCACCTCTTTGTTATGGATACCACCGCCTTCAAATGTCCCAGCGTTCCCATTATTCGATATGACCACATCGGTGAGGGTCATGGTGCCCTCATTGAAAATGCCGGCGCCGTCATCCGCGATGTTTCCGGTAATGATAACGCGCGTTGCTGTTAGCTGGGCCGATGCGTCGTTGACGTAAATGCCGCCGCCTTTGCCGTTGATACTGCCGCCCTGGACGGTTAGATCGGTCAGGGTGAGATTGGCAGTATTGCCCTTGAGATGAAAGACACGATCGAGCGAATTCGCATCGATAACGGTGGTCGCAGCGTCGGCTCCGGTGATGGTCAGCTCGCCGGTGACATCGAGGTCCCCATTTTGAGCGTTATCGTCACCGGCCGGCCCCAGCGACAGCACGTAATCACCGGCACCCAGGATGATCTCGTTGGCCCCGCCCAGGGCATTGGCCTCCATAATGGCCGCTCGCAAGGAGGTGTTGCCTGAGGCGTCTTCTGCGATGCCGTCGCCGGGGTTGGCGTCGACTGTATCCGCTGTGGTGTTGACCGTAAATGTGGCCAGCACCCCGTTCCAGTTCTGTTGGGTTTCGCTGTTGACGGCCACCGCCGTCTCAATCTCGCCTTTGCTATACTCCAACTCCCAATCGCCACCCAATTTGGCGCTGCCGGTGGGGTCATCACTGGCGGCCACATCCGCGCCGCTGAGCAGCGTGAGCGAATTGACCAGTTCTTGACCATCATTTCCCGCAGCCAAGTTGCAGCCATAAAAGAGAAGGTCGGCATCACCGGAAAGAGACCGCTGCCAACCCTCGATGGCTTCCGCGTAGCCATCCAGGGTGGTCGAGTTGAGGCGACTGTTCCCCAGAACCGCTTCACCATCGGTACCATGGGAAATAACGTGAACCGCGTCAACGTCCTGATGCTGACTCAGATAGGCACTGATCTGGGCAATCCCGTCGTGATCCGAATCCAGCGCCACGATGTTAAACTGTCGCCCCTGTTCAAGTTGC
>CALZHQ010000148.1 GCA_945787295.1 uncultured Desulfuromonadales bacterium
TTCGGCTTCGGCTTCGGCTTCGGCTTCGGCTTCGGCTTCGGCTTCGGCTTCGGCTTCGGCTTCGGCTTCGGCTTCGGCTTCGGCTTCGGCTTCTAAAGCGTTATCGACCTCGACTGCAGGTGCAACCTCAAACCAGTTGTCAAAATCATCATCATCGGCAAAGGGATCTTCCGCACCTATCGGCGCGGCAGCAGCATAAAGTTCTGTCGAACCTGCAGCGGGTGAGACATCGATCGGCTCGACAGCAACTTCTTGATCTGCAGAGGCTTTAAAAGCCTCGTGATCTGCCCTTACGGCTGAATCGATATCCAGGCCAAGGACATCATCAGCAAAAGGATCAAACGGAAGTGCAGCCGCAGGCTCATCAGCTTGAGGATTTTCTTCAAGCTCTACCTCGGCCGCAGAGGAGCCAATCAGCGCCTGATCATCGATAAAATCATAATCATCAGCAAATGGATCCTCCACAGGACTGGTATCACGGTCAGAAACGACAACTTCTGCAGCGCCTGAGGAGACCAGATCGAGTTCAACGCCGAATGCTGGGTCATCGGCAAAGGGATCCTGCTCTTCTTTATGGAGGAGATCTTCTTCTGGCAGCAAATCAGGATCAGCAGCAAAAGGATCATCCAATTGTGGTGCTCGCTGCTCTGAGTTGCTGTCGAGCAATTCCACCAATGGCGTTCGACCGGGGAAGGCCTCTGCCAGATCCAATGCCTGCAAGGCTTCGCTAACAAACAACTTCGGTTCCTGAAGATCGCCCTTCAGTGCAGAGACCAGTGGCGACACCCAGTCAACCGCCAGCTTCATCGCTTCATGTTCAACCGGCGTCGGCATGGTATGCGCGGAGAAATGCTTTTCCAGCATCGCCTCTAGGCGACGACTGATTTTGCATATCGACTCAGCATCGACCAGATTGGCCGTTCCCTTTAACGTGTGTGCTGCGCGAAAGGCGGTTTCCAACTCTTCTTCAGGCGCGCCACGAAGGTCTTTATGGGCAAGAAAGCCCCTTAAAACCTGTATATTCTGTTCGGCTTCCTTGAGGAATATTGGAAATAGTTTCTGCCGCATGTCATCCATCGGCAATCTCCCTAAGCTCCCTTAACCCGTAACAGGCCAACTTTACGCAATGCATAGCAGATTCGTTTGGTTTCCAATGGATGGAGCTGACTTTCGCTGATGACCTGCGAAAGAGGTTTGAGACCATCGATAAGGGCAAAGATATCGAGCTCACGAGCCTTAAGGTTGACCGTTTCAAGGGCATCTTCATTGGTAATCAAGCGGACCAGAACCATCGATTCGTCTTTGAACTCTGTCGCAGCGAGGTGCCGCTCATCAAGATGACTCAAGCCTTCCATCAGAACATTAATCAGCGGAATACGGACCCGCATATCACGCAGATTGGCTGGCAGGTCATCTCGTTCGAGAAAGAAGTTGCCCTTCTTCGCTTCGAGAATCGTACCGAAAGCATCCATCGCGTGAAGCCGCAGCGCTTCCATCAATTGCTCTTCGTTGACCAAACCCTTGGCCACGAGCATCCGCCCTATCGGCATCGCCTTTTCCCGCGCCTCGGTAACCACGTCGCGGATCGTATCATCATCGGCAAGCAGAATTTTCTGTTTACGCATGATGTCCGTGAGAAACGGCTGCTTCGATCCCTTTCTGCTGCAGGACGAAAAGACAAATTGCCCCTCTTCGATAAAAACTTCGCCGAAGATGTCAGAGGAAAAAATAGTCAATCTGCCGGACAAACGAGAATTATAGACAAAATTGATGACATCAGGAAGGGGAACCTCTTCGAGGGATCCAGAGAAAATCACCCCGCCCTTTTTAAGCAAGCCAGCTTCGGTCAACATATCCGACATAACGTTGCGCATCAACAGAGGAAAATCCTTCTGAAAATACTGCCGCAACAACTTGTCGACCATCTCATGCAGAGCACCCGGTGAAACCAGCGCAGCGCCATTAGCCGAAGCCTCTTCGGCCGGTTCTTCATCAATGACGACATCCTTGAGAACTTCCTCAAGTTTTTTGATCAGATCATCCGGCTCAAAAGGTTTTGAGAAATAATAGAGAACGCCAAACTCTTTTTCAAACGCCTGACCAACCGATTCCCCTTTAGAAGAAATCAGAATCAGCGGAACGTCTTTCATACTCTCATCTTGGCGAATATTTCGACAGAACGTGTGTCCGTTCATGTTCGGCATAATAAAATCGACCAGAATCACGGCAGGTCTAATCTTCTTTGCCATTTCCAGACCCTGCTCACCATCCTCCGCAGTAAAAACCCGATACCCTTGCTGCGACAGGATCAGCTCCCCCAAACGACGAACGGTTGGTGAATCATCAACCAGAAGAACCTTAATCCCCTCTGTAGCCATGCATTATCTCCAAAAGAATCGTCAGCTGTTAAAAGTAAAAAAGGCGATAAACGTTAGAAGTTTACCACCTGTCATTAAAAATTCATAGTTTTTAATTTAAGAGCGTAAAAAAGTTCTTTGAATAGTTATTTGCCTAATAAATCCGGGTCATTACCACCAACTAAAGGCTATTTTTTTTCAAGCACAAAATCGACCGGTATAACCACCCGACTTTCAACAACACCACCAAGAGAAGTGGCTGGTTCAAACGTCCAGCGCCTGACAGCTTTTTGTGCCTCACGATCCAGACTTTTAAAACCAGAGGAAGTCACCAGGTTGACCCCGCCAACACGACCATCCGTAAGCACTAACACCTCCAACTGAACAGTCCCCTGCTGTCCTCGCCGCAAAGCCGCTTCAGGATACTCAGGTAACGGATTTATATCATAGCGGGGCAAGGCCTCACTAAAAACAACGTGGCCAGGACTTCCAGTTTCGGTTGCCAATGCAGCTAGCGGCTCCCCAGAAGCTGCCCCATCTGACGTCATTTCCAGTATCGCGACTGGTGATTCAGAATTCTCATCAGCTGACTTTTCAAGTTGACTGCTCGGCGGGGGCAGGATTTCTGGCTCAGGCTTGGCGACCTCATCTAGCTTGATGTTACTCTCTGCAACAAGCACCTCTTGCTCAACAGGCTTAACCTGAGGCGATTGTTTTTCGAAAATTGCACGAATGGATACACCGATACATTGAAGAAGGTGCGACCGAAAAGTTACTCAATGATGCACATCGACAGCTCGAACAGACTAACAAGCAATTAGTAGATTATGTCGACATCGTCGACAAGTACGT
>CALZHQ010000149.1 GCA_945787295.1 uncultured Desulfuromonadales bacterium
CTGAGGTCAAATATGAATTTGAATAGAAATAAATTGCATCACCGTTGTGTCAATAGCTCAGAAAAGGCCAACCCTCTTCTGCGGGGAGCGGTACGCTAGCGTTCTTTGTGGGTGACAAGTTGTGGAGCTGTCTAAGGGGTTTGTCTCTTTGGTGGGGCGGGTCTCACAAAAAGGGGGGAGTGACGAGGCGCCGAAGTGTTGTTAAGAGGTTGGCTGGAAGCTGATCGAAAAAATTAACGGCATAGATTGGAGTAGGTAGCAAATGAGAAAGAATATATTCCTGACGGGAGCCCCTTCCTCTGGAAAAACGACTGTTATAAAGAAGATCATCAAAAACCTGCAGATGCCCGCGAACGGGTTTTATACTGAAGAAGAGAGGGTCGGCGAAAAGAGAGTTGGTTTTCTGATGAGATCTCTTGACGGGAAAGAAGGTTACCTTGCTCATCAGGATATAGAGTCCGATTTTCATATCAGGCGATACGGAGTAAGCATTGAAAATATAGAGGCAATTGCTGCTTCTTCGATCCAGCCTGTTGCTGGCAATATAATAATCCTTGATGAAATAGGGAAGATGGAGTGTTTTTCCGAGGCATTCAAAAAAGCCGCCTTAAGAGCCCTTGATTCGTAACCGTCAACCGAGCCCATCTAGGCTGTCCGCCTGCGGCATGTCATCATGCTGCAGATTTCTTGCTGCCAGCCATTTATCGGGAAGAAGTTCGTGAATCTGCTTGGCAGGGTGACTCATGATGCGGCGTAACACATCTTCAAGGTATTCTTGGGGATTGATGTCCAGGTTCCGGCAGGTCTGGACCAGGGAGAGGATTGTTGCTGTCGCCCGGCCACCATCTTCGCTGCCGACAAATAACCAGTTCTTACGACCGATGGTGAGGGGGCGGATGCCTCGTTCGGCGACATTGTTGTCGAGGCGGGCATTGGGATCATTCAGGTAGTTCTGCAGGTAGGGGGCCAACCCCTGATAGTAGTTCAATGCTTTGGTGAAGTTGGATTTTGGCAGCAGCCCGCCCGCCAGGAGTCGCGACTGAACCAGCTCCGACAATTCCTCCAAAATCGGTTTTTCGATTCTCTGCCGGATACGCAGTCGTTCTTCGGCTGGCCGCTTCCAGGCAACGCGCTCCAGCATGAACAGATGACGGATTTTGCGCAGAATACGGCGCCGTAATTCCGGGTCGCTATTTTCCGCCTCAACGAATTTACGGCGCACGTGGGCCATGCAGGGGCACCAAGTGATGTCCTCGTATTCCGCTAGCTTTTCGTACGCGCCGTATTTATCGGTATGCAAAAAGCCCTGGTACTCGTTCAGGGTTTTCAGCGGATGTTCATGGTTTCGATTCAGTTGAAACTCGAAGAATCGATAGGGAGGATCGCCTCCGCCACCACCGACATAAATCCACATATATGCCTGTTGGCAGCGTTTTTTGCCTTTGACCTGAAGGCGGATCGGGGTTTCATCGACAAATATCGAACCGCTGCCCAGAACCTCCGCTCTCATCGCTTCGTAAAGGGGCGACAAGGCCTCTCCCAAGGTGAGAACCCACTTTGAAAGGGTCTGCCGGCTGATACGGACATCTGCACGACCCAGAATTTCGACCAAACGATTCAGCGGCAGGTGATCGACAAATTTGCTTGTCAGAATAAAGGCCAGCAGGCTTTCATCGGCGGGGCTGCGATCAATAATCGCATCGGGCAGGGGCGCAACCTTAACACCGAGCTCAGGGGCGGACTTGGAGGCGTATTTGGGACGAACGTATTCGAGGATATAAAACTGCTCCGGCTTGCGGGCCAGCTTGCGGCTGGTTTCGCAGCCGATCTGGACGAGAGGCGCTCCCGTCTCCGGGCAGATCTTTTCATCCGCAGGCACATCGAGCTCGACCCTTTGCACCGGCAGGTCGTCGGGCCAGGACATCGTATCCTTACCAAGATTTATTTTACCCTTGCGCCGCTTGTAGTGAACCTCTTCCTGGCCCGGCTCTACGTCCGAATCCTGTTCCTCCAGCCCCGGCAGCAGAAGTTGATTGTGTAGATCGGTCAGCCGCTCACTTTTAACGCCGAAGACCTGCTTTTGCAGCCAGGCAAGCTGTTCTTTCACAGCCAAGAGATCCGCTTCCAGCGTACTGATACGCTGATCTTTCTGCTGAAGAAGTTCTTTCGCGCGGGGGAGATCCGCTATGGTTTCGGCACCGTTCAGCATGGCGTTAACCTACCACAAAACAGAGCCTGATAGAAACAGATAAATGCCTATTATCACAAAGAAAAGCGCTTGTTCAGGCGGCGAGGCACCACCCCTTCGATAAGCATGAGAAACTGCTGCCGTGAGAGCTTTTCTTCGCCACTGAAACAACGGGAAAAGGTTCCCTTCTCCAGTCGCTTATACCAGATGGCAAAACCATCTCCCTCCCAGGAGAGGATTTTGATCAAGTTGCGGCGCCGATTCAGGAAAAGAAAGAGCGCACCGGAGAGCAACTGGCCGGGATAGGCGCATTCAACGAGTTGACTCAGGCCCTCAAACCCCTTGCGCATATCGACCACCTGGTCATACAGGTAAATCTGCTGCAACCCGGAGGGCCGCATGCCTAAGTCCGCTTCAGTACAGTAAGGACCTCGCCAAGCAGGCTGGCGTCGAAACCGGAGGATACGTGAACATAGACCCCATTGCATTCCAGAGCAAGCGGAGGCGGTGCAAGTTCCAGCTCAACAAAACTGCCGAGCTGATGCTGCTCGGGCACAGCCAGTCGCTTTCGCCAGTAGAGAAAGCGATGGTACCCTTCGGCATTATCCCGACACCAGGCGGCGACGCTCAAACCACTTTCACGCCAGGCGGAAATTTTTGCAGACCATTCCTCTTGTAGTGCAACTGATGACATGCGGTGACCTCCCTGTTGTTAATAGTGGAGGTCAGATTAGAGAGCTGGTAGCTGTACGGCAAGATGGGCCCGGTTGACGCTTACTTTAAGACTACCAGCCATGCTTGCATGTTGGTTTGTCATCATGTTTGCCTGTATTATTCTTGCGATTTCAATGGGGTCGTTACTGGAAGAGAGCCTAATAAAAACGGGGAAACTTTTTGGTGTTGACCTAAACGAAGACGACCATGACCACGAAGATCTT
>CALZHQ010000150.1 GCA_945787295.1 uncultured Desulfuromonadales bacterium
AGTGCTTGGTGAGGGCGTAGCTGACTATGAATTAAATGTGACTGACACTTCTCATAATGTTTATAGTGCTGATCCATCTCAGGGTATCAGCTTGTTCTGTGACCAGTGCCACGGAGTTTTCCATGGAACAGGCGCATCAGAAACAGGCGGATCAGCAAGCCCCTGGAAGAGACATCCCACCGATTACGCACTATTTACCGGTGGAGCACTATGGAATACAGCAAAGGTTAATCTTGCCGCAGATGATGCTCCTATTGCTTTAATATCGATAGGCGCAAAAACAACAACGACTAATTATTACTCTGCAACCGGGACTATTGATGCGACTAATTCAGCGGTAATGTGCCTGTCGTGCCACCGTGCACATGGATCACCCTGTCCAGACATGTTGCGCTGGGCTAACAGCAGCTGCCATACAACAAAAGATCAAAAATATATGATAAGGAGATTGATAAAGATGCATTCCATCAGTAAAACATTTGCCTGGCTGACGATTTTGCTCTTAAGTCTGCTTTATGCACAACTGACATCTATGGCATCCATTTAGGCTGCATCAAATTGAATATTCTGCCCTATTGCCGAGCAAAGGACAGCACTCTATCCAGGTGGTGCAGATCTTCTTCCTAGCGGCTGCCGGCAGTGATTGAATGAACGGCTCCCGGCACCGTCAATTAAGAGTATCCACAAGCCGTCACAAGACGTAATGAGCAATCCTTTGTTCTGAACGAGGATTTCCTGCCCCCAGTTCACTCTCAGCATGATCACCTAGAGGCTCAACAAACAACTATTAATTTACCGCTTCGAACGCCAGCATGCTGCACCAAAGCAAAAACCATGAAGTTGGTCATTACCCGACTTGCGACCTTGCTGTTGCTCGCTCTATGCAACGTCGGTCCACTTTATGCTGTTGAATGTCCGACCATCACAGCGTCAACATTTTCGCTACGAATAACTGCGAAATTATCGGCTGCGTGGGCAGTAAGGACAAGTTCGGCTTTGTCGAATCAATTACCATCGACGTGGCAGGTCATGTCTTGGTCGCTGACCGCGGCGAACGTTTGATCAAGGGCTATCAGTTGCAGGCAGGGGACAGAACAGCGGACAAAGAATCCAGGGACCCCATTCTTGCAGAACATTTGATAAGCGGATCGAAATAATTTTCTGGGGCGAAGCCGACAAATGTCACAATTGCTAAGTTTCCCAACAATGCATAAAATTACGGAATATTACTATCAGGCTCAGTTATATCGCCATTTAGGCAACCAATGAAACTAAAGGACAATAGTTTCCCCCCAAGATGGGCAGAAATTAATCACCAGAAAAGTTTTGTCAATTCAAAAATCTGAACGAGCCAAGCCTCATCCAGCCATACATTCTAAAGTCTTCGGCGCGCTTCTTGCTAATTAAATTATCACA
Organism: uncultured Desulfuromonadales bacterium; assembly: GCA_945787295.1. The sequence continues at coordinate 1,417 of CALZHQ010000150.1, forward strand.
ATGGGGCCCGAAAAAATAATTCCTATCAGCTTTTCCAAATATTTATTTATTGAGTAAACAAGTGGAGGTATGAGAGTGCATAAAGGGTTCTACGTCGTTATCGCATGCTTTTTCTTGCTGTTTTTATCCACCGCCAAGAACGATTCCCTTGCCGCCTGCATTCCTCCGGCAAAGATCGTCGGCGATGCCTACAGTCCAACCTCCATCCAGGACGCCTATGATTACGCCAGTCAGACTTTGGGCCTGACTGATTTTACGCTGCAACTTTCGGCTGATATCTTTACCGAAGACTTATTTTTTGATGGTGGCTCGGTCGTGCTCGATGGCGGCTATGACTGTTTTTTTGCGACCAAGACCTCGACCACCGGTATTTTTGGCAACGTAACGGTATCAACCGGTGCGGCAAACTTTGCCGGGGACATCGCGATTGTCTCAACAGACATATGCGAATTTGACGCCGACTTTGACACTTACACTCGTTACACTGGAATCGGCCCCTGTGTTGGCAGTGATGATGATTGCGACGATACGAATGCCGACGTTTACCCCGGTGCGGTCGAGGTTTGTGATGGCATTGATAATAACTGTGACGGCCAGATCGATGAAGGGGTGATTCCGCCCGACGCTGACGGTGACGGCTATTACGCGATCGGTTCCTGCGGCGACCCTGCTCAGACTGATGACTGTAACGACAGTGATGCTGCTATCAACCCGGGCGCTCTTGACATCCCCTACGATGGGATTGACCAGGATTGTAACGGCGCGGACATGACCTTCCCCGATGAAAACTCCGGGGTAAACTGTGTCCGTTGCCATGGTGCTGCGACCGGCTGGACGTCGAGGCACGCCTCGGTAAGCACCCCGGACGGCACCTGTGCCACCTGTCATGCTGGCAGTGTCGGTAATATTCTGCCTGGCCACTTTGGTGATACGGTCCTGACCGCCGGCAACAATATGCGGAGTGCTACGAATTTTGTCTGGTCCAAGGCAGATCCGGTTAAAGGCAGCGTCACCTGTGATACCTGCCACGAGAACCGCGCTGCAGTGCATACTGACTCCGCGTTGGCGCATAACAACCGGGTCATTATTGCCGGGTGTGGCAACTGCCACACCAGCGACACCTCCAATCTCGGCTCACCCGGCACAGGCAGCTTGGTCAATGATGCTGATGTTGATGCTCTGCACCGTTCCGACTGCGCTCTTTGCCACAACTACACCGGCAGCGCAGTAAATGTGAGCGCAGTACGGCAGGCGATTCAGCAGGGCTTCAAAGGGACCCAGGTCGACTGTGATGACTGTCACAGCAAAGGGGTCAATCACCACGGCAGCGGCAGCAGCGGTAGCGGCTGCGTGGAGTGCCACGGCCACGACGCCGGCACCCTGTTCGATCCAGATTCCAGCTCTCCCTACAGTGCCGGGACCGTTGCCAGCCAGGGGCGCGGAACGACCCAGAGTCACTCGACCCACACCGAACTGGACATTGACGATGCGCGCGGTCCGGGAATTTACTGCAACGATTGTCACGCTATCAACAACTTCCCCTATTTCAAATCGGGGAGCGACGGCAATAGTGATGGTCGCTTTGATTTAGCGGAAACCGATGTCTGCGACAATTGCCACAGTGCCGGTGGTGCTTTTGACGGCATCAACGACCCAGCCTACGGCGTCAAAGCCAACTGGCAGGGCGGCATCTATAACGCCGATGGCAGCCTGCAGACCGGCAAGGAATTCTGGTGCGTCAGCTGCCATGACAGCGAACCGGCCAACAGCAAAGCGGACGGCTCAGGCGTCGCGGCCCCCGACAAGGCGGGCGACAACAGCAGCTACGGCTACTACGCCACCGGTCACGGGGTGACCACCGGTTACAACGCCACCCTGCACGGGCAGAACGGTCCCGGCTATCAGTGCACCGTCTGCCACGACAGTACGCTGCCACACTTCAGTCACAGCCTCGGTGATGCCAACCGCTTCGCCAGCGTGCCGGATGACGGTCGCGATTACACCTCGAGCATCAGTGAAGTCTGTCTCGATTGCCACCTGGTCGGTCAGAGCAGCAACGGCGCTCTCGGCTATGATGCGGTGGCCGAAGCCACAGTGCATTCCGGCGCGATCAGCGGCAACTAATCCGGGCTATCAGTGCGAAACCTGCCACGAGGTGCATGGCACCACCAAGCTTGCGATGATTCTCGAGACCATCGATGGGCAGGTCGGCGGCAGCAGCGCCCCGGTTGCCATTACCGGTTTCGAAGCAACCGATACCGACCTGCGCGATCTTGATCCATCAACGACCATCAATAATGGCGTCTGCGATGCCTGTCATGCGTTTGGCAATGACCCGCACCCGGACACCAACCACCCTGGCAACCACAACCAGGGCAACATCGGCAGCTCCTGTGTTCAGTGTCACTCACACAGCAACAGCTTCGCCCATGGTGGCGGCAGCAGCGGCAATGATTGTAGCGAGTGTCACGGTAAGGATGCCGACAACGGCGGTGCCGGGACCACTCTGAGTCACTCAACCCATACCGAGACAGACGCTGATGATGCCCGGGGACCGGGGATCGGCTGTGCCGATTGCCACGATATCAATGACTATCCGTTCTTCAAGTCGGGTACCGATAGCGATGGCGATGGTAAGTTCAATCTGTCTGAAACCGATGTCTGCGATGCCTGCCACAGCGCTGGCGGCGCCTTTGATGGTATCAACAACAGCGCCGATTCAGTCGGCGCCAAGGACAACTGGCGTGACGGCGTCTACAATGTCGATGCCTCACTGCAGGTCGGTAAGGACAAGTGGTGTGTCGGTTGTCACGACAGCGTCCCGTCAATGGTCGGGCTCGAAGCAGCTCCAGACAAGGCGGGCGACAACATCAGTTACGGCTATTATGTCAGCGGCCACGGCGCGACAGGAACCTATCGGAAACTCTCCTGGCAAGACACTACTGCCAGCGGCAACCCTGGCGCAGCCCGCGCTTGTGGTGACTGCCACGACACCACGGCAGTGCACATCGTTGCCGGGGCCAACCCGGCTAGCCGCAGGCTGAAGGTCGGCTTTGAAAACGACCAGAACAACAGCAACTGTAACCAGTGCCACGAAAGCGGTGGTATGGCGACTGGCGGCCCGCTCTGGTACACCAGCTCGGCCGACTATGAAAATTCTGCTCACAGCAGCACCCTCTGCTCCGAGTGTCATGACGTCCATGGCACCACCGCCCCGGCGATGACTACGGGCGATCAGGAAGGGCTCTGCTACACCTGCCATACCGATGGCATGGTGCAGAATAACGCCATCTCCGGCCCGACTCTGGCCGACGATATTCAGCAGGCCTTCAATGCGACCGAAAAGCATGATTTGGGTACCGAATTCGGTATCGCTGGCAGCACCTACAGTTTGGAGTGTGTCAGCTGCCACAACGTTCATTTGATTACCGGCAAGTATTGGGAAGCTGACCAGGACAAGACTCCGGTGACCCGCATCAGCACGCCCACCAACAGTCAGCTGAATTTGGAGCTCTGGGGAGATGAGCCTGGCGAGAAGATGCTCGATTACGGTGGCACCTACCAGACCCCGAGCAGCGACCCTTACGCCAAGCACCAGCTGCCCGACTACGCCAGCTTCTGTCTCGAGTGCCATGCGGAAGACAGCAGCGGCCACAGCAACTTCGGCATCAACTGGGCGGCAGATGCGCATGGCTTGGCATCAGCAAACACTCCACCAGGAGGTGGCGCCTGCCCCGACTGGTACGGCTGCGGCAAGGGTGAAGGCTGGGATGGTGACACCTGTATCGGCAGCGAAGAGGACTGCTGGCCGGTCACCTCGCGCGGCAAAGGGGAGCAGATTTTCTCGCGCCAACCGTACGATCAGTCTGCGCGGATCAGCGGGGCAAACTTCGCCCTCTCCTGCACCGATTGTCACGAAGCTCACGGTGCGGAAAGCAGCTCGATGGTGCGCAGCAACCCGAATGGTGGCGAAGGCACCTGGGTCTGGAACACCATGTGTGCCAACTGCCACTATTACTACAGCGACTGGCACGCCGGCATGAGCTGCGGTACCGCCAGTTGCCATGCCTCCAATTCGATCCACCGCATGGGAGCCAATGGCGGCACCGGCGCTACCCGCAGCTTCGACGAGAGCCTGGTGCTGCACTACGGCTTCAATAATAACCTGAACGATTCCGGCAGCTGGCGCATGCACGGCAAGTGGATGGACGACCTCGCCGGCAGCTTCGGCACCGGCCGCTCCGGTCAGGCGCTGGTCCTCGATGGCGGCAAGAACGTCCAGGTCGGCACCCGCAACGAGTTCTGGTCGACCGACGAAGGCCGGCATGGCACCTGGAAATATACCGAGATGAAGTACAACACCACCCTGGAGGCCTGGGTCTACCCGACTGAAGACACCGCCAGTGACTACACCATTTTCAGCAAGCATACCGGCACCGCCAACGGTGGCTATCTGTTTAACCTGCGCAAGGTCAACGGCTCCCTGAGGGCGTCGTTCCAGACCCAGATCGACAACAACGGCTTTGCCCAGGCGGGGATGGCCGGGCTGCGCGGCGCCTACAGCGCCATTGCGATCCCGCTGAACCAGTGGAGCCATGTCGCCGTCACCTTCGACAATACCGGTGTCGACCGCGACGACCTCGATCCGTCGGTCGGCCGGGTCCGCATCTACGTCAATGGTGAGGATGTCACCACCAGCGACTCCAGCGGCGATTACATGCAACCGGGCGTAGGGGAAACCTCGATGTACGCCTATTCCGAAAACAGCCCCTGGAACGAGGCAATCTGTTATGAGGGTCACTGGTGCGCCTCGGAGTTTTCCATCGGCGGCTTCTACGCCTGGCAGAATGAATTCATCGGCCGGCTGGATGAGGCCAGGGTCTGGAATATTACCAAGGACACCGGCTACTTCGCCCCGATCGACGCAACGACTGGTCCCTATATCAGCGAGATTACAGGTACGATCGGCAGTGACCAGCTGACGCTCACCTTCTCCGAAGGCATGTTGCCGGCAGTGCGACCGCCACCCTGACCTTGAGCACAGCACTCGATGCCACCGATGACTTCGGCAGCGATAGTTTGGCCGCGGTCAGCGGAGAAATCTTCGATGAATATGACAACAGCGCTACAACCAACGCCGTTCTGATCGGCATGTCCACGGATTGCCTGAGCGGGGAAATCCGCTTTGAGCTCAACGAAGCGCCCGGTAGCAGTTACGTCTTTGATAACCAGAGCCGGTACCCTGGTCAGGTGATAGGTAACGGCACCTTGACCGGGATCAGCTACTTCGGTGACGCCATCGCTAACTACATCGATTTTGAAAACAACAACAATTGCTTGCAGGCGGAAACAGAAATGACCATCGAAGCCCGCATCAAGCCGACAGGCCTGGAAGGCACTGCCGACTACATCCGCCGCGTTTTCGCCCGCGATAGCGGCGGCGCCAACTACCAGATGTCTGTCTGGCGCAACAACACTTTTGGCAGCTACCTGGCGCCGGACGGCACAGCTTCGATCGCCCTATGGGTCAAACCGCAGGATGCCCACGGCGGCAACGCCTGGAAACCGGTGCTCAGCAATTACGACAGCTGTCCGATCGTCTCTGACCACTGGTATCAAGTCAAGGTCGTCTGGAATAGCAGCAAGGCTGGCGGCACGCCCGATCAGTTCTTCGTACCTGCCGACATTTTCATCGATGACCAGGGCACCGATGGAACAGGAACCGGAGAAAACTGGTCCGGCAGCTTCAACTGCACTAACGCCACCCAGTCCTACAATGCAGATGTGCAGAAACTCTACACCGCCGATCAGATCACTCCGGTGAATGGTGATTTCGCCATCGGCGCGAATGTCAACAATCACGCCAACAACGTCTTTGACGGCGAAATCGACTGGCTGAGATGGGTGGACGTCGCTGAATAAGAGATTATAAAGTTAACGCTACAGAAGGTGCCGACTAGGCTTGACGACTTTCATCCAGCACATCACGCACAGCATGTGACAGATTGCGCAGGACAACTGGTTTCATCAGATATCTCTGAAACCCTTGGTCCTGTGCTTTTTGCTCATTGACCAACTCACTGAAACCGGTACAAAGAATCATCGGGATATCGGTGCGCAACTCACGGAAACTCTTCAGCAGCTCGAGGCCAGTCAGCTTCGGCATTGTCATGTCGGTCAGCACCAAATCAAATCCTTCCGGTTGGTGCCGAAACGCTTTGAGCGCATCAGCAGAGTCAGAAAACAGGCTGACTTGGTAACCGAGCAATTCAAGGCTTTCACAACTCATCTGGCCAACCTGCGGTTCATCATCTACGACCATGATATGTTCACTGCCGGTTGGCAGGTCGGCTACACGCCGTTCATTGACCGCTCCTCCCCGGTCTTCACAGCAGGGCAAATAGACATTGAAGGTCGTACCCAGACCTGGCTCGCTGTAGGCTGAGATATGTCCACCATAGCTTTTGACCAGACCATTGACGACCGAAAGACCGAGCCCGGTCCCCTCGCCCATTTTTTTGGTCGTGAAATAAGGATCGAATATCCGCTCTACGATTTTCTTCTCCATACCGACACCGGTATCACTGACCCTGAGTAACAGATAATCCCCAGCGGCCAGCAGAAGCGACATAATTCGCAAGTCATCTTCATGCAAATTGACAGCCTGCAAAGAAATGCTAATCTTGCCGCCCGATTCACGCATCGCATGATAGGCGTTGGTGCAGAGGTTCAGGATAATCTGATGGATATGGGTCGGATCGACCAGCACATAACAGCCTGTGCTATTCAGCTGTTTTTCTATTTCAATAGTTGTCGGGATAGATGCACGCACCAGGGTTAGTACTTCACCAATGATTGGCTCAAGATTTAAAGGCTGCAACTCCCCTAATTGGTGATCAGCTTTATGGCTGAGGGTTAAAATCTGCCGTACCAACTCCTTGGCCCGTGTCGCTGCTTGAATCACTTCCCCGATCTGTCTCGCGGTACGACTATCTGTGTCGAGATCACGTAAGGCAAGTTCTGCGTAGCCGAGCATCGGTGCCAACAGGTTGTTAAAATCATGAGCAATCCCGCCGGAAAGAGTGCCGATCGCTTCAACTTTCTGTGCCTGACTGAGCATCATTTCATAACGGTTCTTTTCGTCCATGATCCGATGCCGTTGGATAATGCTGGTCAAAGTATTTGCAACCGAAACGAAAAAATCCTCTTCGCGCTGATCGTGCTGATGCCCGTCTGGCAGATAAAGACTGATTACACCAAGGGGTTGATCAGCAAGCATAATCGGCACACAGTAGTGGCCATGAGGGCTCATCTGTGGGGTAAGGACGGTGTGCCGACTATCAACATGACTGGCAAACTGTACCTCGCCACTTGCAGCAGCCTGGCCACAGAGGCACTGGCCAAAAG
>CALZHQ010000151.1 GCA_945787295.1 uncultured Desulfuromonadales bacterium
TTGCTCAGCATGTCCATCTGCTGGGTAAGATAGCTGCTGGTTTGGTTCATGCCGCTGACCAGGGTCTCTAAGCTGGTAAACTGGGCGCGGATAACTTTTTCCCGCTGCTCCAGACGCTGCTCGAGGCGGTCGATCTGACTGTCGAGGCCGGAGATGCTGCGGTCGGCCCGGTCCTTGGCGTTAGCGTAGACGCCGCCTGCTGAACTGGTGACATCGTACATATAGGTCTTGAAGGGTTTCATGATCCCTTCGAGATTATCGTCGCCGACCAGCATCTTGACCACGCTGTCGAAATCATCCTGGATCGCCTCGTCGAGCTTACTGCTGTCAAGGTTCAGGGTCCCGTCGCGATTGGTCGAAACCCCCAGGCTGGTCAGGGAGGTATAGGCTCCCCCGGTGGCCACCGCGGTGGTGAGCATATTCTGCATCTTGCGCTTGACGCTGTTGACCGCCGAATCGCCGCGCAGCACCAGCCCCCCGGCGACACCCTCCTCGTCGTCAATGGGGGAATTGCTGTACCCCTCGGCGATGAAATCCATCACCTCATTGTAGGCATCGACCAGGGTCTGAATCTTCTCCTTAACCCCCTCGCTGTCCAACCCGACGCTGACCGTCACCGGTGTTCTTGGCTCTTCCTGGGCCTGGGTCAGGTTAAGAGTCAGGTTGGGCACCGCGTCTTCGATGGTGTTGGTGTCGCTGTAGACGTCAAGGCCGTCGATCGTGACATGGGCGCGAGTGGCCGGCTGAGAGAGTGTCAACGCCATGCCGCCGCCGGCAAGATTATCGGTGAGGGAAAAAGTGTTGGCGACGTCATCCCCGGTGAGGGCCAGGCGGTAATTGTCGCCATCGAACATCACCGAAGCGGTCACCCCCGAATCAAGGGCGTTGATCTCATCGGCGATATCGACCAGGGAGTTATTTTCGGTATCGATGGTAATGTCGTGGTCGGTGCCGTTCACGGTCAACGTCAGCGAACCGGTGGGCAAGTCTTTGTCGGTTTTGCTGTCGTACCCTTGAAAAAACTGTTTGCCGACCTGGGCCAAGTCGATGACTTCAACCTGGTGGGTGCTCGGCTCGCCGGAGCTGGAGGTGGCGCTGAAGTGATCCTCGTTGCTCAGGGTCACCTTGCCTTGCTTCACCTGGCTGGTGATACTCATGTCAGAGACGGCATCGCGCATTTTTTTCAGCGCGGCGTCAAAGACCTTGAAAGCGTCCACGCGCTTTGTCTGGGCGGTTTTCTTTGACTCAAGGCGGGTTACCGGCTGGCGCTCAACCTCCATCAAACCCTCGATGAGTTGGTTGGTGTCCATCCCCGTGGCCAGACCGCCGAATGTTATGCCTGCCATGGTCGCCTCCGCCTGTTGAAAATCCCTGGTAAATTGAAGGGCCGGTCGGTCAGGCTACAACCCACCGGCCCTCCGGACGCACTTCGAGTGTGGCAGCTGCCAGGGCATCCCGACAACCGTTGATAAAAGGTTCGTCTGCAGCTTAAACCGGGCAGGGTTCACCCGGCTCCCTTGGATCAGCTCTTGGTATCGATGATACCGCCGCGCAGATCGTCGAGGCGCTTTGTCAGTTGAAGGATCTCTTCAGCGGGAAACTGGCGGATCACTTCACCCGACTCCCGGTCGATGACCTGGGTGACCAGGTCGTTGACATCCTCGCTCTTCTCAAAACGTACGCTGTAAACCCCGTCTTCGGTCAACTCCTTGATCTTGCTGAGAATCTCTTCCGAAGCCACCTTCTTTTCGTCCTGCGCAGGCTCTTCCATGGCCAGCGAGGGCGATTCGCGCCGTTTTTCCTCAACCTTATCACCCGCCGTTGATCTGGCCTGGTTGGGGATTGCAGCGCCCACAGATGTCATTGATCCGATTTCCATACCGTCCTCCATCCTAAAGGACTGCCTGGGAAGCCGAAGCTTCCCCCTTTTTGCTGAGGTTAGGGTGGAGGCTGAGAAACCCCAGCCTCCACCTGAGTTGAAGGTTATCCCGCTATGGCTTAGCCGAGAAGCGAAAGAGCCATCTGCGGCAGCTGGTTCGCCTGGGCCAGAATCGAAACGCCGGCCTGCTGCAGGATATTGTTTTTGGTCATCGCCGCGGTTTCCTGGGCGATGTCGGCGTCCAGGATCCTGCTACGGGCGGCCGAGAGATTCTCCGAGACGCTCTGCAGGTTGGCAATGGTCGATTCAAAGCGGTTCTGCACCGCACCCAAACCGCCGCGCATGGTGTCGATCTGGGCCAGTGCACCGTCGATCGCCTTGATGGCATCGGCGGATCCCGTGACGGTGGAAACATCAACATTGTTGATGCTGCTCAAAGTACTGGTGTTTGAGCTTCCGGCGGCACCAGCAAAGATTGAGCCGCCTGTAGCGGTTGCAGCAATGCTACTGGTGACATTGAAATCACCGGACCCTGTGAAACTTACCTCGCCACCAACAACTGTGGAGTCGAGGGTCGTATTGGCACCACCATCAAGCAATGAAACGGCAGTAGTACCCGTACCACCGGCAACATCCATGGTCGCCTCATTCCCTGTTACATCCACAGCAGAATCAATGGCTGCACTGTGGGTGAAGTCGGAAATCTGGATATCATAACCTTCGGCCTGAACCAGCTCAATGCTGTCATTCGTGCCGGAAAGAACGGCAGTGATACCGGTAGTTCCAGTTTCATCGTTGATAGCCTTGGCAAGACTGGACAGGTCAGAAGTTGTTACCGTGGCACTGATGTTAACGACTGCACTATCTGCCTGGGTCCCCTGGAGGCCAAAGGTCACGGTACCGTTTTCTGACAGATTGCTGATGGTGGCAGAAGTACGTGCCTCTGCGGTGACACCAGTACTCGAGGAAACTGAGTTAACCGAACTGGCAATGCCATTGGCAGTAGCATCTGCCCCCACACTGACTGTCTCTGACCCATCAGGACCAACAATTGTCAGATCTTGCGCACCTACAAAGTTTTCTCC
>CALZHQ010000152.1 GCA_945787295.1 uncultured Desulfuromonadales bacterium
GTCTATTTTATCGGCTGGATGTTGTCGGGTGGGCTGAAAATGATGCTCAATGAATACTATCGGGATTATTTCCTCGACATCCTCGACATGATGAACGATGAGTATTTTGCCATCATCAACTATCCCCGCGTCAGCTTCGGCCAAGGACAGAGATATGCCGTAAAGGGCTGCTACATTGTCCAGGTGGATGCTGGTGAAAATCTCGGGCTGATCAAGCGCAGTGATTGGGTCGTACAGTAAGAAAGGCCTTTTCGACATCACCTTTGAGAAACTGTGGGCTCAAATAGGGACAACCGCGGCAGACAACACGGATCGCCTGCACCAGCTGCGAGGCGTCCGCCGTCTTCAGCACAAATCCGGCCGCACCTGAGTAAAACGCCCTGATGATGTACGAATCCAGATCGTGCATTGAGACAATGATAACCTCGGTTTTCGGCGACTTTTCTTTGATCAGGACAAGCGCATCCAGCCCGCCCAATTGAGGCATGAAAAGATCAAGCAACACAATGTCAGGCCGCAATGCCTGCGCCATCTGTACGGCAATCTCCCCATCTTCGGCAAAACCAATGAGATCAATATCCGCCTGCATTCCCAACAGCTGGCACATGCCATCCCGGACCAGGCGGCTGTCATCAGCAATCAGTACTCTGGCTTGCTTCATGTGTCGCCTTGTCAACTAGAGAAACACGCCCCCGATATAATGATTTTTACGCTACCTTATTAATTATCAATGCCTAAGACTCTATTCACAAGTGGGGTTTTTCAGGATAGGGGGGTAGGAAAAACTGAACCTATCAACAATCCGGAGAAATAAACACAAGTAACCTTATACGAAAAAACTACCAGGTGTCCGGATCGACAATCCCGGCCCGGATCGCATACTGCAGCATTTTTATCGGTTGGGTGATGCCCAGTTTCTTGCCGACATTGGCACGGTGCTTCTCGACCGTCTTTGGACTGACACAGAGGATCTCGCTGATCTCCAGTGTGGTGTTGCCCTCTACCAAGAGCAAAAACACGTGCTGTTCACGATCTGACAGTAATTCGTAGCCACCGGAAGGTTCTTCCTCTTTCCGCTTGCCGGTGACATAAAAATCGATGACCTCCCCCCGCAGCTTCGGACTTAAATAAAATTCGCCGCTCTCGGCCCTGCGCACTGCTGACAGCAGATGAGATGATGGCGCGGCCTTCAGCACATAGCCCTTTGCTCCCGCCTCAAAGGCTCTTTTGGCATAAGCCTCTTTATCGTACATCGACAGAATGACTATTTCTGTCTCGGGGACAGAATCCTTGATCAATTTAACGGCTTCGGTTCCCGTCAACCGGGGCATGGCCACATCCAACAACAACACATCGGGCTTTAGCGCCCGGCACTTCTCCAGAGCCTCAACTCCGTCAATCGCTTCACCAACAACCTCTATATCGGGCTGCAGCTCCAGAAGATTTTTTATCCCTTCTCTGATCAGCGCGTGATCATCCGCTATCATAACCCTGATCATCGGTTTTCCTTTCGTTTCCGCCACCTAGTAGGAATCTTAACACAGATCTCGGTCCCCTTGCCCCTTCCAGACGAGATCTCCACTTCGCCATTCTGCGAAGCGGCACGCTCTTGCATCCCCAGCAAGCCAACTCCCCGCTTGCCAGTCCCTCGCCGACCGGCCCTGGCAGACCTTAGCTCCTCACCACCAAACCCATTGCCATCATCCTTGACCGTCAAGGTCAGGACCGAATCGACGTGGCTCAGGCCCACCTCAACCTGAGAGGCCTTTGCATGCTTGACGACATTGTTCAAGGCCTCCTGACAGATGCGAAACATGGCCAGCTCGACATCCGGATGGTACCTCTCGGTATGGGCTTCGCAATTGAAACTAAAGCGAATATCTGACGAGCCTTGCTTATACTCACCAATCAACCATTCCAAGGTTTCCGGCAGCCCCAGTTCTTCAAGCATGGCCGGACGCAAACCGGAGGAAATCGAACGGACCCGGTCCCCCAAAACGGCGATTAAGTGAGACAGTTTTTCCCCTTGCCCCCAACAAGCTTCCAAGGTTGCCGTCTGATCGGCGGAAGGCGACAACCCCTGCTCACTGGAAACCTTAATCGTCTCAACCCCTAACTGCAACGCGGTCAGGATCTGGCCAAAATCATCATGCAGATCCCTCGCCAGCGAATGCCGCTCTTTCTCAACGGTGCGCATCAACTGCCGGGTGAGAGCCTGTACTTCATTTTTCGACTCAAGCCGTTCTCTATCAAGCCGTTTAAAAGGGCGATAGAGAAATAAATAGAACAAAGGGGATAACAGAAGGATGGTCAGAAAAGCATCAAGGAAGATATGCACGACTAAACCAGCATCGATAAGGCGTCCCAGCAAAGTCTCAATGAATGATTCCACCAATAAAACCGTTAGAACCATTAAAATCAACGGCCGAGTAAACTTTGGAAAGAGAGGCTGCGGATCAGCAAGAATATTGGCGCCTGCGCCTGCTTCTGACTCAACGTCCAAATGTGGCACTTGCTGATCGGTCCCATTTTCCGCGATACGATCACCGCTCATCAGCAGACTTTCCGTGGCTAACGACTTCCATAGTCGAACAAATTATCAAATTAATACTGACCCTATATGGATAATGCTATACCGAGAGTATACAATGAAATATGGTCAATACGAATTTCCTGCAAACATTTATTTTAAGAATATAATCAGTTTGTTAGCAAACTGTTAGCCGATCGGGTAGGAGGCGGGATCGCTCCCGCCGTCCTCCCACACCACCGTGCGTACGGTTCCGTACACGGCGGTTCCTGATTTGCGTCTGCATTATTAACCAACAATGCCTGTCGTCCTATAAGCGCCCAGCCTTACCTCACGACTTCCGGTCGCCACTTCCAGCTTTAGGCCCTCTTGCGAGGCATCTGCTCAAAACGTTCAGAAA
>CALZHQ010000153.1 GCA_945787295.1 uncultured Desulfuromonadales bacterium
CCAGGGACAACGGTAGCCGTCTGGAACATGCTGTTCAATACCGATCCGGGCGACCATACCACCGGCGGAGAAATGTGGTGCTCATCCTGTCACGATGTCCACGACAATACCAACGTGCCTTTCCTGAGACAGTCTAACGCGCAGTCTGCCCTTTGTCTGGTTTGTCACGATAAATAAGCCGTTCGTCTTGCCTCCTCGCGGTGGGGGACGGTTCGGCACTCGCCGAATCGCCCCCCACTTCGAAAGAGTGTGAGGGTTCGTTAGGGCCAACCAAGGGCAGGAGTTTATACTGCCCCATAATGTGAATTAATTTATTAGTTTGATTTGTTTTTTCGCGCTTTCCTTGCCGTCAAATGACGACATTGGAGGTCGGAGGGCCCGAATTGTACCTGCCATTCGGGAACAAAATATGTGGCTGCCGAAAAAAATCGGCAGACCCGAAAGAATGGAAGGTTGATGTTTATTAGGGCCTTTATCTTACTCCTGCTCTTAGTTCTCGTTGCCGGGATCGGCCCGGCGCTGGCGAGAGAAGATCGCTTATCCGGGGCGGTCTCATTGAGCTATGGTGCCCACAGCGCCGAGGAGAATGGAAAAGAGGTCCTTGACGCGTCACATTTCAGTCACCAGTATTCACTGGTTTATGAGATGGAGGGATTGCTGGCCAGCGGCCGGGCCGGCCGTTACGATCTTGCCCTTGGCTATGAATGGGCGGATGTCAGCAGCGAGATCAACGGCCAGGATGTCGCGATCGACAGCCCATTGGATAAGATTCTGTTTCGTGGTGAACTCTTCCTCGCCCCCGGCGGACTTCCCGTGCAAATGCGGCTCTTTTCCAACGACATGAACAGCATCGCCTTCAGCCGTTCGCTGCAGGGCGAACTGTTTGTCGAGGACGAGGACCTGATCGGCAGCAATGTCGGCACCGTCACCGATGTTCTCAGCAGCCAGCACATCCTGACCGGCGCGACTCTGATTGTTGGTGAAAAGAACGGAGCCTATCGGGGACAGTATCGTTCCATGTTTACCGACCTGCCTCGCCTACTGCTTGATTTCAGGCAGTACGATGTGCGTGACACCAACGGAGTCACTCCTGAACACTTCCGGGATCGCGAACTTGCGTTCGTCTCTTTGAATAAGGCGAACAACTGGTTTCACTACCGGGTCTTCGAGCATACCGATTTTATCAATGCCGAAGAAGATTATCGCGAGTACAGCTACCTGATCGGGACGATCGATCACACCAATCGGCGGCAGTGGATCGACCTGACCAACTGGATTCAGCTTTCCGCGGACCTCTCCTACACAGAAGGTGAAAAAGACCAGTTCGCCCCAAGCGCTGAAACATACAATTTCAACCGTTATGACATGAATCTTTTCTCGCGCTTCAATCTGAAGCGTTTGCGGGGCGGTAATTACAATAATTTCAGCCGATTAGTCACGGAAGGGCGGGTCGAAAAGAGTCTCGAGGTTCCATTCTTTTTCTCCGGTGATTTTGATCGCCACACCGGCTGGCGGCTGCAGTTGATAGGTCGCAGCAGACAGGATACCGACCTATCCAGTGGTGCGAACAGCGAAGAAACCGACCTGTTTGCGTCGGCCAAACTCGACATGTTTCGTCAGTCTCGATACACGTTAGCCCCGACTTTCTCAGCGGAAGTCAGCGAGGGAGACGGTTTTAACGGTTATGCCTTGAGCGCCGGCGCCGAATTTTCAAGTAATCTCCGTTACCGGCCACAGTACGAACTGTTTGGCGCCTATTCGCTAACGACAATTGCTGGTGACCGCAAAGCCGTCAGCGCTTCGAATTTTTTTGAGCACCGGCTGGAAGGCCGCGTTGAAACCGATTTGTCAGACAGAATTCGAACGGGGCTGAGGCAGGTGCTGGTTTATGGTCATGGGCGCCTCGACAACAATCTGGTCGATCATATTTCCGTCGACAGTCAGATGGGAGAGTTGGCCTCGCAGAGCAGCTCGGAATCCACCTTCCAGTCGCTGACGTCCTGGTTCACAGATATCCGTCACACCAATCAACTTAGTAACCGTTTCGAACTGAGCTACGATCATCGTTCCGGTCCGGTTGAGAATGGCTCGGAATTAGGTCTGCTGCACAGGCTGACCTATTTTTCCATCCGCCGCGAGCTGACTCTGGATATTGAAAATGAGCTGTTTATCGGTGAGTTGGAGAATGAACTGGGTGGGGCGATCTCGCCAGCCGGCGTCGATTCAACGGGAGAGCTGGACTTTATCCATCAGACCGATCTGATTTATTCACCCAATCGCATGTCTGAACTGCGGCTCGGCTTTGACTTTGAATATCACGATTTCAAGGATTGGACCAACAAGCGTTATATGCTGAGGCAGGAGTACAATTACACCTTTTTCACCGGTGCTCTGAGTCGGAAATGGATGCGTCTGGGAGAGGAGCTTGAGTTCGAGCATTACAATGACTTTAATGGACAAAAGCACGATGAATATCAACTGACCTTGCTGGGAGACTTTTACCCGAGCAGGGCGACACTCTTAGGCGCTCGGTTCCGCTATCGCATTCGTGATTTTGAAAATGACGAAATCTTCACGACGCACTTGATCGCTGCAGCAAATTTTTTAAAATTTGAAGCCTCTTTGGAATATTCGTATGGTTTGCGTGCCAAGGGGGAGAATCTTCCCGAGCGTAAAGAGCATCTTTGGGAGGCCAAGGTGACGAAAAACTTCTGAGCTTTTCAGATTGAGGAACAGCTGACGGCAACCAGGGGATCGTGTATGATCGACTGGTTTTTTTTGTTTTTTCGGCTTGGAGAGTTGATGGAATCAATCACTCAATTGAAGCTCGGCAACCCGCTTTTCGCTGGATCCGATTCTGCTGGTGTCTTTTGTCACTGTGCGCGCCGGCGAGCAGGTGGTCGACCTGGGAACCGGGGTCGGGGTTATCCCGCTGCTGCTGGCGAAGCTGTCACCGGCGGCAAGCCTGATCGGGATTGAATTGCAGTCCGCGCAGGCCGACAGGGCCAAGCGGAATGTCGAGCTGAACAACCTGAGCGAAAAGGTCAACATCGTCTCAGGAGATCTGCGCCAGTTTCGCGATCTTCTCCCGGCGGGGAAAACCGACCTGGTGGTCAGTAACCCCCCTTTTCGTGCTGCTGGAAGCGGCCGCATTGCCCCGAACGACGAGCGCGCCGCGGCGCGGCATGAGCTGGCCGGCGATCTCGCCGATTTCGTCGCGGCGGCAGCCTGGCTGCTGAAACATGGCGGTCGCTTCTGCCTGATCTCCCTGGCTGAACGGCTGCCAGAGCTGTTCCGATTACTCGAATCCGCCGGAATCGCGCCGAAGCGGCTGCGGATGATTCATCCCCGCCAGGGGGAGCCGGCGAAAATGGTCCTTGTCGAAGGGCGTAAAGGGGGGCGTCCGGGGTTGGCGGTGGAGGCGCCGCTGCTGATCTATCGCGGTACCGGTCGGGATTACACCCCGGAGGTGCTGCGGATGTACGGTGAGGATGAGTCTTAGCTGTTGCGACCCTTGTCAAGCTGCTTCTGCATGATATAAATTCGCCGCATCTCTGCTTTCAGTTCCGGGTCGTTCACCTCGGCCAGCCTGGCATCGACCTCCTGAAGCTCTTCGGGAGACAATTCAATCAACTTCCACGGCGGTGGGCCGCTCGGTGGCTCTTTCTTTTGCTGGAGCGGCGCTCGTCCCGGCTGCCCTTTGCGCAGGTAAATTTCAGTGATACCGGCGTTGGGGATCTTCTCGTTCAGTTTCTCCAGAATCTTCGGTTTGAGCATCTGCAGCTGCTGCATCCAGACCGGGTGATCGACCTGAACCTCAAGCACCCCCTGCCGCAGCCGCAGCGGCCGGGCGCGTTTGGCGATCTGCTCGCCGACCAGCTGATCCCAGATCAGCCATGCCTGGTATCGTGACAGCTTCTCATCCAGCCCCTGGGCACCGAGCACCTCCCGCAGCAGGTTGCCGACCTTCTGCGCCTGCTTCATCGGTGGACGATCCGAGCGGCTCATTCCTGCGCAGAACGACAATAAAGGGGATCGACAGGTGGATCAGGATGAACCAGCGCAGCGAAAATTTACGGCTGGTTTCGCGCAGGTAGCCGAGTGGCAGGTTGACGCCGAAGGCGAAAATGACTAGCGCCGCGAGGGGGAGTAGCTGTTCTGAATGCACTTAAGGAGGTCCCTTCGGGTCGAACAGGAGGATGCTTTAACCTTGATTTCAATGTACCCTTCGGGGCTGTAGGTGTCAATTTCGTTGTTAACCCGGAATTGTCTCATAATATACTCAAATTTGAGTTGCATAAGGAACAGGTGCTGAGCAATAATAACGCCGTTCGAAAATTGAATGTGCTGTTTTAGCAGGCAAGTTTGTCTGCAGCCTTTGAACAGGAGGGGGCACGAAACCGATCTAGAGCCAGGCGCGTTGGCCCTTTTCCGCGCGCCGGGTGCCCTCAACAGGCCCTCGCCATGGGCCTGCGCAGCTGCAAATCATTACGCTGTCAACGCTCCAGAAAATCATCGAAAAAAGTTTTAGCTCTGAGCGCGAGTTCGGTCTTTCCGTATGACCGCTGTTCGCGTTCGTTCATACACAGTCGTGCCTGTTGCTTGGACAACTGTACGCAGTGCCTTAAGAGGAGGTTGCTGGGAATGAACGAGCGTGCAGGAAATGAAAAGCTTGCCATCTGCTAGCGCTTGAAAATGATCCAACTCAGTTCGCAAGAGAAAACCTGATTGCATGTCTGCCAACTTAAGTAAGGAGGAAAGAATGAAGAGGAAGCTAATCAGCCTTCTGGGATGTTGCCTGCTGTTTCTGGGGGCGGCCGTT
>CALZHQ010000154.1 GCA_945787295.1 uncultured Desulfuromonadales bacterium
GCGTAAGCTTCCCCGGTAGGTTGACATGTCAAAAGTAGAGTTTTCTGGCACAATACAGCCAGGAGGCTCTGATGAAGAAGACACGTTTTACCGAGAATCAAATCATCGCCATCCTCAAGGAAGGCGAAGCGGGCATTCAAGTTAAAGAGATCTGTCGTAAGCACGGGATCTCTGATGCCACATACTACAACTGGCGATCCAAGTACGGCGGCATGAGTGCCTCCGACCTGAAACGCTTGAAAGAAACCGAACAGGAACTTTCTCAACTCAAGCGCATGTACGCTGACATGGCCCTTGAGAATAGGGCCTTGAAAGACCTGATTGAAAAAAAGCTTTAAGGCCGCCTGATAAGCGTGAAGCCGTCACTTATCTAATTGCCGAGCATCGTATGTCCGTGCAGCGCAGTTGCCGCTGTGTCGGCCTGTCTCGGGCGGCCTATTACCGAAGCCCTGTTACACAAGACCGCGATGCCGAAGTTGTTGATGCCATCAACCTCTTGCTCGACAAGCATCCCCGTTGGGGCTTCTGGAAATGCTGGAAATATTTGCGTAAGCGCCACCGCTGGAACCACAAGCGGGTTTATCGTATTTACTGCAAATTGAACCTGAATCAGAAGCGTCGTGCTAAAAAGCGACTCCCGAAACGGGATAAGCAGCCGCTGCTGGTTCCGCATCAACCGAACCAGGTCTGGTCTGCCGACTTTATGAGCGACTCGCTCTATGCTGGGCGTCGCTTCCGAACCTTTAACGTGATCGATGATTTCAACCGCGAGCTTCTGCATGTTGAGATCGATACGTCAATCACCGGCAAACGATTGATCCGGGTGTTCGAGCGGCTACGCTTGGAGCGAGGACTTCCGGAAACACTGAGGACCGATAATGGCCCGGAATTTCTCAGCGGAGAATTCATTGCCTGGGCCGAAGAGCACGGGATGACGATTCAATACATTCAACCCGGCAAGCCGAACCAGAATGCGTACATCGAGCGCTTCAACAAGACCTATCGCAACGAAGTTCTCGATCTGTATCTGTTCCGTAACCTAAACGAGGTTCGGGAAACCACCTACTGGTGGAAAATCGAATACAACGAACAGCGGCCACACGATGCCCTCGGGGATCTGACGCCTGCTGAATATCTGTCAAAGAACGCTGGAAACTCTATTTTTCAACTGTCTACTTGACGGGGAAGCTTACGCTTCAATCTCATTTGCAGTTGTGATTTATATACGAAGTCACTACCTTATTTAGACAAATGTTAGTTAGTTATTTGGGGGAGGAGCTTATCGATGATTCACTATCAGGAATTGATGAACAACAAATTGCGGTACAAGCATTCATTGATAAACTTGCCCGGAGGAAGGTCGCAAACTTTGTGGCAAAAAACAGATGGACTCTAGAAAAATCAGCTAAAACTGATCAGTAATTCAAGGCGCAGGTCATTACAATTAATAGGAGCGCTTAGCTCATTGTAAGAAGGTTCCAGAAAACTGGAGACGCTAACTCTCTAAAAGGAAAGGGAGGCCCCACATGCCAACGCTGATCTCACAGCCCACAGTCATCCAAGCCGCCGGCAACAAACCGAAACGGATTGAGGAATTTGTCGGCATGGTCAATTCCGGAACTGAGGAGCTGAGCATCGCCCGGATGACCAGCCCCGTCGGCTGGGAAGAGCCGGGACAACGCCCGGAATTCGATGAGTACACCCTCGTCTTAAAAGGAACGCTGACGGTCACCACCCCCAGCGAAAAAATCGATGTTCCTGCTGGTCAAGCGATCATCTGCCACCGTGGTGAATGGGTTCGCTACAGCTCACCAACGGCAGAGGGTGCCGAATACATCGCCATTTGTCTGCCAGCATTTTCACCCGATGCCGTCAATCGCGACGGAATCGATTGACGGCCTGAGTCGTCGTAAACAAATCTATGAGCGATTTAAAGATTTCCAACCGGGTCAGCATCCCTCTGACTGAAATCGAGCTGACTGCGATCCGTTCGCAAGGCGCTGGTGGGCAGAACGTCAACAAGGTTGCGACCAGTATCCATTTACGCTTTGATATCCGCAAGTCCTCCCTACCACCCGATATCCAACGACGTCTTCTGCAACTGAACGATCACCGGATCAGTAAAGATGGCGTCATCATCATCAAATCGCAACAGACCCGCAGCCAGGAGCAGAACCGGCTAAATGCCTTACAGCTGCTGCAACAGCTGGTAAAAAGCGTGCTACAGACGCAAAAAAAACGCCGCCCGACCAAACCGGGTCGAGCGGCTAAAGAGAAGCGTTTGCAGCAGAAGAGCAGACGCAGTCAAATTAAGAATCTACGAAAAAAAAATGTTTACTGAATTATTATTAAACTTCTAGGCAACAAAAAATAATTAAAATGTATATGAAAGACCAGCTTTGATCATAGACGTCTCCAAATCTGCCCCACCACCATTAATATATTTAAAAACAGGTCCATTGGTATAGGTATAGGTTGAATCACCTCTAAATTCATCATACGTAGTATAATTATAGCCAAGCTCAATAGCTAACTTTTCAGAGAGGTTATAAGTTGCGTTCAAATCGAAAGAAAACATTTCACCTTCAGTTAAGTCATTAACTACTTTAAGTCTTCTCATATGATGATCATCATCTGTCCTCAGTTTGGCCCAGAGACTCCCGATCAAGCGGCCAGAAAACTCAAGATCACCTATAGTTCCCCTTGCCCCAATCCCTAAATATGGAGTTTCATATGCTTGCTCATATGAA
>CALZHQ010000155.1 GCA_945787295.1 uncultured Desulfuromonadales bacterium
ACTATGATCTCGAAGTATGGTGGGATATTTACTTTGAAGAAAAATAAAATTGCGTATAACCCATAAGGATTGACACGACCCGAAGGTGTCGTCTCAATCCAGTGTTCATGAAGCCCGTTTTGAGCACCGATCTTTGAAATAAGGGTATTGGTTCTGAAGGTCAGGGGGCAGGCGAGGTCAGGGAAGAAGAATCCCCTGTCGCTGGGGAAGGAATTTGGAGATTTGCTGGGTTCTGCGAGCGAGTCGTTCCTCTCAGGGCTTCCCTTCAATTCCGTCAGCCTGCTGGAGAGCACTTTTTTGCCGGGCTTGGGCAAACCACTCCTGTCCCGTTGCGGTCAAGTGACCGGTCAGGCGGATTCAACCCGTGAGGCGTGACACTTTGTCCGTGCGAGTTACACTATCCTGGCGGCGCAGCCCCTATCGGCCTTCGGCGGTGCGGCAGAATCGAATAACGCCAGACCATCTCCTGACCGCAGTGACGACAGGTTATCGGCGGCAGCGTCTCCGGTTCGATCTTGGGCATGGTGATCTCAAATCCGTAGGCCATCTCGATCAGGACGCGCAATCTCTCCAGGGGCACCTTGGCCCCGGGACTCATAAAGCCGTAGTAGCGCACCTTCATAAAGCCGCTCGGCAGAACATGCTGCAGGAAGAGCCGGATGAACTCCAGCGCCTCCACCTCCATGGTCCGTGGGCGGTTGCTGTTCTTGGCCTTGTAGTGGAAAAAGACCTTGTCGTCTTCGACCTTGACGATGCGGCTGTTGGAGATGGCGACCCGAAAGACATACGGCGTCAGGTACTTGATCGAGGCCTCGGCACTGCCGACCGCCTGGCTGTCCACGTTCCAATCGATGCTCCAAACCGCAGAGGGGATCTGGTCGAACAGACCCGCCTTCTTGATCCGGTCGCGAAACTTGGCCCGGACGATCTTTGACAACGCCTTGACCGGCAGATAAAAATCGACCGTCGTCGGATGCCAAAGACCGCTCGAGCTCGACAGCATGCCGCCGGGCACCACGTAGTGAATGTGCGGATGGTACTGCAGCCTGCGGCCCCAGGTGTGCAGCACGCCGAAGAAACCCGGCACATCGCCGGCCGTGAACCGGGGATCGGCGGAGAGTCGCTTGATCGCCTCCGAGGAGGCGGCAAACAGCGCCGCATAGCCGATGCGCTGATGGCTGCGCATAAAGGGGCGAAGCTGCTCGGGCACGGTAAAGGTCAACATGAAGTGATGCCCCGGCAGCTGGCGCTTCAACTGCTTCTCCAGCCACTGGCGGCTCTTGTGATTCTGACATCCGGGGCAGTGGCGGTTGCCGCAGCCGCGGTGGACCAGATGCACCTGGTCGCAGCTCTCGCAGTAATAGACGACCGATCCGTTCACCTCGGTGCGACAGTCGATGATGGCGTCGATCACCTTTTTGTGCTCGGCAGGCATCGAATCGCCGTATTGTCTCAGATACTCGGGAGCGTAGGCGCGGAAGATCTCATTGATTTTACTCATCGGTCAGCTCCTTCCATCAGCGAGTTGACCAGGGGGGAGGCATCTCCATGGCCCTCCGGGGTCAGGTGCAGGTAGATCATGGTCGTCTCGATCGAAGAGTGCCCCAGATACCTCTGGATGACGCGCAGGTTCACACCCTTCTCCAGCAGGTGGGTGGCGTAGCAGTGGCGCAGGGTATGGATGGTGATTCTTTTTTTGCAGATGCCTGTTTCGCGCACGGCGTTTTTAAAGGCGCCCTGCACGCTGCTTTTGGCCATGGGATATTTCGCGTTGGCGCCGCTTCGACAGCTGCGGCCCAGCGCCGGAAACAGAAGCCGCGCATGGCGGTGGCTCTTCCAGTAGTTCCGCAACATCGGCAGCAGCCTCTCGGGCAGCGGCACGAAGCGGTCCTTGGCCCCCTTACCCCGGTGAACGTGGATCAGCATCCGGGCGCTGTCGATATCCGAGACCTCCAGATGCAACGCCTCCTGCAGACGCAGGCCGCAGACATAGACGGTGGTGAGAAAGACGCGGTTGTGAAAGGTGTAGACCGAAGCGAGAATCTGCAGCACCTCCTGGCGGCTCAGCACCGTGGGCAACCGGTGTTCCTTCTGGGCGGCCAGATAGTTGAAGGTGCCCCATTCGCGTTGCAGGACATGGACGAAGAAGAACTTGATCCCCGCATGGCAAATACGCATGGTGTTGGGAGACCATTCTTCGACGTTTCTGCAGTAGAGAAAGTAGTCCTGCAGTTCGGTCTCAGAGATGGCATCGGGAGTTTTTTCACAAAACTCCACCAATTTGCGTACCGCCCGGGTGTAGCACTGCTGGGTGCGTTCCCCCTTGCCGGAGAGCTGCAGGGCGCGCATCGATTTTTCGTACCAGTCGGTCATCATCACGTTTCTCCTTTCATCAGGGGTGATGTCATCCGCGGCATTGCGGATGTTTAAAGGAAAACAGATGATCGGCTGGTACGGAAACCCATGAGTTGAAAAAGGTGATCAGTAGCCAGAAAAGCTTACTGTGTTGAGGAAGGTTTTGAATCTGCCGCGAAGCGGCTTACTTGAACCCGAGCATGAACGCGGACTGTTAAATCGGCGGCGGTTCTCGAAAAGGCCTCTACTCATTTGATCCATCACGACGCAGCCGGTTATGCAAATCCGTTATACGCAAAAAGAATATATGAAATACTTCGACGATTACTCATCTTGCAATAGGACCTATGCAACTCTTTTGATTTATCCGAAGAGTTT
>CALZHQ010000156.1 GCA_945787295.1 uncultured Desulfuromonadales bacterium
TGGCCGCTGAGCTGGTGGAACCTCTACCTCTTCGGAGTTGTGGTCCAAATTGACATGCTGGCTTGCATGTTTCTGATGCCGGCAAACATTCGCTTTAAAATCCTTGCGACAGTCGCCCCTCCAGTGCTGATAATTTACCCGATTGGAACCCTGTTGCTCGGCCTGATTCTCCGGCGCCAGCGAGACCGAAGAGCCGCCGAGTTGGCCCTCAATGAACATCGCCAGCTATTAGACCGCGAACGAGGATTATTACGTGGTCTGATCAATTCAATCCCGGACGTCATCTTTTTTAAAAACACAGCAGGCCAATATCTTGATTGCAATATAGCATTCGCGCAGCTGGTGGGAGTCCCCAGGGAATCGGTGATTGGAAAGGCAGACCAAGACATCTTCGACCGGGAGACAGCAGAAAAGCTTCGAAAAGAGGACCAGAGAATTATTTCTGACGGAGCCCCCTTAAACAAAGAGGAATGGATAAGGTTTCCGGACGGTACCCGGCGCATGATGAGCGTCCACAAAGCCCAGTTCCGCGGACTGGATGGGACACTCTACGGCCTTGCCGGCATCGGTCGTGACACTACCGAGAAATGGTTGGCAGAGGAGGAACGAGAGCACCTTCAAACCCAGCTCGCTCAAGCGCAGAAAATTGAATCCGTGGGCCAGCTGGCAGGCGGAATCGCCCACGACTTTAACAACATGCTCGCGGTGATACTGGGCCAAGCAGAACTGGCGCAACTGCGGCTGGACAACAAGCCGCGCCTCAAGCTAGCGATTGCTGAAATCCAGAATGCCGCCAAACGCTCCTCGGACCTAACCCAACAGCTGCTGGCCTTTGCCCGCAAGCAGGCGGTCACCCCGGAGATCCTGGATCTGAATGACAAGGTCACTGGTATGTTTAAAATGCTGCGCCGGGTCATCGGTGAAGACATTGAACTGCGGCTGAACCCTGGGGAGGGGCTCTGGAGGGTCAGGATGGACCCCAGTCAACTGGACCAGATCCTCACCAACCTGTGTGTCAACGCCCGGCACGCCATCGCCGGCCATGGTCAGCTGACCATTGAAACCAACAACGTAAACCTGGATACAGCTTGGTGTTCGGCCCATAATGGGCTGGCTCCGGGTGAATATGTGGTCATTTCGGTCACTGATACTGGCAGAGGGATGGATGCGGAAACCCGAGAGCAGATTTTTGATCCCTTCTTCACCACCAAAAAAATGGGGGAGGGAACCGGTCTTGGTTTGGCGACCGTTTACGGCATTGTCAAGCAGAACAATGGCTTAATCGACGTCACTAGTACGCCGGACCAGGGGTCCACCTTCACGATTTATCTGCCTCGCACAGTGGACGAGGCCGCGAGTGCAGTAGAATCAAGTTCAGTTCAGTTGCCGCAAGGCAATGAAACGATCCTGCTGGTGGAGGATGAAGAATCGGTCCTGCGCCTCACCAGGGAAATGCTTGAGGATTTAGGTTATCAGGTTTTGTCGGCCCAAACGCCCAGCCAGGTGGTGCAGCTTGTCGACAGCTTTTCCAGCCCCATTCATCTGCTGTTAACGGATGTCGTCATGCCGGAAATCAATGGGCTGAAGCTTTCCGAACAACTGTTACAGCGCATTCCCGGATTGAAAATCCTGTTTATGTCCGGCTATACTGCCGACGTCATCGCCCAGCACGGCGTATTGGATGAAGGGATTGCTTTCATTGAAAAACCCTTCTCTCTACAAACCCTGGCGCAGAAAATCCGCGAAGCTCTAGGCGAACAATAAGGACCTTTGCCAAGGGTCAGCTTTGCGGCAACAAAGGTTAAAAGCTCTTTCCTAGCACCTCTAACAGGGCACGATTAGCTTCAGCACCAAGCACCGCGAGCCTCAGATAGTGCTCATCAAGCGGCGCAAAATCATCACACCCCCGAACCAAAACCCCCTGCTGATGCAAATTTTTTCTCAACTCGACCGCGCTAGCTCCTGCCAGCGACAACCGGCAGAGCAGATAGTTGGCCTCTCCAGAGAAGACCCTGATTCCGAGCGACTCTAATGCCTGCTTCAGTTCGGTGCGCAATTGTGGCATCAACTGCAACGTCTGCTGCCGATAATCATCTGAAGCCAGGCAAGCCCTTCCGGCGGCAATCGCCAGGTTCGACAAAGTCCAAGGCTCTTTCGCAGCGACAAGCCGAGCAACATCCGACTGAGATCCGGCCAGATAGCCGACCCGCAACCCCGGGATCGCGTAAAACTTGGTCATCGAACGCAACACCAGCAAGTTGGGCACTTGGTTCACATACGACAAAATGGAACGTTCAGGACAAAAATCGACAAACGCCTCATCAACCACCAGGCGGCAGGAACCGAGCTGATTGGCCAACATCGTTAACTGTTGCGGTTCGATACCGACACCGGTCGGGTTACCGGGATTAGCCAGCAACACCAAGTCCGTATCATCCTTTACCGCTTCAAGAATCCGTTCCGGGGAAAAAGAAAAATCATTCTCTGGCAATAAAGAAACCGTATCGATCCGGCACCCAACCTGCTGCGAGGCCGAAGCATATTCACTGAAACAGGGCAGTAGCAACAGCGCCCGGCGCGGTCGAAATACGCGCGGCAGCAGGTAGATCAATTCAGTCGAGCCGCTACCGGGCAACAGGTTCTCTTCCGGTAGCTCATGAAACCGGGCCAGCTCCGATCGCAACGATGCGGCCT
>CALZHQ010000157.1 GCA_945787295.1 uncultured Desulfuromonadales bacterium
TGAAGGAACGATTCGTCACCGGACCGCTTTTTTCAAGACCCTGTTCACAGTTCTTTCGATCGGCAGCGGCGCATCGGTCGGCCGAGAGGGACCGGTGGTGCATATCGGCTCCTCTGTCGGCTCCTCCATCGCCCAGCTGACCAGGTTACCCGCTGAGTGGAAGCGGGTCTTTCTCGCCTGTGGCGCGGCCGCCGGAATAGCCGCCACCTTTAATGCCCCGATGGCTGGAATGTTATTCGCTGCGGAAATCATTCTGGTCGATTTCCAGGTCAGTTACTTAAGTCACATCGCCATCTCGGCAGTTACCGCCACCGTGGTATCGCACCATTTCCTGGGCAGTCTGCCAACGTTCAATGTTCCGGCATACGAGCTGGTCAGCTACGCCGAATTGCCGCTGTATGGGCTACTTGGTCTGCTGGCCGGGTTACTGTCGATTCTGTTTATCCGCTCGGTTTCACTGGTAGATGATGCGTTCAACAAAACCGGGATCGCCTTGTCATTTCGCCCTGCCATTGCCGGGCTACTGATCGGCGGCATCGCCATCGGCTGGCCACATGTGCTCGGCGTTGGTTATGAATCGATCAACCTGGCCTTGAGCGCCAACATGGCCGTCGGTTTAATGGCGACGGTCCTGTTACTGAAGCTGGTCGCCACCGCCAGCTGTGTCGGAGCCGGATTTTCCGGCGGCATTTTTGCTCCATCACTGGTTCTCGGTTCGCTGCTCGGCGGCCTGTTCGGGAGCATGGCGGAACTGATCTTCCCCGGCAGCGTCGCGGGGAGTGCTGCCTACAGCCTGATCGGCATGGGCGCAGTTGTCGCCGGGACGACTCTGGCGCCAATCACCGCGATCTTCACCATTTTTGAATTGACCTATAACTTCGACATCATCCTGCCACTGATGACCTGCTGCATCACCAGTTTAGTTACGGTGCAGAAACTGTACGGCTACTCGATTTATGAAACTCGGCTGCTGCGCAAGGGAATTCGCATGGTGCGCGGCCACGATGTCAACCTGCTGCGCTCGATGCAGGTCGGTGATTTTATGGACCGCGAGTTTGAAACCATACGCCAAGACATGCGTCTTGGCGAGGTCCTGAAAATTGCCGAGCAGAGCCCCTACCCTCATTTTCCGGTTCTTAACAAAGAGGAAAAACTGGTCGGTATATTATCGATGAGCGACCTGAAAAGCTTTCTCGGTGAGATCGGTGAATTGAGCGAACTGGTCATTGCTTCCGAGATCATGACCACCCGGGTGATTATCGTTCGTCCGGAAGACAATTTTGAAACCGCCTTCGAAATCTTCGAAGGCAAGCAGATCTCGACGCTGCCGGTGGTTTCTCCTGACGGCAGCCTCTCCGGAATTCTGAAGAAGAGCGACCTGCTGCTCGCCTACAATCAGAAGATCCTCAAACTGAACGTTGTCCAGCGTGTCTGAGAGAGCCTCCTTCCGTACGGATCGGTTTTACCGATAGGCCGCTGTTTTTTCACCAATATTATCAATTTGTTTTTTCCGTTGTTTGCTGCGATTATGCGGCACAACTAGATAATCAAATTTCTGAGGACAGATAGCTCCAATGCACCAACGAACGATTCCTGTTGCCACCACGGCAAAACCACAACGCCCCTCCCTGCAGTTACAGCTGCAATTGGTTTCCAACAAATGTACTCAATGTCAACTCTGCGTTGCCGAGTGTCAATTCCTGAAAACATCCGGAAACCCGAAAACAATTGCCAGCAGCTACAATCCAAACGACGGCTACTATCTGGATATCCCTTTCAAATGCAGTCTCTGCAACCTTTGCAGTGCTGTCTGCCCGGAGCAGCTCAATCTACCAGCGATGTTCCTGGAGATGCGCCGGGAAACAGTTGACCGCGGAGCGGCAAATTACCCGGAGCACAATAGGCTGGAAAAATTTGAAAAAACCGGTACCTCGAAACGGTTCAGCTGGTACGCATTACCGGCGGATTGCGACAGCATCTTTTTCCCAGGCTGTGGCCTGCCCGGCACCCGACCGAAACAAACGTTGAAGACATTTGAACTGTTGCAACGCAGCATTCCGAACCTCGGCATGGTCTTGGATTGCTGCACAAAACCCTCTCACGACCTAGGCAAAGAAACTTACTTCCACAGCATGTTTGATGAAATGAAACAATATCTGCTGAGAAACGGTGTCAAGCAGGTCCTGACCGCTTGCTCTAACTGTACTAAAATTTTCAACGATTATGCACCGGAGCTTAAAACCAGCAGTGTCTACGATATTCTTGATGCCGGGACGCTGCCAGAGACTAAACCGGTTTCTGGAACAGTGACAATTCACGACCCCTGTGTCGCCCGTGTCACTGAGCAAACCCAAGCCGCAGTCCGCAGCCTGACGATTAAAACGGTATTGCAAATTCACGAAACCAGTCATTCACGGAAAACGACCCTCTGTTGCGGCGAAGGAGGTGCCGTCGGCTGCCTTTCACCGGCCCTGGCAAACACATGGGGAAGCCAACAGGCCAAAGAAGCTGCGGGCAACCGAACAATTACCTATTGCACCGGTTGCGCGAGCACCCTGGCAAATCACGGACCAACA
>CALZHQ010000158.1 GCA_945787295.1 uncultured Desulfuromonadales bacterium
GGTCGATGCGACCGGCAACCCGGTACTGCAATTTGTCATGTTTGCCGTCATTGAAGCCTTGCAGCCGGCGACCAACCTGGTCATTTTTCGCTTCCGCGAACGAGAGAAAATTATCACCCAGCACCAACGCATCTATGCAGCGCTCAAAGCCCAGGATGCTGAAGTCGCGGAAGAGGCGCTGGCCGAACAGATGACTTACCTGTGCGAACAGTACTCCCAGGCCCAGGAGTGGCGCCGCGACCGTGATGAGGAAGTGCATTGAGCGATAATATAATTTAGAAAGGTTGCCAGAGTAACGGGCGCCTAAGTTGCGAAGACCTGCCAGAGAGGATGTCGAGATGGCTCCAGCAAGCCCAGCAGCCTGCTTAATTCTAATCGAAAAAATCATCCGCGATTTTTGGGTGTCCTCACCTGTTAACAGCCTGCATCTCGACAGCGGTGAAAAAGCCTGGGGCGAACCACATATTGCGGTCGCCGCCGGTGATGATCCGTTCTTCGGGACGTTCAAGGAAATGATCGGGGATTTTCTCTGGACGCCGGAAGAAGTCTACGCCATTGCTCACCCCGATGATGCGGCAACGGCGGCTGAATTACGGGTGATCAGCTACGTGCTGCCGCAGACTGAGGCTACCCGCAGCGATCAGCGTCAGCAAATCGAACTGCCGGCCGAGCGCTGGGCGCGCTCACGTTACCATGGCGAGGAGTTCAACTGCGAACTGCGCCTGCATCTGGCAAAAACGCTCACCGATGCCGGTTTTCCTGCAGTGTCCCCGGAACGGCTGCCCGGTTTTGCTTATCAGCAGTCAGAACGCTTCGGCATCGCTTCAAACTGGTCGGAGCGGCATGTCGCCTTCATCGCCGGGCACGGCACCTTCGGTCTCTCCGATGGTCTGATCACCCGTTGGGGCAAGGCAGTTCGGTTCGGTTCGGTGGTGGTCAAAGCCGATCTGCCGACCAGCCCGCGTGCCTACGGCGACGATCATCAGGCCTGGTGTCTCTGGTACGCCAAAGGCAAATGCGGGGCCTGCGCTCAGCGCTGTCCGGCCGATGCAATTAGCACCGACGGTGGGCATAACAAACCGGCCTGTTTCACTTACATCCGCGAGGTTACAACCCCTTACACAAGCAAAACCTTCGGCACCGGTGCCACCCCCTGCGGACTCTGCCAGGTGAAGATCCCCTGCGAAGCCAGAGTGCCACCGGCATTGCTGCCAAAAGCCTGAACTTTATTTAGGGTCTTCGGAATTTAGTGTGGAAAAATGATTACCAACAGAAAACGACTGCATTTTAAAAATCGGAATTGACTGTTGAAACTAATCAGTTCCGCCAGAGGACTAAGTAGAATGGTTTTGGATGCTGAATTGACCTTCTGAAAACTTAGAAGATTTGAGATTGGACCGAGTCCATCTCCTTGTTGAAATCCAGAAACAGAAGGGCCCGGCTAAACCGGGGCCTTAACTTACAATTCTTGATACATCTACCGAGTTTGGTTGTGAGTGATAGGCTGCTAGAGTTTTTCGAGCAGTAAGGTCAGATCTTGACGCACTGATTCATAGGTGTACTCATCTGCAGGGCTAGGTGCCTGGCCTTCAGGCTGAAACAGCGGACGTTCTTGATATAGTTCTCCCCAGCGGACATCTACCTGACGCACAAATTCCTGTAATGTATAATCACTAGCCAAGATGGTATCGATTATTTCCCGCAGTGCATTGCAAGGTTGGTTCAAGTGGCGAGCCAACAACATTTCGTTGTTTCTTACCCGGCGGCGCAATATCGACTTTAAGGCTCCCGAAGAATCCGGGGTATGTTGGTCAATCCATTGCGTCAACAAGGTGATGGACTGCTCTTGTTTGGAAACGGGCGATTCACCCTTCATCAGCCCACTGCCAGCGCGGCCGATGGCCCCTGCCATGCTGAATTTTTGCTGCACACGCATTTCACGTTGTATCGCATCGTTGCTGGGATTCTGTTTTTTACTCATCTCGATGTTCCTCTGAGGCTTTTATTCGTCTCGACAGAAGCACTCCTCTATCCGTCGCAGATCGGGAGAAAAAGAGAAGCAAAACCACTTCTTCGCTGAACTGTCCCATTCGACACCAAGACTCTTAGCCTCGTCTTTTCTGTTAAACGGAACCCTCAGGTAGATCCTCTTGCCATAATACTTTTCACACATTTGGTCATAGAAGAATCCATATCCCTTCGCTTCACCATCATCCCGCAGATCAACTGTTTCCATCGATTTTTCCATCTTGATCCGTCTTTGAATTGATTGAAATTCAAGCTTTGAAAATCGCCCGCCATCGCCACGAAACAGATCCAGTTTGGTAGAAAAGTCCGGGTCGTTTATTGCCGTTGCTTCAAACGGCACGTCGTTACAGGTTCCGCTGGCAACGACAATTTTTCGGACATCGCACTTATTTTTGGGATACTCCACCAAGTAATGAGTAACCTGATTCAAAATAACAATATTTGGAGTTAACATGATCTATTCTTCTTTTTAGCAATTTGCACCGACATCCAGATCGGCGGAGG
>CALZHQ010000159.1 GCA_945787295.1 uncultured Desulfuromonadales bacterium
ACTGAAGAGGCAACCAATGACGATACGACCGGCCCGGATGGGAATCCGATCGCCCGGGTCGATATTGAAAATGTCAGTGTCAGTCGGGGGGATACCGCGACCTTCACTCTTTCCGTTTATGATGAGAATGGCAATCCAACGACCAAGCCGTATAGTATTGCAATCGAATATGAAACTATCGAAGACACAGCCTTAGCGGGTGTCGATTTCACTGCTACCTCTGGGACCTTAACGATACCGGCTAACTCTGCTTCGGCAACCTTTGATGTCAATACTCTGGGGAGCGGCGGGGGGTGTAGTGGTGGGTCAGGGATCGATTACTGGGTCCGGATTTTAAACCCTTCCGGCGTGACTTATCCGGTGGTGATTGTTAATCACTTCGCCATCGGAACGATTACGGATGGTGGGACACTTGATCATATCCGAATTGAGCACTCCGGTGTCGGATTGACCTGTCAGCAGTCAGATGTCGTTATACGGGCCTGTGCTGATGCAGCATGCAGCAGCGAGTACCTTTGTCCTGTAACCGTCACAATGACCCCGGGTACGGGTAACCCGCCGGTGTGGATTTCCGGAGATACTTACAGCTTCAGTACCGGCAATACGACACTTCAACTTCGTCAAAATACACCGGCAACCCTGTCTCTCGGGATCAGCGGCCCTACTCCGAACCCAACCAACGGTACCACCTGCTATATTGGCGGCAGCCCAGGTAGCTGCGATCTGCAATTTTATGAGTCCGGATTCCTCTTCGATGTTCCGGATCTGACCTCCTGTCAGACCTCTGCAGCCGTTTCGATCCAGGCTGTACGTATGGATGACACTTCACAGTCCTGCATCGCGAGCGGCGGTTTTGCCAATAGTAACAAGACAGTTAATTTCTGGAGTAACTACACGAACCCGGTTGCCGGAGCACAGCAGGTCAGTCTCAGTGGAACTAACGTCGTGACCGGCAGTCCGGGAACCGGAATTGCTCTGAATTTTGATGCCGCAGCGACCGCCAGCTTCACCGTTAATTACCCTGATGCCGGGCAAGTTCAGCTTGATGCCCGCTATGACGGTATCGGTGTCGAAGAGTCGGGCTTAGTGATGCTTGGCAACGACAGCTTTGTTGCCCGGCCGGTCGGACTCTGCGTCTATTCTGATGACGCGAATGCTGCCTGTGTTTCGGGTGACGGATCATGCTCAGCGTTCAAGAAGGTGGATGAAAGCTTCAGCCTAAAAGTAAAGGCGGTCTGCTGGGAAGCCCCTGGGGACATCGACTTTTGCACCGGTAATGCAATCACGTTGAATTATGAGCAGAATGGGATCCCGATCAGCCATAGCCGGGTTGCTCCCAGCAGTGCTGGTTCTGCAGATGGGAGTATCGTTGTCAGCACAGTTGACTTGGTCGATGCCGATAACGGTGAACATGTGATTATCAACCAGAGCGTCACCGAGGTCGGCGTTTTTACCTTTACCGCAAGCCCGCCGAACTATTTCGGTAGCGCCTTGCCGGCAGCCACTTCAGCCAATATCGGCCGCTTCACCCCAGATCATTTTATAACCACGATTACTGCGAACGGCGCCTTAGAGAACGCCTGCACCGGCTTTACCTACAGCGGGCAGGGCTTCAGCTACGATCCCCTCGACTTACCGATAATGACGATCACAGCTACAGACTTCGCTGGAAATACAACAGTCAATTACCGAGATGATTTCGTGAAATTGACAGATCCGACAACTCAGATCAGCATGCCAGCGGTGACGGCGGATTCTTCGAATTTAGGGGCCGATGCGGTGACACCGCTCGCTTTGACCTGGGCGCCAGCAGCCAGCAGCCTAGTTGCGAATGATGATGGCACGCTGAATTTTACATTGGGTGCTGATCAGTTCACCTATACACGTGACGCAAACGCGCTGGTGGCACCAATTACTAATACTGATATCCAGCTGGAGATTGCATCAATCGTTGACAGAGACGGGGTCGCCGCCAACGACCTGTCTCGCTATTTCAGCCCCACTCCGCTCGAAATTCGTTATGGCCAATTGCTGCTACAGAATGCGTATGGGCCGGAAACACTGCCATTAACATTGACGTTGAACGCCGAGTTCTTCAATGGTACCGGTTTTGTGACGAATAATCTCGATGGTTGTACCCCTTATGATTCAGCGAATCTAAACCTCTCAAACTGGCAGGCTCCTTTGGCAGTCGGCGATACAGCTCCTGCAGGTAATGGTGTCATCAGTGCTGGCATTGGTACGGGAATGATCTTATCTGCACCAGGGGTGAATCATCATGGCAGTGTCGATTTCACTCTCGACCTAAGCTCGGCAACGGGGTTGAGCCTTGAGTGGCTCCGGCCTAGTGGGGTTGATCCCTCAGCGAAAGCGACATTTGGCATATTTAAGGGGAATGAACGACTGATTTATATGCGCGAATCAGTTCAATAGGAGGGCGTCAGATGAATCGCAGCTACTGCGCTGCTCTTCGATTTTGTTCCTTGACGTAGCTGTAGG
>CALZHQ010000160.1 GCA_945787295.1 uncultured Desulfuromonadales bacterium
AATGCAAAAGCACTCCTACAAACAGCATAAAGACTTCTTCATGCTCGGCATGGATTTCAATGAAAACGGCTTTCGCGGGTTGCTCGGTGACTACATCCAGAGCACAGCGAAAAACGGTATCGACTTTACGATCAGTATTCGACAGGAGACGGGGGCAAGAGAGCAACTTGTCTATTTGAAAGAGCTGCCGGCCATTCTAAAGCAGATCCCTGAACTTGTTTATGGTTACTTCAATCAATTCAGCGCAGTTATTGCCTGTAAATACGAGCGCGACAAGCAATCCGTTTACACCCTGACCGTGACCTCGTGGGGAGAATTCATCGACCAGTTCGGCAGAACACAAACTGACAAATCTGAATTAATTTCAGTAATGAACAGAGCAAAGAAAGCTTACGGTTTGAGCTAACAAAAGGGGCTTAAGTGGATATCTCTTTGATCAAAAAAATATTGCTCAAATCGATGGTTCCCCTGGTCAGGAGATTCCAAGGCCATCATGTCTTGCTGATCAATCTCCACAATATGCCGCTTATGGAGATCACCGCCTGTACTAAATACATAAAGGACAAGCAGACCGACTCTGTCTTTAAATACACCATCAAAAACAACAACCTGTGTGACACCCTGAATGTCAAAATCGTAGTCCTGACGGAAAGTCTGGAAAAGCTTATCAAACATTTGGACTTGGACTACGAGCAGTACAAAAAGGAAATGGCTGAATGGCTTGATATGCTGGACGAAAGAAAGGGACTTGCAGTCAGCAGAACCCTACCGGTGCAATCAGCAGAACCACACAGCAGTGGTGAAGCCACAACGCAGGAATTCAAGTTTGACAAGGATGAATATCTCAAACGCCTGGTAAACAACAGGTTGAACAGAATGTTCCCATACTCAAGATAAAAAAGGGGTTTAAGGAATAATTATCTGGACGTCGCAGATATTTGATACGGAAAATCGAAAAACAGGTTACGGCTTGCCATAAAGATCGTCAGTCAATTTCAATCCGATAATACATATCGATGCCACTTTCAACGCCGATGCTCGATTCGACCTCCCAGTCCGGCGTGAGGGTGTAGCGAACCTTCATTTCATTACTGTTGGTAAACAGCGAATACCCCAGGCTGATATAGAGGTCGGGGCTCAAATATTTTCCGGTCGTAATGATCGAAGAGTTAACATCGCCGTCACCGGCACTGATGTCGAGGACATCCAACCCCAGGCGCCCCTTCAATTTTTCCTGCAAGACCGCCGACTCCCCCTGCGACAATAAGGCTCCGGCGGCAGTCAGCAATAACCCCGAGTCACTGCTGTCGGCACCGATCGGGCGGCCGAGCACGGTGTAGGACAGGATATCGGTTTCTGCCATGCTCGGCTCCGAATAGAGTTGCACCACCGGAGCCTTCGGGGTGCCACTGACTTTCACCCCGGCCTGCACCTCGCCCGATTTCCGCAGCGCCAGGATATCGAGCGCCGGCTGATCGAGTGGACCGCCGGTAAAATAGAGCGCCCCTCGATTGATATCGAGACTCACACCATAGCTGGAATATTTCCCCTTGGCGATCTGGATCTCGCCGCTGGCGACCAGGTTTTGCCGATTATCAGACTGCAGTCGTACTCGCCCCTCCAGGCGAGCATCAATCCCGGCAGTGTTAAGCAACACTCTATTGCCAAGAATCAACTGCAGATCGATATCGTGCTGCAACTTCAACTGCCGCGCTGGCGGAACCTCCCGATCGATGACGATAAGGTCGGGGCTGTTGGTTGCCTGAACCGATTTTTGCTTGCCGCGGATTAAGACATCGGGAAACTCTACCTGGCCGCGTATGCGAATATTTTCCTTGCTGCCCTCAATCAACAAATCGGGATTAATACGCGCCTGAAATTCCGGCAGGTTCAGCAACTGAAACTGCTCTCCTTTAAGCTCCAACCGGTAGGACATCGGTTGCCAATTCTCTAGCTCAAGCTCACCACGACCGGTCAAAAGCCCCTCTCCGCTGTTGAGTTGCAAGGTTTTTAACTGAAGCCGGTTTTTCACCAATAGGCCATGAAGTTCGACCTTTTTCAACTGCACCCCGACAGTCGGCAGATAGCCGCCGGCATCCAGCAGATAAAAATCGCCACTCAGGTTCGGCTGCTGCCAGACGCCATCCAGCTTCAGATCGAGTTTGAGCTGGCCATGGCTTTCCTGAATCCGCTCAGGAAAGATAACCGCCAGGAGACCAAGTTCGTGCAAGCTTGCCTGCAGATCGGTTGCCACCCCACCCATCGGAGCAAAGGCTAGCGGCAGGGATGCAGGCAGCGGCAGGTCGAACGCCGCCTCGATCCCACCACGTTCACGAAGCTGCAGGTCCAGGGTTCCCTGCAGGCGATCATGCCACTGCCAGTCCAGTTCAGCCGAGCTCAGGTCAGCGGAAAAGGTTTCATCATCCTCATCCTGCCAGTGGAGGCTCCCGTCATCACTGCTGATTGCACCGTTGATACTCATGGGCCGACCGGC
>CALZHQ010000161.1 GCA_945787295.1 uncultured Desulfuromonadales bacterium
TTTTGATCGCAGGATTAAAATTGTCGATATTTGTTAAGTCTATGTTGGATGAGAAATTTGCAATTTATGCGCCAGTAGGGAATGTTGATGGTTTCTCTTGAAATTGCGGATGCTGTATGAAATAGCTGTTTTCTGCTTGCTCGAACGTCTTACAGTAGGGGGAAAAGCGATTGACTTTGGCCAGTAACTATGATTTTCTAGGTCGCTGGTTTTGTCCAGTCTGGAACAGGTTTTAATGCAACTAAACGATTTCGATTTTACACTCCCGGAAGAACTGATCGCCCAGCAACCAGCCCCGCAACGAGCGGGCTCGCGGCTGATGTGTCTGGAGCGGCAGAGCCGTTCTGTCAGCGTACGCAATTTCCCGGATATCCTTGAGTATTTCAAGCCCGGTGATCTGCTGGTGGTAAATGATACCCGGGTAATCCCCGCCCGCTTGCTTGGACACAAAGAGTCGGGGGGGAAAGTTGAAATCTTGCTGGTTCGGCGGGTCGTTACTGCCACCCAGGAAGACTGGCTGTGTATGACCCGCAGCTCCAAGGCGTTGCGGCCTGGAACCATCGTCCGCTTAGCAGACGAGGTCAGTGCCGAAGTGCTGGAGGAGGCCGAGCCTCCTTACCGGCGGGTACGTTTCAGCTGCAAAGGGGATTTTCTGGAGCGGATCGAAGAGATCGGTCATCTGCCCTTGCCGCCCTATATCAAACGGCCGGATGAGCAGGAAGACCGTTCCCGCTACCAGACGGTTTTCGCCCGCGAAAGCGGCGCAGTGGCGGCACCGACAGCGGGATTACATTTTACCCAGGAAATCCTCCAACAGTTGCGTGACAAAGGGGTGCAGATCCATTCACTGACCCTGCATGTCGGCTTGGGAACTTTTCTGCCGGTTCGGGTTGAAGATATTCGCGAGCATCGCATGCATGCCGAGCTGTTCAGCGTTCCCCAGCAGACCGCGGATGCTGTCAACCTGGCGAAGCAGCAGGGTCGGCGGGTGTTTGCTCTGGGTACCACCAGCAGTCGCGCACTGGAAACTGCGACGACAACTGATGGCATTTTACGGGCCGGCAGTGGAGAGAGTGAAATCTTTATCTACCCCGGCTATGATTTCAAACTGGTCGATGCACTGATTACCAATTTCCACCTGCCCAAATCGACGCTGCTGATGCTGGTGTCGGCCTTCGCCGGGCGGGAGTTTATTCTTGCGGCTTATCAACGGGCGGTTGAGGAGCGGTTACGGTTTTTCAGTTACGGCGACTGTATGTTGATCCTTTAAGGCAGGTACGTTTGTCTCAGTTTAGCTATGCTCTTTTACATAAAGATGCCCACTCTCAAGCTCGGCGTGGGCGGATCAGTACCCGGCGTGGGGTCATCGAAACACCGGTTTTTATGCCGGTCGGAACCCAGGGCACGGTCAAGGGGATGTTGCCCGAGGCGCTTAAGGAGATCGGTGCACAGGTCATTCTCGGCAACACCTATCACCTCTATCTGCGCCCCGGACACCAGTTGATCCAACAACTGGGTGGGTTGCATAAGTTCATGCAGTGGGATCGGCCGATTCTGACCGACAGCGGCGGCTTTCAGGTTTTCAGCCTGGGGAATATGCGGAAGATCACCGAAGAAGGGGCCGCGTTTCAATCGCACCTTGATGGCAGTAAGCACCTGCTGACCCCGGAACTGTCGATTGAAATCCAGTTGGCGCTCGATTCCGATATTGTCATGGTGTTCGATGAATGTATCCCTCACCCGGCCGAGCGTAGGTACATTATCGATTCGACCAACCGCTCGGCACGCTGGGCCAAACGTTGCCGAGAGGTGTTGCCGGCAGGTTCTGGCGCAGCGCTGTTCGGTATCGTGCAGGGTGGAATGGACTTGGGGCTGCGCCAGCAGAGTGCTGAGCAGCTGCTGGAGATCGGCTTTGAAGGTTATGCGCTGGGGGGCTTGTCGGTCGGGGAAGAGACCTCGCTGATGTACGATATGATGGAGCATAGCCTGCCGCTGCTGCCAGAGGATCATCCTCGCTATGTGATGGGAGTGGGAACGCCGGAAAATCTGCTCGAGGGGATTGCCCGCGGTTGTGATATGTTCGACTGCGTAATGCCGACCCGCAACGCGCGAAACGGCGTGCTGTTTACCAGCTTTGGTAAAATCAGCATCAAGCAGGCGCGCTATCGTGAAGATGCTGAACCGATCGATCCGCAGTGTCAGTGCTATGTCTGTCGCAACTACAGCCGGGCTTATTTGCGGCACCTGTATATGAGTGGAGAAATCCTGGCCTCGGTACTTAACACGCATCACAATCTTTACTATTATCAACTACTCATGGCCGGTGCGCGACAGGCCCTCGAAGCTAGGAGTTTCATCGAGTATCGGGCAGATTTTTATCGTCAGCGGGAAACCGCAAACTCTTAGTGCTCATTTGTCATACGTCAGATTAAGGGCGTGAAAAACTTATCAAGGAGGAAAATCAGATGG
>CALZHQ010000162.1 GCA_945787295.1 uncultured Desulfuromonadales bacterium
GCAAAACAAAGCTGGCCAGAAGAATTGCACCCACGTTGGCGCCCGGCGTTCAACTCAATCATACTTCCACAATCAATGTGCACGCAGACCGCAATCCGAGCCTTGCCTCTCTAGGGATCGATCACGATTGCAGCCACTATGAAACCTGAGCACTCAGAAAAACCCCCCGAGCCAGAAATATCAGCTCGGGGGAAATAATGCGCGTAAAGCAAATTCGCTGCAGACAGGCCAGTACCGGCCTTCGCTCAGCCCCTACTGACCCAAGATCAGAATGGCGCCAGTCGCAGCATCGTGACAGTAGGTACAGTCCGAATGAGACTGCGGAGCAACCGGGTGAATCACTTCCCAGGTTCCGGTGTGGCAGGTCGTACAGTTTCCGCCAGTAACGAAATCCTGGTTATTGGTGCCGTTCGTGGTGACCAGACCACCAATGGCGTCATGGCAACTGGAGCAGGCATTGTGAACTCTCGGATCGTTCGCATCAACCAACGGCGGCGGATTTGTGTGGCAGTTGCCGCAGCTGGTCGTATCGATCTGCACCAGCGTGTTGTGGCTGGGCGGATTTAACTCATGGATACCATCCCAAGTACTGGTGTGACAGTCAGTACAGATGATCGGGTTCACACCATCGTAAGTCGGCAGTCCTGGCTTCAGGTCCGGCACGCTGGTGTGGCAGAGCAAACAATCAAACCTGTGAGTTACCGCCACCGCCTCGACGCCATCATGGCAGTTAAGACAATAGGTCGCACCACCGGTCACATAGCCGAGCGCCTCGTGATCAACCATGCCGTGCACAGTCAGAGACTTGTCCGCATGGCAGTTAAGGCAGTGGGTCGGGTTAGGTGCCAGCGTGATGGTGCTAATTACGTCCGGGCGAGTACTGTTGTGGCAGGTCGCGCAGGAACCGACTCCATTGGTGTCAACATTGTGCACAACACCTTCAATCTCGGCCCAATTCGATGCTCTATGACAGCTGCCACAAAGAATCCCCGGTGGATTGTATGAAAGATCGTTCGGCCCGACGGAAATCGGGTGAACGAAGTCACTATGGTTAGTGGCTTTATCTACATGGCAAGCAGTACAGTTAACAGGCGTACCTCCCACCCCTAGGGCGATAACATCGCGAACTGTATTTGTATTCAGCTTAGTCCCGGCATAATCGTGACAGAGGTCACAATCGGAGCGATGCAGGATATCAACATCGTCCGCGCTGACCAGGGTGCCGGTGGCACTAGGCCCAATAGTCGTCGTATCGCTGGTGTGACAGTTGCCGCACTCGGCAAGAATAACCCTGTTATCATGCGCTGCAGCAGTCTCATGCCCTGCCGCACGGTTTTCGTGGCAGGTGTCGCAGCTGATGACCGGCCGCACAGCAACAACTTTCGGCCAGACCGTCTGGGTTCCCCAGGTATGCAGGACGCCATCATTTTGATCGTGACAGGATTCGCAGATGATGTCCGTACCTGCGGTCATACCGTTGCCATCGCTCAGCACCGTCCAACCAAAATGTCCGGAGGCAATATTACTGACAAACGGAGCGTGGCAGCCGGCACAGGTCATGTCAGGTGCAGTCGTCAGATCATGCTGAGCGGCATAACCTGAAGGGTTGAAATGACATTCCACGCAAACGACATCATCGAATCTCAGGTCTTCGCCGCTACAATCCTGGTCGATTCCATCGTAAGGAGTATCGAGCATGCCGGGGTTAATGTTGGGATCCTGATCATTACAGTCTTCGCCGACCGAACCGCAACCGGAGCCGTAATACCCATCACCATCGGCGTCAGGCGGGAAAGCGTTTTCATCAATGAGTCCGTCACAGTTATTATCGATACCGTCACAGATCTCGTCAGCGCCAGGATTGATGTTAATATTATTATCGTCGCAATCATCATAGCTGTTAAAGCAAGAGCCGCGAGTAAAGCCGTCAAGATCGAGGTCAAAATCACATCTATCAGTTGATACAATGGCAACGTCACCGGCAATATTGGCGGCGCCGCTAGAGAAGAAAACGGTACCGAAAATGGCTGTCACAGTCTCCATCGCCGTGTTCTTGGCCGTAAAAGAACAGTCATAGCCACCATCGAGCACAACCGAGCCACCATCGAGAAACAAGTCTTCTGTATAAATCCCGCCAGCCAACCGAAGCGTAAAATCAGTCAGCCCCAAAGTCCCACTGGCATAATCATATGCGCCCTGGATGGTGGGAGAGGTATAGGGTCCCACACTCCCAACGATTTGCGCGGCATCGGGACATGCGGCTAGAGAATCTTTCGGAACAGCTGAAACAAACAGCAGGAAAAAACATACTAACGCTATAAAAAAACCTTTAGCGATCTCCATGGAACCCCCTTTATCTTTTATCAATGCGATGGATACCCATTCTCTCATTAAGTCAAAAAGCCGTTTCTGCA
>CALZHQ010000163.1 GCA_945787295.1 uncultured Desulfuromonadales bacterium
TTTCAACTTCTTCCTCAATCTGGAGACCGTCTCATGACTCCCCTGCGTCAACAGATGATTCGCGAATTGGAGCTGAAACGCAAGTCCCCCAACACGGTCAAGGCTTATGTCAGGGCGGTCGCCGAGCTGGCACGCTACACCCGACAGTCGCCCGACCAGATCACCATCGAACAAGTGCGTGATTTTCTCCATCATGTGATCACCCAACGCAAGCTCGCTTTCGGCACCTGTAATCAGAAGCTGGCCGGCATTCGATTCTTCTTCCATCACGTGCTCGGCCGCGAAAACGTCAATCTGCGCGTGCCGGCCAAACGTGCCAGCCGCCTGCCCGAACCGCTCAGCCGACAAGAAATTGGTCGCCTGTTCCAAGCGGCTCGCCTTCCGAAACACCGCATCCTCATCATGACCACTTATGCCACCGGCGTGAGGGTATCGGAGCTGGTACACCTTCGCGTGGAGGATATTCACTCGGACCGTATGCTCGTTCGCGTCAACCAGGGCAAGGGACGCAAGGATCGGTATACGCTCCTCTCGCCACGATTGCTGCAAGAACTACGAGCTTACTGGATGCAATATCGTCCCCGACCATGGCTGTTTCTTAACCGTGACGGCACCTCGCACTTACCCGCCAAAACCGCGCAGAAAGTCTTCACGATACTCAAGCATCGAGCCAAGGTGAACCACGGCCATGGAATCCATTCGTTGCGTCATTCTTTTGCCACGCACCTGATGGAGGCGGGAGTCGACTTGCCGACCATCCAGCGACTGCTGGGGCACGCCAGTTTGGCTACGACCGCCAGATACCTGCATGTGACCCAGAAACACTTGGGCCACGTGCAAAGCCCGCTGGAACTTCTTCGTATGCCGCAGCCCCAAGACACTCAGGAGTAGACCACCATGTCCGTCGTCGCGTTGCATGACCCGGCATCAGCGGTGGCCCGGCAAGTGGAACTGGGAGACATCTTCAGGCGTTATGGCCCAGCGTACCTACGCACGCACCGGCTCACTCCCAACCGACACAAAGCCGTGCGTGCCATCGTCAGCTGTCGTACGGCCGCCCTGGGAGGTCACCGCGACTGGTGTCCGCAGTGTGGCTACGAGCACTACCATTTCCACAGTTGCCGCAACCGCCATTGCCCCAAGTGCCAATCGCTGGTGAAAGCCGCCTGGGTTGCCGCACGCCAGCAAGAGCTCCTGCCGGTGCCCTATTTTCACAACGTTTTTACATTACCCCATGAGCTCAACCGCCTGATCCTATGGAGCGACCGCAATCAGCGTGCCTTGCTTGGCCTGTTGTTTCGAGCGGCCGCTCACACGCTACAGGAACTCGGTCGCAACGAGCTCGGGGGGAAGATGGGATTCACCATGGTGCTTCACACCTGGGACCAGGTGCTGCAAGCCCACTTTCACGTCCATTGTCTGATTGCCTCCGGAGCCCTGGCCCCGGACCGATCTCGCTGGATCGCCGGGGGAAGCCAATTCCTCTTTCCGATCCGCGTCTTGAGCAAGATATTTCGCGGCAAGTACCTCGATGGACTGAGGAAGTTACTTCAGCAAAACGAACTCGACTTGCCCCCGGCGTCTGTCGAGTTTACGTGCCGGTCAAGTCAGAAACGATGGCTTCGTCGGCTCTACAAGAAGCCGTGGGTGGTGTACTCGAAAGAACCATTTTCTGGGCCGCGGAAGATGCTGGACTACTTGGGCCGTTACACGCACCGTGTGGCCATATCGAACCACCGCATCTTGTCGTGCGATCACGGTCAAGTGCGTTTTTCCTACCGCGATCGGCGTGACGGGGACCGACGCAAGACGGCGACCCTCAACGCGGAAGAGTTCATGGATCGTTTTCTGCTGCACATTCTGCCGAGTGGATTCATGCGGATCCGCCACTACGGATTCTTGGCCAACTGCATCAAGAAGGAGTGCGTGGCGAGGTGTCGTGAACTGCTGG
The DNA here is from genome assembly GCA_945787295.1 of uncultured Desulfuromonadales bacterium. The sequence goes on from CALZHQ010000163.1 coordinate 1,952, forward strand.
GTATGCATCCACATACGAGCGACGTCGACTCACCCCAAACGGTCGCTGATTGGTTACGTGTGCTTTGCGACATCGACGTGACACGGTGTCCCCGCTGCGGCGGCACGCTGCGTCACCAGCTGCTTCCCGCCGTGCCCACTGATTACGTCGCGCTGTCTCAAGCCGATCGTAGCGAAAAGCGTTCCCTCGACCCGTGGGATACTTCATGAGGAATGTCACTGACCGACACGATCGACCGTACCGATCCCGCGTCGAACCTTCGACTTCGGGCAGACCCGCGCGCCGACCGAGCCCGATTCTCGTCCTTTCCTCCATCGCCACGCCATCGCGCCTCCAGCACGGCCTCCCAAGGACGCTCCAAGCCAGCCCATTTCACCATCTCGACGCTCGCAACGTCTTTCT
>CALZHQ010000164.1 GCA_945787295.1 uncultured Desulfuromonadales bacterium
CTTTTGCGCTTCAATCTGATCAATCAGGGGAATAGGTAAGGAGTATATCATGGTCGATAAAATCAACAGTGGCAAGGGGTTCGGCCCGCTCGGGAATATCAACCGCACCGGTAACGCTGGTGTCGCCAAAAAATCAGGCGAAACCGGAAAGTCCGATCGCGTCGATTTTTCCAGCGCACTGCAGCACGCCAGCAAAAGCCAGGCCGCCGGTGCGACCCAGGAAGCTGCCCGAGCGGACAAGCTGCAGGCGTTGAAGGCCCAGATAGAGAGCGGGACCTATAAGCCCGACCTGGAGAAGGTTGCCTCCAGCCTGCTGCCCTTCATCCTCAAGGATAGTTGAGATGACCGGCGTCGATCTGCGTAGCCAGCTTGAAACTCTATTGGCGTTGCTGCTTGAAGAGCGGGAAGCCGCCAAGGCTCTCGATATGGAGGGATTGCAGAAAGCGACCCAGGCCAAGGACGCCCTGCTGGCAACTTTAAACCCTCAGCCCGAAGAGGTCGAAGGGCTGGATGAGCTGCTGCGGACCATCGATCAGGAGAATCGTCGCAACGCTTTTCTGCTCTGGACCGGGCTCAACTGGGTCCGTGACATGATGGGCTTTTTCGGCAAGGCAGCAATGCCGGAAGTTTATGGCGGTGGTGGACAGTCCCAGGCTTTGAGCCAGGGCGGTCGGCTGCTGTCAGGGAAGGTGTAACCGATGGGCGGCGGACTCAATGCAGCACTGAATTCGGGCAGATCCTCTCTACAGACCAACCAGAAGGCGATCGAGATCACCGGTCTGAATATCGCCAACGTCAATACCGATGGCTATTCACGGCAAGCTCCGAACCTGACTCCCTACCCGGCCTTGAATTTCGGTGATTTTTTTATCGGCACCGGGGTTACGGTCGGCTCGGTTGAGCGTTCGCACGATGTTTTTCTCGATGGCCAGATCAAGGACAAGTCGGGCGATGTCGGCCTGGAAAGCAGCATGTCCAATCCGCTGGCTGAAATCGAGCGGACTATCGGTATCGGCGACGGCAGCCTGTCGGATGAGTTCGACCAGTTTTTTGACAGCTGGCGCCAGCTGTCCACTAACCCCGGCGGCGAGGTGGAGCGGCAGATGGTGCTGCAGCGCGGCGAACTGATCTCCAACGCCTTCCGCAATGTCTATGATGAAACCCAGCAGGTACGCAAGAATATCAACACCAGTCTGGCGTCGCAGATCGACGGCGTTAACCTGCGTCTCGATGAGGTTGCACAACTCAATAACCGGATATCCGCCCTGGAAACCATCGGTCAGGATGCCAATTCAGACCGTGACCGGCGTGACCTGCTGCTCAAAGAACTCTCCGGCATGCTCGGCGTGTCCACCTTCGAGACCGGCAATGGCAACGCGTCGGTGACCCTGCCGAACGGGATGCCGCTGGTTGAAGGTACTTCGGTCACCCACCTCGAAGGTTATACCTCTGGCAACGATACCCAGCTGCGACTGAATTTCGGCAGCACCACGATCGATCTGGATCGCACCGCTCTGGGTGGCGAGTTCCGCGGCCTGTATGAAGTGCGTGACGTGCTGATTCCCGACGTGGTTAACCGTCTCGATCAACTGGCCTACACCTTCGCGACCGAGGTCAACACCCTGCACCAGGCCGGCACCGGATTCGACGGCATTGGCGGGCGAAACTTCTTTACCCCGCCGGCGGCCGTTACCGGGACCGCATCCTCGTTGAGCATCAATCTCACGGCAACGAACCAGATCGCAGCCGGTACGACCAGCGCCCCCGGCGATAACACCAACGCCCTGTCCGTTCTGCAACTGGAACAGCAGCAGACCCTGGGCAATGATACCTTCGTTTCTTACTATGGCAAGATTGCCTCCATCGTCGGTGTCGAGGCCAATCGTAATCGGCAGGCCATCCAGGGCGCCGAAGACAGCCTGATCCAGCTGCAGAACCTGCGCGACGGGATCGATGGCGTCTCTTTGGAAGATGAAATGATCAACCTGCTGAAGTACCAGAAGGGCTTTGAAGCCTCGGCCAAGTTTCTGGCCACTGTCGACGAGATGATGGGCACTTTGCTGTCCCTGAAAAGGTAGGTAACTGATGAGAGCGACACAAACCACCACGTACCGCAGCCTGCAGTCTTTTCTGGATCGCACCAGCGACCGGCTGGCAACGCTGCAGTTGCAGGCCGCGACCGGCAAGAAGTTGAATCGTCCTTCCGATGATCCGACCGCAATCAGCCCGGTGCTGAGTGCCAGAACCCAGATTCAGGCCTCCGACCGATATATCGAAACCATCGAATCGGGCCTGGACCGAACCGACAACATGGACGGTTACCTGGACAGCATGGAAACATGGACGGCTACCTGGACAGCATGGAAAATACCCTGGTGCGGATCAAGGAAATCAGTATCGCGACGGTGAACGGTTCCTTGACCGCGACCGATATGGAAACCTATGCAGATGAAGTCAACCAGTTGCGGGAAGCCCTGATCGATGCCGGGAATGCCCAGATCGACGGCAAGTACCTGTTTTCCGGTTTTTCCGAAAAGACCAGGCCGTTCGCTCTGAATCCGAACTACCCGGCCACCGAGCCGAACCCGGTGAATTACAATGGCGATAACGGCTCCGTCGAGTTTGAAATCGCCCCGAACGAGCTGATCGAGGTGAACCTGACCGGCAACGGCCTGATGCTGGGCGATTTCGACAATGACGGCACCACCGATGCCGGCGCCGTCGATATCTTCGCCCTGGTGACATCGCTGGAAGAAGAGTTGCGGGCGAATAACCCGGCCGGAGTCGAGGGCCTGATCGATCCACTGGAAGATGCGGCCAACCAGGTCCGGAGTCAACGCAGCCTCAAGGGCAACGTCGGTCGCCGGCTGGAAGTTGCGCTCAGTCACATGGAACAGATCAAGGTCGATATGGAAGAGTATCGCTCCCGCTTCGAGGATGCCGATATCCTGGA
>CALZHQ010000165.1 GCA_945787295.1 uncultured Desulfuromonadales bacterium
ACACCCGGATTTTGAAACCGTTGCCCTGAATATGCTGGTTAGCTTAAATCATGGTGCAGCGCCGGAATCGGTCGGTGATCCGACCATGTTGCAATACGAGTACAGGCTGGCGTCGCAAACTGAGATCGCGCGATCGTTTGGCAAAGAATTTGCCGATGATGTGGTCAAACAAACGCCGGGAGGCTGGACCGGACCGCTCTATTCACGGCTAGGGGTTCACCTTGTGAAGGTGAGTGAACGCGTCGAAGGCCGTCTGCCCGAGCTTTCCGAAGTGCGCGACCAGGTGGAGCGTGAATACACGGCCGAGCGTCGCAAGGAACTCAAAGATATTGCCTATCAAAGCTTGCGCAAGCGGTATGAGATCGTTGTTGTCCCTCAGGACGCGACAGGGAAAGCTGGAGAGGCTGTAGCCGCGACTCTGCCGCAGGAGGCCGGGCAATGAGGAGATACATTTATATGTTACAGCCTTCTTGCTGGTCCTCTGCTCCGGGTTTGTCGGAGAATCACGTGCCCATGAATCACAGCCCGGTCTGCTGGAGGTGCGGCAACTGAACTCCAGCCGCTACGAGGTCATCTGGCGGGCTCCCATCTACTACGGCAAACCCCACCCTGCAAAACTGCAGCTCCCCGAGGAGTGGAAAACAGTGGGAGAACCGACCGTCAGGCAACTGCCCGATTCCGCATTGTACCAGCGAGTGGTTGAGGTGCCGGGTGATTCGATCAACGGCAGTATTATCCGCTTCCCCGGCTTGGAAGAAACGATCACCGATGTGTTTGTCCGGATCTCGCGGCTGGACGGCAGCGAATCGACCCTGGTCGTGCGGCCGCCTCAACCCTATACGGAACTGCGCGGTGAACGGCCCTGGTATGTCTCGTCCGGCGAATATCTGACCTTGGGTCTGCATCATATTTTGATGGGCATTGACCATCTGCTGTTCGTGCTCGGACTGCTGATCATTGTTAGTGGCCGATACACACTGGTCAAGACCATTACCGCCTTTACTGTGGCCCACAGTATTACCCTTGCCATTGCCACCCTCGGCTATGCAAATGTTCCCGCGCCTCCACTGAATGCGGCGATCGCACTCTCCATTTTGTTCCTCGGCCCGGAGATCGTCCGGGTGTGGCGCGGCCAGACAAGCTTCACCATCCGGCATCCTTGGGTGGTCGCTTTCGGCTTCGGTTTACTGCATGGCTTCGGCTTCGCCACCGGCCTCTCTACGGTGGGCATGCCCAGCGCCGAAATCCCGCTGGCACTTCTGATGTTCAACCTGGGCGTGGAGCTGGGGCAGGTGGTCTTCGTCGTGCTGATTCTGCAGTTCTGTCGATCGCTTAAGGTGCTGGAGTTCCGCTGCCCGGCGTGGCTGGAATATGCTCCCGGCTATGTGATCGGCTCGCTGGGGGCTTTCTGGACGATTCAACGCACTTTGATGGTGTTTTCGGTCCCTTGATGAATGAGGTGATGCCATGAAAAAGTATATGGCTGTCGCAGCCAGGACAAAATCGGCTGTCATGTTGATGGCAGTGTTCTTTCTGTTGTGGACTGATCCGGCCTGGGCACATGTTGAATCAGGTCAAGCCGGCGGTTTCCTGAGTGGTTTGTCGCACCCGGTGTCAGGGCTTGACCACGTTATCGCCATGATCGCCGTCGGTTTGTGGGGGGCACAGTTGGGTCGTCCTTCCGTCTGGCTGCTACCGGTGGCTTTCCCGATGATGATGGCTTTTGGTGGCATGCTCGGCCTGATGGGTATGCCAGTGCCCGGCATCGAGGTCGGCATCGCCGTCTCCGGCGTGGTGCTCGGAGCTTTGATCCTCGGCGAAACGCGCCCGCCGCTGTTCGGCTCACTACTGATTGTCGCCTTCTTCGCCATTTTCCACGGCCATGCCCATGGAACCGAACTTGAAGCCGGCCAGAACGCCATGCTCTACAGTCTGGGGTTTGTCCTCTGTACCGGGGTTCTACATGGTCTCGGTATCGGTATGGGGCTAGTGCATCGCTGGCAATTCGGTCGTCTGGCTGTGCGTGGCGCCGGCTCACTGGTGATGGCTGGCGGACTGTTCTTCTTGTGGGGAGCACTAACATGAAGTGCGTCGGAACCGCAGTCGCCGTTGCGGTCATATTTTTTGCTGTGCCTTCAGCGGCCATGGCCCATCTGGTCAACTCCGGTCTAGGCCCTTTTTATGACGGAGTCCTGCATCTGCTGCTTTCGCCTGGTGACTTGCTCGGTCTGGTGGCGGCAGCTCTACTGGCCGGTTTGCGCGGACCGGTTCTGCTACTGCCTGTGGTTTGGCTGTGTGCCGGACTGGTCGGTCTCGCGCTGCCGATTGTCGTCTCGCTGCCATGGCTGGGCGTGGGTTCTTTTGTCCTTCTTGGTGTCCTGGTCGCGTGCGACCTGAACCTTCCGCAGTCGGCGGTGGCAGCGCTGACCGGCCTATTCGGCCTGGTCCACGGCCTGCTTAATGGATCCGCACTGGCAGTCATCGGCGCCGGACTGATGTCCCTGCTAGGGATCGCCGCCACGGTTTTGGTCATTACCCTGCTACTTTCAGCCCTGGTCCTTACCATTCGCGCTGACTGGTTGAGGATTGTGGTGCGAGTGGCCGGCAGCTGGGTTGCCGCGGTCGGAATGTTGATGTTCGGCTGGCTGATGAAGGGAACTAGCTAAACTCATGCTTTAAGTTTAACAGCGAACTATCGCCAAGTCTCAACCTAAGCACGTTCTCCCACGCCACACCCGTAAACCTGTCCAGAAACTATTCAAACTCGGCATTTCCCCGCCATTTTTACGCCATTTTGGTGCATGTCCCAGTCCTCCAGAACAAATACAATCCGTAAAACTGACACCAAACGCTTGGCACTCTATACCCCAGCAAGGGGCTGATTCATGAATAATAACACCGGAAAAGAACATTTACGTCCTTGGGCGGCGACCTATTATCGCATCGAAGTCGAAGGATACCTGGAAGAGAGCTGGTCGGAGTGCATTGCGGGAATGCAGATCTCCTACCGAAAAAGAGCGGACCAATCCATCGTCACCTGCATGATCGGTAAGGCAATGGATCAGTCAGAGATGACATAGATATTGAACGGTCTTGCTGAACTGAATCTACCGATAATCAGTGTTGAAAAAATAAATGGGAGCAATAGGGAGAATTAAAAGACCCCATGTGAGTTTTGTTTATTAAATTAGGAGATTTAACCATGACATCCGTTGGTCGATACCTCATGCTGGTTTTACTGATCGCATTTTTTGCAGTTCTCCAACCTGATAATGCAGCCTGTTTTGACGAACCGATGCTGACCATCGGTACCGGCAACGTCACCGGTGTCTACTATGCGGCGGGCAGTGCCGTTGCCAAGATGCACAACAAAAAACGAAAGGAATATGGTGTGCGTCTTATCACAGAGGCTTCTGAAGGCTCCGTTGCCAATATTGAACATGTTATCGACGGTTCAGTTGAATTCGGCATTGCCCAGGCCAATAAATTGTACGCAGCCTGGCACGGTGAACGTTTGTGGAAGGATAAACCACAAACCAACCTGCGGGCAGTACTTGGGCTCCACACCGAGGATTTCACGATCATTACTGCAGCCGATGCAGAAATCAACACTATTGGGGACCTGAAAGGCAAAAGAGTCAATATCGGCGAGCTTGGTTCCAGTGATGCCGAACAGGCCATGGACAAGTTCAAGTTCTTCAACCTTGACCCTGAAAAAGACCTGAAGGTGACTAGAAAGCCTAATTACAAGTCGTCAGAGCTCATTCGGAAAGGAAAAATAGATGCTTATTTTTACACGGTGGGGCATCCCAACCTTTCGATCAGAGAAGCCTCTTCGGGTGAACGCCAAATCGTAATCGTTTCACCCGGCCGGGAGATGATCGACCGTTATCTCTCAGTGGGTTCCTATTTTGTGGCAACAGAGATCGGGCTTGACTACTATCCAAATCTTGTCAACCAGGAGCCGATTCCAACCTTCGGTGTCAAGGCAATCCTTTTCACCAGCAAGGATACAGATGAAATAGTTGTCTACCATATGGTTAAAGAGGTCTTTGCCAATTTCGATCTGTTCAAACGGCAGCATCCGGACTTAGTCAAACTGACTCCTGAAAAACTGAGCAGCGGACTCATTGTGATATCACCTGCGGAGGAAATCATGCGACACCGGATCATAGGCTTGGCATTACTCATGCTGGTCGGGCTGCCTGCCCTGGCAATGGCAGTGGGCAAGCCGTACTTCTATCCATATGTCAACCCGCTTGAAGCAACGGTGATGGAGCTGCCGCCTTATTCTCAGGCGGACCTGCCGGACAGGGTGCCGACCAGGACCTTTAAATTGCAAGTCTTTCCGGAACGGCAGGTCCCCGAGGTCTTCTGGTATGAAAAAGGCCTGATCTGCTCGCTGACCTATCAGAAAAAAAAGGCGCCGCTGGTGTTCGTTATCGCCGGCACCGGCGCCTCCTATCATTCACCCAAGATGGTCAATATGCAGAAGGCCCTGTACCAGGCCGGCTATCACGTCATCTCGCTCACCTCGCCGACCCATATGCAGTTTATAATCAATG
>CALZHQ010000166.1 GCA_945787295.1 uncultured Desulfuromonadales bacterium
AGACCAGCAATTTTTTGGCTCAAACAAAAAAAGACGCCTCGATCCTGTGACCGAAAACGCCCTATATTGTCTGCTTTATCTTCCCCACTATTTGTCCGCCCCCCATTGAATCAATGTTTCAAGGCAAATAAAGTAACACAGCATTAATCGATCAGCAAAGAAACCATTTTAAAACAGCAAAAAACTTCAGTAAAGAGAGACGCTGTTCGAAGCAGTTGCCCCAATTGACTGTCATGGCATAGCAGGCTTGTCCTTTGTCCAAACAACCAATCAAGGCTCTCTTTCCGCCAGCCAGATTGCATGCAGAGCCCCTTCGTTCTGGTACTCTCTCACCCGCACCTGCTTGACCTTGTAACCGATCTTTTGCAGCCGTTGCATGAATTCCCGGTCCGGCCCGGCCGACCAGATGGCGAGGACCCCTGCCGGGCGCAGGGCGCGGTAGGCTTCGGTCAAGCCGTCGGTGGTGTAGAGCCAGCTATTCTTCTTGCGGGTTATCGCATGGGGGCCGTTATCAACATCGAGCAGAATCGCGTCGTAGGCCTGCCGTTTTTCGCGTAGCACCTTGGCGACATCGCCGAGGCGAATCTGGGTGCGCGGATCATGCAATGGATTTCCGGCGTATTCGCCAAGGGCGCCTCGGTTCCAGTCCACCAGCCCCGGCACAAGTTCGGCGACCACCACTTCGGCATTGTCGCCGAGACAACGAAGGGTTGCGGCCAAGGTAAAGCCCATGCCGAGGCCACCGATCAGCACGCGGGGTTGATCGCGAGTGACGATTTTACGACAGGGCAATTCGGCCAGCGCATCTTCGGATTGATGTGCCCAGGTGCTCATCAACACACAACCGTCACGGATGCTAATGGAAAGCTCTTCCTTGTGCTTGTAGAGTAGCAGCTCGGTGCCTTGGCCTGGGATCGGTGTCGTATCAATCAGTTCCCAGCCTTTCATTGCGTGATCGGATGAACTCTGGGACATCGTTAAAACAGCCCTTTCCCAAACCAAAAGAGAATATCAAGACGAAAACACATAAACATTTCGCCGCGAACATATTTTATTCAATTTGGTCCTCTACTTCACTCCAGTAAATTCTAAAGCAAGCTTGAAGAGGCGAAATAAGTCTCACGCCCGTTCGCATTTGCTCACTCGAGCCGCAGAGAACGCAGAGAAGGGCTCAATTCTTTATGCCTTCAACCTCCGCGAACTCTGCGCCTCTGCGTGAGACAGTCTTTGCAGTCTCCCTCTGGTGTCGCCTTGGGTCTTCTGGCCTGGGACTTGAGTCAAGTGGATAACCAGCAAAGCAAATTGGCTGCGGATAGGGGTGGATAGAATATTTGGGGGAACTTAAATTGTGTTGAATGCGGGTTGGCAGTGCATCCCAGGGGAGGGCTCAGTCGAGCATCCGGCTTACTTCTGATTTGACCAGAGTCAGGTCTTCCCTGGCTGTCAGCCAGACGGCCTCAAGATCAACGCCAAAATACTGATGGATCAGTTTGTCGCGCATTCCGGCAATATGTTTCCAGGGGACATTCGGGGAACTCTGGCGGGTTATCAGTGAAAGTTGTTTGGTCGCTTCGCCGATGATTTCCAATTGCCGAATGACAGCGTCCTGCAGCAGTCGGGTCTACAGGAACTGTTCAGCGGAACAATTGGCGAGGTACTCTTCAATCTGGTTGATTGCATCGAGGATGTGGCGCAGGTAAATGCTGTCGTCTTTGCCACTCATTGATAAATAATTTTCAGCTCGGGGCGGATGCGCTCATACAGGTAGGGGCTGATGGCCGCTTCTGTGAGCAGGTCAACCTTGATTCCCAGTTTTTCAGCCAGTTCCTGTTCGATGGCAACCAGCGTCAGGAGGCTTTTGCTGCTGTTGAAGCGTACCAGCACATCGAGATCGCTGCTGTTGTGGGCATCGCCCCGTGCCCGAGAACCAAAAATGGAGATCTGCGCGGCATCGTGGGTTGAGAGAACTTCGATCAGGTTTTTTTCCAGTGATTGCTGCGTCATAAGGCCGCCGTCTGAAGAATGGTTCAATCATGTTAGCGTATATGTTCTGGCGTGACAATGGTTGGGGCGGAAATGGCTGGGGCGGAAATGGCATCGACTTTACCTACAGCTTTTTCGCGCCTCCCGCCTCTCACCTCCAGCTAGAAGAGCTCACGTATATCAGCGGCCAAGAAAGGGTCAAAAACTTTTTGCCGCGGATGAACGCAGATGGGCG
>CALZHQ010000167.1 GCA_945787295.1 uncultured Desulfuromonadales bacterium
TGGAGAGAATATTACGGTTTATGGCGACCTGACCATTCGCGGGACAACCAAAGCGGTGGCCTTAAAGGGGAGCTTCCGTGGCGAGAATACTGACCCTTGGGGGAACCTACGCGCCGGGTTCTCTGCCAGTACTGTAATCAACCGCCATGATTACGGTCTCAGCTGGAATAAGGCTCTGGAAACCGGTGGCTTCGTTGTTGGCGATGAAGTGACGATTAACTTGGAAATCCAGGGCATTCGTAAATAAGCGTCGCTCAAGCACAAAAAATGGTGGCCGGATTCTACCAGAGGATCCGGCTGCCGTCAGGGATAGTTATAAGCTGACCAAAAGGGACTGATTATGACCAGCCAAACCATGACAAAGATGCCAGTCTTGTTTGTTGGCCACGGCAATCCGATGAACAGCATCGGTGAAAATCGGTACACCTCTGGCTGGGCGGCACTTGGCAACGCACTGCCTAGGCCGCGGGCCATCCTGGCAATCTCAGCTCACTGGTACATTCCGGAAACAAGCGTTACGGTGATGCATCCACCGAGAACTATTCACGACTTCTATGGCTTCCCGGACGAACTTTTTCAGATCGAATATCCGGCTCCTGGCAACCCCCAACTTGCTGAACAGGTTGCTGACCTGCTGCGCCCGGATTCAGTCAATTTGGATCAGCAATGGGGGCTCGATCATGGGACCTGGAGCGTGCTGCGCCATATTTATCCGCAAGCCCAGGTGCCGGTGGTCCAGCTCAGCCTCGATCTGAGAAAAGGGCCGGAAGAGCATTATCGATTGGGGCAGCGATTGCAGGATTTGCGTAAGGATGGAGTGTTGATTGTCGGCAGCGGCAACGTCGTACACAACCTTCGAGCGTTCAACTGGGGAAATCCTGCCAGCGATCCTCCCGGATGGGCGCTGGATTTCGAAGAGTGGAATCGTAGTAAGCTGTTAACAGGAGACTCTTCGGCATTGGTTGAATATCTTGCGACGGGGAACATGGCGAATTTGTCTGCTCCCACCGCAGAACACTACCTGCCTCTGCTTTATCTGGCCGGATTGCAGGAACAAACCGACGACGTCAGTTTCCCGGTCGAAGGGTTCGACGGCGGTACCATGTCGATGCTTTCGGTTCTTTTGACCAGCCAAGCGCCGAACGCTTAAGAGAAAGGGATCGACCATGATAAACCCAACCCTGCAGGATCGTGCAACAGGTGCACTTATGGGGGCACTGATCGGAGACGCCTTGGCTCTTGGCCCTCACTGGTACTACAACCTTGAAGAGCTAAGACGCGACTACGGTGAATGGATCAGCGATTATACCGATCCGCAACCAGATCGTTACCATGCTGGTCTGAAGGCGGGGCAACTTTCACAGTCAGGCTATCTGCTGCAGATGATGATGCAGTCTCTGGCAGAGCAGGGCGAATACAACGAAACAGATTTCTGCCGTCGACTGGAAACGGAGCTGTTCCCCCTGCTCGATGGCACCCCGATATCTGGCCCTGGTGGCTATACCAGCCAGTCGATCCGCGAAGCCTGGCGGCGGCGAGTCCAGCAACAGTTCCCCTGGGACCAGACTGGTGGGCACGCCGACACCACAGAAGCGATCGAGCGCACGCTGGCCATCGCAGTACGCTATGCGCAGCAACCGCAACAGTTGGCGGAGGCGATAACGAGCAACACTGTCTTAACTCAAGTCGATGACACGGTGGTGTCAATGACCGTTGCCTATGGTGCCGTCCTGAGCCTGCTTGTGCAGGGACACAAACTGGACGTGGAGTTATCGAATAAGTTGATGCGACTGGTTAAAACCGATCAGCTTCCTTTCCATGCAGTGACCAGTGATAATCTGCAGCCGCCTAAACCGGGCGATCCCGATCCACCACGTGTCGGACGTTTTGCTTCACCCGATGCGCTATTGTCGCCGTCATACATGGCCGCCGCCGCAATCGATCCGGAAATCAGCATTGAACCGGCCTGGAAGGTTTCAATTGTCTACGGCATGCCTTGCGCCATCTACCATCAGCTTCCGGCAGCCTATTACTTGGCCGCCCGGTTTCATGATGATTTTGAATCGGCCGTATTGCATGCGGTCAACGGTGGGGGCCAAAACCAGGCCCGAGCCATGTTGACGGGTGCATTGGCTGGAGCCCAAACGGGTTATTCGGGTATTCCGCTACGTCTGTTGGATGGTTTGGAGAATTCAGCGCA
>CALZHQ010000168.1 GCA_945787295.1 uncultured Desulfuromonadales bacterium
GAAGGCGACGATTGGCAGATAGTCTGCTTTGGGTTTCATCATTTTCTGATCAATCCTTGAAAAAATCACTCTGCCGATGTACTTTTTAGCGACCATTTATGCGTTAAAGTAACTTTTGGGCAACATATTGTCAAGGTGAGTGCTATATGGAACAGTCCGTGGAGGCGATTGCCGCCAATTTACGTTGTCATCGCGAGAGCCGGGGCTTAAGTCTTGATCAACTTGCCGAGTTGACCGGGGTCAGCAAAAGTATGTTACGGCAGATCGAAACCGGCAAGTCGAGCCCGACTATCGCTACCCTCTGGAAAATCGCCAATGGGCTGCGGGTTTCCTTTACCTCGCTGCTCTGCAAAGCTCAGGTCCAAGCCGAGGTGAAATCGTTCCGCGCCGAGCAGCCGCTGACCGCCGAGGGCAAAAAATACCGGCTCTATCCGCTGATCCCCTTTAATCCACAGCAGTCATTTGAAACCTATTATTTCGAGATCGATCCGGGCACGGTATTTCGTGGCGAGCCGCACGAGGGGAATGTTTACGAATATGTCTTTTTGACCCAAGGCCGGTTGCGGATTGCTTTGGCTGGGGAAACTTATGAGATCGGCGAGGGGGAATTTTTTCAGTTTCTGGCCGATCATCCGCATGATTACGAGTGTATTAGCGAAGAGATGGCGACGGCGATTATGCAGGTCAGCTATTTGCCTTAAGTTCGCAGGTTGATGGAAAGTCAATATCGGCGGGTCGCGTCCCGCCAGACGCCAGACTCTTTTCTCACTCCACAAAAGAGTACGCGGAAATGGTGCCCGATCTCCTTGCCCTGCGGGTTCCCTCCGCTTCATTCCATTTTGCAGCTCGGAAAAACTCGCTTCGTTCAAACAGTTTTCCCCGAATTCCTGCAAAACTCCATTGCTCTTCGGCTTCGTCACTCAGGATTGGAAGTTCAAATGCTTTTGCCTTTCAATGCGTCGCAATAAACTCATCCAGCATCCCATGCCACTCCTCCGGCTCAACCACACCCGGCTCCGTTCTCTCTTTAAACAACAGATCAACCAAATAACGTGGCCGCTTCCCCCCAATATGCATTGCCTTGATACATGACACACAATAAACCACAACATCATCTACCGGCATCTCCGCCGCCCTTTTATTCATCTGCTCTTTCACCTGCGCTACCGGCAGCACTCCATAAAAACTGTCACCACAACAGGTTGATTTGGTTCCGGTCCGTTCCGGTTCTTTCAGCTCAATATTCATCCGTTCCAACAAGGTGCGGATCGCCTTATGCACCCGCACCTGATCGCGGGTCGGGCAGGCATCGAGGATCGCCAACTGCTTGCCGGCGTAATCGGGGAATTGAAAATCGTCGCTTTCCGCGAGCAGTTCCCAAAAAGAAATGGTCGAGACCCCCTCGTACAGTTCCCGGTAACGTTTATCACAGCCGGCGCAGACATTGATGACCCGCGTGTCTGCCGACAGGTTCGGCTGATGGCGACAGCAGGTGGTGTGCTCCTCAAGGCCGACAAACGCTTTCCGCAACATATGGAACATCTTTTCTGCGAGGTCAGGTTTGTAGAGATAAAGGGCGCACCCCGGGGCAAAGACGTTTTTCATGCGGAGCTCCTATGGTTCTGGAAATTGGAATTGCAAGGGAAGATAGCAGGTTCATTCGGCTGTCGCCCACCCGGTTCTTGCGATACTGTCTATAACGCTGAAATCAGGCGGCGATCAGCAGATCCCGGAAAGCCAGCAGCGCTTTGCTCGCTTTTTCATTGCGACGCCGGACAAACCAGGTGGTCATTTTGCCGAAATCATCCGGGACGATATGCAGTGAGCAGTTCTGCAGATAGTGTGGCCGTTCCACCACCGAACGAGGCAGAAAGCTGATGCCCATCCCTGCGGCAACACAGCCCATAATCCCCTCGATAGAGCCGAATTCGACAATCTGGTACGGTAGCCGGCCGGCCTGCCGCAACCAATTTTCCAGCTGGACCCGGTAGGAACAGCCGGAGCGGAATACCAAGATTTTCAGATTTTCCGCTTCGAAAGGATCGATACCCCGGGGGGCGACGATAACCAACTCCTCTTCAAAGGCTCTTTCCGCCAGCAATGATTGGTGAGCAATCTCACCGGCGACCAAAGCTGCCTCGACCTGATAATCGAGTAGCCGCCTCAGCGAAGC
>CALZHQ010000169.1 GCA_945787295.1 uncultured Desulfuromonadales bacterium
TCAACAAATCATTACTCTGAGCGATGGAGCCATCGGGATCGATCTCCACCCATTTGCTGTTATCGATGCTGGTTCCGGAGAACGTATCCTGGAACTCGGCAAGTTGGTCGAGATTTCCGGAATACGTGGCACTGGGGTTGCCATAATAAATGCTGATATTCTCATGACTGCCCAACCCCACCACGAAGGTCGCAGAAACCCCGTCCGACTTCGCCAGGATGCCATAAGCAAGTTCACGCTTGCCATCTTCATCGTAGAAACGGATGTCGCCGAAATCGGTGCGCATATCGGCATCGTAGGGGACAACGATCTCGGCATTGGCGCCAGCGACAAAGGCGCTGAAGGTCAGCGGCACCCGGCGGGTCCAACAGCCGCCGCCATCATAGGAAAGTCCCTCGTTGATCGTTTTGAGCCGGTAGTTATAAGTCGTACCGTAACAGGCATCAAGATCCGAGTAGTTGACCATATTCGGGCCGACTTCACCATGCTCGGCAAAGTTACTACAACCGCTACCGGCGCAACGCTCGATGACCGTCGCGGTTTCGGTCGCCGCATTATCGGTCCAAGTTAATTCGATCTGTGTCGTGTTGATCGTGTTTGCAGTTAAACCACTTGGAACGATAACGTCAGTGCTTGCTGTCGCGGTGTTGGAATAAGCTGTCTCCCAGGGGCAAGCAGCGGTTTTGTACGCTGTGATCCGATAACTGTAGCTGGTATCGGGATCGAGCTGATCGTCCTGGTAGGTGGTCGAACCTGCCGACACGGTTGCAACTTCGACGAAACTGCTGCAACTTGCACCAGCGCAGCGCTCGATTTTAAAGCCGGTTTCGTCGGCATTGCTATCGGTCCAGGAAAGATCGATCTGCACTTCTGAAACCTGGCTGGCGGCAAGGCCAGACGGCGTGATTTTGCCGACGACTGTTTGTGCCAAAGGTCCTTCCCAGGCGGTCTGCCAAATCGGACCATCTGACTTTTCTGCCCGAACCCGATAGCTGTAGGTCGCTCCTTCACAGACCGTCGGATCTGTGAAGCTTACAGTATCAGGCACCAAGGTATTATCCAGGGTGATGAATTCGCTATCCTCGTCACAGGCAGTGCCCGAACCGGGACAACGTTCAAGATTATAACTGGTTTCCGAACCGCTGTTGTCGGTCCAGCTCAGATCGAAGGAGGTTGTGTCGGTCGTGGCAATCGCCAGATCGGACGGCTTTGGCGGATTGTCGGTGGTTGCCGTCGCGAAAACCTCCGCAGTCTGCCAACTACAGCTGGCACTCTTGGCTGCCTGGAGCCGGTAGCTATAAGGAAGACCGGGGTTGAGGCCGGCATCGGTCAGGGAATAAGCGTCGATCTGCCCCTGGTAATGCTGATTGATCTCAGCCTGAGTCAGCGGCCGATCGTAGACCGCCACTTCGTCCATAAAACCCTGATAGTAAAAGCTGCTGTTGGCCTGACGCCCGAGATAGACAGGATTGGTACTCGTGTCATAACCGAGATAGCTAGTGCTAAGCACCGTTTCAACACCATTTTTGTAGAACCTGATTGCAGCGCCACCCGGCGAAAAAGCAATTGCGATATGTTGCCAGGTATTGAGATCAACGGCAATTCCGGTGCTGCGCCGGTTTTCTCCAGTGACGACATACCAGTAGCCATTATAATGCTGTAATCCCCAGTCGTATCGCTCAGCGTTGGTTTGATCCAGCCTTCAAAGGTCGCACCTGGTCCGTTTATGGTCTGATCAACGACCAAAGTAGTCAGCACATAGTCGTTAGCGCCATCGAAATAGCCGCCACGATCATATTTACCATCGGCAACGGTGACGGCACCGTTGTAGGACCGGCCATGCCTGCCCTGCCCCGATTCGTCAACCACTTCGTTGACCGTCCCGTTCCAGAGGACTTCGTCCATCCGGTAATGCAGCTGCTTGCCGAGGACTGTCCCCGGGAAATTGCTGATCAGGGTCGGAGTGCCGCAGTCAAAGATCGCGCTCTGGCAGCGCTCAATGACGAACTGATCTTCGTCAACGGTCAAGTCATCCCAGATCAGGCCGATCTCCGACTCGGAAAGAGCGGTCGCGGTAAAATTGCCGGGAGGCGTTGCAGTGACAGTCGTGGTTTGTCCGCCAAGCCAAGCTGTCTCCCAGACCGGGCCATCATCTTTTTCCGCCCGGACCTGGTATTTGTAGGTATCCCCCTGGCAAACGCTGGTATCTGAGAAACTGATGCTGTCTGGCGGCAAGATCACAGAGTTTACGTTCGGGTCGGCGTCGAAGGTGCAGGCTGCACCCTGGCACCACTGCAACCGGTAAGCGGTTTCCGACGTCGAGTTATCGGTCCACTCAAGATTGATCTGGGTCGAATCGATAGCGGTTACCGTCAGACCGCTCGGTGTCGCCGGGGCCTGAGTCGCGCTGCCGATCTCGGCGTAGTTACTCTCCCAGTTACAGCCGGGAACCGGGTGATTTTTGTATGCCTTGACCCGGAAATAATAGGGCGAATCCGGAGTCAGGCCCGCTTCGCTATAACGGTAATGTCGCTGATAGCGTTCCAAGGCTTCAGTTGCGGAAAGAACGCCATTATAGACGGCCACTTCGTCAATCCCGCCTTGAAAGTGGTAAGAGCTGGTCGTGTAACTCCCTCTTCGGCCGATCGTCACGTTCGCATCGCTGGTATCGACAGAGATGGTTGGAGAACTCCAGGAACCTTCATTGCCGTTTTTATAAAAGGTAATCCCGCTCGTTGGATGGAAGGTCACCACAATATGCTGCCAAGTGTTGAGCGTCACAGGAATTCCGGTCGAGACATAACTGCTGCCATTCATAATGTACCAAGTGGTGTAGCGCTGGTAGAAACTCGAGTCAGAACCACCGTTGTCGGTACTGATGACATACTTGTAGTTGGAATTGTTCGCCGTCGGGTAAACCCAGGCTTCAAAGGTGACCCCCGGAGAGGTCGCCGACTGATCGATATTAAGCGGGGTGGCGATATAGTCATTGCTGCCGTCAAACCAGCCGCCACGGCCGTATTTACCGGAAGCAACGGTAGTCACACCGCCGTAACTGGTGCCGTCGTTTCCGTTACCGGAAGCGTCGATCACCTCGCCTGTGGTACCATTCCAAGCTGACTCATTCATATGCAACATCAGCTGAGTTCCAGCAGGAAGGACGCTGATCTCTTTATCCGCTCCAAAGTTGCTGCTATTGGCGCAGAAGGTCGCATCCCCGTCACAGCGGGAGAGGCGGAAGCCGGTCAGGTCACTGGATAAATAATCCCATTCAAGATTGACCGTATCTTCGGAAACGCTGGCAACACTCAAACCTGTCGGACTAACAAGCGCTGGGATCGACGCTTCGGCAGAAGCGCTGGGCAAAGAGCTCCAGACAACCCCGTTGATCGCCACCACCTGATAATTGTAGGCCACCGCCACATTCGGATCAGCGCAAACGGCGGCATCAATATAAGAGGTGACATCGGCGCCGACCGTGGCCAATTCAGTGAAACTGCTACAGCCGCTACCGGCACAACGCTCGATACGGAAGCCGGTTTCGGTGGTGGTCTTGTCGCTCCACGAAAGCCCGATATGGCCACTGTCAACCACACTGGCAACCAGATCGGTGGGAACCGGCGGCGTGGTCGTTAGCTGAATGGAGTTGGACGCTGCGGAAGTCCAATTACAACTGGAGCTCTTAGCAGCCTTGACCTGGTAGTTATATGTGGTGGAATCGGCAACACTCCAGTCGTTATAACGTCCCAGACCGTGATTGTAGAGGGCCTGTATGTCGGCCAGAGCAAGCGGCTGAGC
>CALZHQ010000170.1 GCA_945787295.1 uncultured Desulfuromonadales bacterium
CCCCGGGGTTACCCCCAACGCACGTCCCGGTAGGGTACCGGTGGCAGAACACCAGATCGTCCTTGATAAATACTCGTGCAACCTCGTGTCGCACGCCAAGAAGAGTCATTCGCCAAATGCCAGTGATCGGCAAGTTGATGCTGTGAGCAGACATTCATCTCCTTACGTGAAAATCCACTCACTGCTTCAACACTTCTGGCAGAGGCATGCCGATAGCGCCAGATGGTGGCTTCACACTGAGATAAGCCGCTAGCGTAGGTGCGATATCATATGGCGTGACGGGCCGACTCACCGTTACAGCCCGTAAGCCCGCCCCAGCAAAGATCACCGGCACGAAAGTGTCGTAGCGCCATGGCGAACCATGGGTCGAGGCCACTATTAAACCGTCGAAGTCATTAATGAAGACGTTGGGCTCGAACACCAGGTAGATGTCGCCGGAGCGCTTCGGGTGGAAGTTGTGCAGGATCGAGCGCGTCATAAGGGTATTGGGCAGATTGTCCGCGCGCAGTGCCGTACTGGATACCGCGTAGGCCACGCCGTCGAACTTCAGCAGTTCCTCGGCGACGGCTTGCTCCACGTTTGCCTGGTCCAGTCCCTTGTCTCGGATCAGGTCACGGTTAAGATAGAGGTAGGGCTGAAAGAAGGCCTTGATCAGTTCTTCGCCAATGCCGAACTGCTTCTTCAGGGCCGTGATGGCCGGCGTTTTGTCCAAGGCCTTGGTATCGAAGTAATGAGCATTGTCAATGCCCCGTTCGTGCAGATGCCCCGGCACTTCCGGCTGGCCGTGATCAGCCGACAACACCATCAGGGTATTTTTCAGTCCAACCTCTTTATCGATGAAAGCAAACAGATCCGCCAGCGTACGGTCGAGACGCGCTATGTTGTCTTCGGTCTCCAGGCTGGAGGCGCCGAATATGTGACCAACATAATCGGTGGATGAAAGGCTGATGGCGAGATAATCAGGCACGTCATCCTGGCCAAGCTGCTCGTTTATCAGCAGGGTCTTGGCGAAATCCACGGTTAATTCGTCACCAGCGGGGCTCAGGGTCAGCTTTGTGGTGAAGTACTTGTCATCAGCTTTGCCATAGGGGTGAGGGAAGGTGCGCCCAAAACCAGGAAAGTCGGTTTCATACTTGCGGTCATCCGCATCGCCGAACAGATACTTCGCTTGTGGATGCATCAGAGCCCAGGACTTGTCTGCATAGGCCGAGACAAGCTTGTGCGCGTTCCACTCGTTCACCCAGTCGGGGTATCGCTCGTAGTAATAATTGCTGGTGACGAACTCGCCGCTAGCTTTGGAAAACCAGAAGGCCTTGCCAGCATGCCCGGCTAGTGAGACGGCTCCGCGGTCCTTCACCGACACAGCGAAGATCTTAGATCGCCCGGCAAAATGGATGGCCATCTCGTCACTGAAGGTGGAACTCAAGATATTATTCGGCGAACGACCGTCCACCCTGGCCGCTCTCTGGGTCGGGTCGATCTCGGTCTTAGTATCCACGTCGGCCCCAACGGTGAGCAGGTGGTAGTCGGGATCCTCGATATTGTACACAAGGCGGTCCAGTTCACGGTCGAACCAGACGTTGGCAACCATACCATGGGCCGCAGGAACGGTGCCGGTGGCCAGAGACGCGTGACCCACTATGGTCTCGGTATTGGAGTGCTGGTAATGGGCATCGGTGTAGTGGATGCCCTGTTCCATCAGATAACGAAAACCACCGTCGCCCAGCACATTTGAGAAGCGGCTCGGTAGATCACCACGCAGGGCATCGACGGTGATCTGCAGGACCAGTTTCGGTTGTTCACCTGCCCAGACAAAGGTTCCAGGCGCAGGCAGGACTGCCAGTGCTGATGCGAAAACCGCTTGGACGAGTGTGAATTTGTATCTTGCTGCGCTCATGAACATAAACCCTCTGATCTTGACCTCCTTCGACGTAATCCGTGTGCGCGAGAAGAGTAGACCCCCGCACTAGCGGAACTTACTGGTAACGATGATTGGTGTCTATCGCAGGGTGCGGATGTCTAGTTTCGCTGGGTTTGTTGCCGTTCAGATAGTTAGCTTGAATCGCTCAGATGGGTCGTAAGCCGAAATTTCGTCTCCGAGCAGAGGATCCGATTTGCTGCGGCGCAGCTAAGCGCGTTTCAAGGCCCATTGAGCATTTTCATCGCGGC
>CALZHQ010000171.1 GCA_945787295.1 uncultured Desulfuromonadales bacterium
ACCATTTCAGCGCAATCTGGCCGCTGTCGTCCTCTACAATGACATCGTAGATCTTTTTCCGGCTGCGGGATGTTGTAGATTCACCGGCCGACAATACGCGACCAACAAAAACTTCCTGCTGCCCTGGTTTTAAACGGCTGATCGGTTTCAGCTGGCGCCGGTCTTCATAACGCAACGGGAGGTGATATAGGCCGTCTTCGACTGTTTTAAGGCCGAGCTTTTCAAGCTTCGGCAGCATCTTCGGGCCGACGCCGTGGATGCTGCCGATCGATTGATTCAGAGCTGGGTGGATTTCGGTTGCAGAGTTTTGTTCGGGCATCCGCCCAACTCAGTCAAAAATGGCATTCAGCGCTGTGATGATCTCTTCTACCTCAAGGCCGTGGGCTTTCGCTCCTTGCTCAATCGATTCATTCATTGCGCCCATGCAGCCGACACAACCGAGGTTGAATTCGCCGAGCACTTTGGCAACTTGTGGGCTCATTTGTAATACTTGGTGGAAAGTCATGTCTTTGGTGATTTTCTGACTCATCTCTCTGCTCCGATCAGTAAATATTGAATTTGATAGCGAATTGAATGTTTCGGATTGTCACAAATGAAACGAGAAAATGCAAGAAAAACGGGGCACTGCCGTTTGACAGTGCCCCGTAAAAATAACTTGTTAATTGTGATCAGCTGTATTCGATATTTGTCACTTCATAAACGCGCACACCTGACGGAACGACAATTCGAACTTCTTCGTCAACCATGTGTCCGATCAAAGACTTGCCGACAGGTGATGTGATCGAAATCTTACCGACCTTGATGTCCGCTTCGTCTTCGCCGACAATCTGATATGTGACTTCATTTTCGGTGTCGATATCAAAGAGGGTCACTTTTGCCCCAAAAACGATCTTTTCACTGTTGATTTCAGCAGGGTTGATCACTTGTGCTCGGGCTATTTTATCCCCAAGCTCCTGAATGCGGCCTTCAACAAACCCCTGACGATCTTTGGCGGCATCGTATTCGGCGTTTTCAGAAAGGTCACCATGACTGCGGGCTTCGGCAATATCCTGTACGACTTTGGGTCGCTCGACCCGTACCAACGTTTTCAGTTCATCCTGAAGTCGCTGATAACCCTCCTGAGTCATTGGAACATTGTCACTCATTTTTTGAAACTCCTGCAAAAAAACAGCGGGCGGGAAAACCCGCCCACTAAGGTAGTTAATTTTTTCAAAGGTTGATTACGATGCAGAATAATACTCTTGCAGCGGGCTGACGTCAAGATTTTCTCGTACCATCGCCAGAATGCCGCTTGTGACCGCTTTGATGCCTGCAACCGTGGTGTAATAGGCAATTTCCTGCATCAGTGCCGAACGACGGATCGAGAAGGAATCCGCAACCGACTGAGCTCCAAGAGTCGTATTGAAAACCATGCATATCTCACGACTCTTAATTGCATCGACACAATGAGGGCGACCCTCTTTGACTTTATTGACATGCTCGGTGATGACACCGTGCTCGTTCAGATATTTTGCGGTGCCGGCAGTTGCCATGATACTGAAACCGGCGTTGGCCAGCTTCTGCACCGATTCGACAATCTGTTCTTTGTCCGAATCTTTCACACTGATAAAAATTTTGGCCCAAATAGGGGGAGAAATTTTTATTTTTGGACTCTTAATATTTTCTTTAGAAACTAAGCACATAACTCAATTAGCGTGTAATAGGACTTAACAGGAACTAGCTAGTAATCATTGGCATAATCAAAACTATCAAACCACAACTGGCTATTCGGCAGTCCCTTGGCTGCTGCCATCTGCCGCGTGGCCTCAATCAAGGCAGGCGGTCCGCTGACATAGAGATCAAAACCGGACAGGTTAGCGAAGTCTTCCGCCACCGCTTGATGCACCAAGCCACTGCGCCCCTGCCAATCATCCGCCGCGGATGGCTCGGACAAGACCGGCTCATAGTTGATATGAGACTGTTGTGCCCAGGTTTCGGCCAGGCTGTTGAGATAGAGGCCCTCGCGAATACGCGCGCCCCAGTAGAGGTGAATCGGACGTGTCACACCTTCTTGCTTGAGGTGTTCGATGATGGCCTTGATCGGACCAAAACCGGTGCCTCCGGCGATGAAGATCATCGGCCGTTGCAAGATCATCGGCCGTTGCGACTCCTCTTCGAAGGTGAAATTTCCAAACGGCCCTTCGATTCGCAGGATGTCTTTTTCCTTCATGCCGTCAAAGACGTGACCGGTGAATTCACCGCCCTCGACCAACCTCACGTGCAGCTCAAGAAACTCATCGTCATGCGGGGCATTGGCGATGGAAAAACTACGCCGTCGACCGTCGGCCAAAAAGATATCGATGTACTGGCCGGCGAGAAATTGCATGCGTTCCGTATCCGGCAGTTTGAGTTTGAGCAACATTACGTCCTCGGCCAGGCGTTCCAACGACACCACTCGTGAAGGCATCTTACGCACCTTGACCTCGCTGCCGTGGCCGATCTCGTGCATCTCCACAATCAGATCGCTGGTCGGCCGCGCACTGCACAACAGCACCTGGCCGATGGCATGCTCGGCATCGCTCACCGCACCGGGCAGGCCGCCTGGGTATTCAATCTCACCCTCAACCACCTTGCCCTTGCAGGCGCCGCAGACGCCATTGCGACAGCCGTATTGCACGGACAGGCCTTTGCGTATTGCCGCGTCGAGGATGACCTCGCCCGCTTCCACTTCAAACTCATGACCACTTGGCTCAAGCCTAACTTTGAAACTCATCAATCATTCCTAGTATGCTATTCAAGCCCGCGGGCTTGTTAATT
>CALZHQ010000172.1 GCA_945787295.1 uncultured Desulfuromonadales bacterium
ACCGCCCGCGCGCCTTTTTGCTGGGCAACCTGGGCAATTTCCATCAGCTGCGGGATGGCATCGTGGGACAGCACGGTGTTGAAGCGGAACGGGATACCGACCTGTTTGAGGTTATCCAGTGCCTTCAGCTGCCGGGCACTGGCGCCGGGCACCTGCACCAGCTGGTTGTAGGTCTCCCCCAGGGCGTGGGCACTGATCAGCAGGTCGAAGACCCCGGCATCTTTGAGTTTCTGACAGGCTTCGAGCTTGTCCAAAATCAGTGCGTTGGTGATCAGGGTCGGTTTCAGGCCGATCTCGTCACAGTAACTGATCAGCTCGTGGATCCCCGGGTAGATGGTCGGTTCTCCGCCTTGAATATCGATGGAGTTGTTGCCGTACTCCTCGACCAGGGCTTTGCAGATCCCTCTGGCCTTCTCCAGTGACATGAAGGCGTGTTCCGGATGCTCGGCGTTGGCGATCCGATCGGAGAAGTAGCAGAACTTACAGCGCAGGTTACAGGTCTGCCCCAGCCACATGACTCCCCGCCGGCAGTGGACCCGGTGGTTGGTCAGTTTGTAGCCGTCGCAATCGATGACTTTCAGCTTGCCAGACATTTAACCTGTCCTTCTTCTTCGGGGAAGTCCCCCAGGCCGATCGCTTGGCGGGTTTCCAGAGCCATTTTTTTGACATCGTGGGCTTCTTCCCAAAGCAGCCGGTTGCGCCGACCGATCTCGGCGAGTTCTGCTTTGGGGGTGGCCAGCATCGCCCGCAGCTCTTCTTTGACCTTGGCCCGCTTGTAATTCTCATCCATATAGATGGAGAAGCCGCAATTGTGCTCCTGCACATACTCATGCAGGTGCCATTTGGGATGGCCGATGGAGAGCACCGGCTTGCCGACGCAGAGGTATTCGGAGAGCTTGGTCGACAGAGAATGGCGGAACAGGTGCAGGTTGTTGCGGCGGAAGGTCACCGAAGTGACCAAAAAGTCCGATTTCTGGTAGATCTCCGCCAGCTGTTTTTTACTCACCTGTCCCTTGTAGTAGACTGCATTGGGAACTTCGTTGGCATTAATAATGTGGGCGAATTCCCAGGGGGCGTAAACATGAAGGTGGACGCGGGTGCCTTCGGCGTTCAGTTCGGCGACCGCTCCAGCCAGGGTGATCAGGGTCTCGCCCTGTAGATGCCAGTTGAGCGCACCGGCGTAGGTGATTACCGGGATCTCGTTGTCAGCCTTGATCTGCTCGGGGGTGAATTCCAGCAGGTCCTCACAGCAGTTGTTGGCCGGTTTGTGTTCACAGCCGGTCAGTCTGGTGACCTTATTTGCTAGGGATGGCGAGTTGGTGGTCGAGGCCAGCGAGCGTTTGGCCGCCTTGGTCATGTTCTCGATAATCCGCTTGTACCAGATATCCCCCCAGCGCTTGTAGCGATGCTTCTCGACCTCCATCCAGTCGTCCATGTGCAGCAAGGCCATGGGGACATCGAAGTGTTCGGCGGCGAGCACCGCCAGGCGCAAGAAGCGCAAGGACAGACCGGAGAAGTAGACGATATCCGGTTTGAAATCTTCCTTGGCGGCTTGTTTCAGGACATGTTCAAGATCGAGCTGTGAGTTCTTTTCGAACAGGAAGGTGCGCAGGAAATTGTCGATATATTCCCGTTTGTGCAGCATTGGTTTCGCATAGTCGGGCACCCGATCGCTGCCGAGGTAGTGAAAACGATCGCCATATTCCGGAGCCGGGGTGATGTTGCGATACTGGAAAAAACCGAGCAGGTTTTCAGGCGGTAAGCCTTTAAGAACGCTGTAGACAACGATTCCGCCCCCCTGGATTGAGCTGATGGCATTTTCGGCAAAATAGAGAACTTTCTTCGCTTCCTGTGTGGCCATGCTGGATTGTCCTTTTCAAGAATTGTAGGTTCCATAAAGCGGAAAAATCAAAGTTTTGCTATCGAGAATATTTCTTAGCTGAGCATAGATGGCTTTTTCGTATTCTCTCGAGGAGATGATCACCAGATCGAGCTCGAAGGAATTGATGGTGTTG
>CALZHQ010000173.1 GCA_945787295.1 uncultured Desulfuromonadales bacterium
CAGCGCCTTGACCAACTTGGCCTCCCCTGGACTGACATAGGCCGAGCGGTAGTCTCCCGACACTTCGGGCTTCATGTGGACGCGGAACATGGAACCGCCGCCGGTGACGCAGGCCGGGATATCGGCAATCCGGATCGCCTCGGTGATCTGCTCACGGGCCCGGGTAGCCAGTCGATTCACTTTCTCGACTGCGGCCTTGTCGAACATTTTCATCGACGTGTGGCCGGCGATCATGGTCATCGGGTTCGCCGAGAAGGTCCCGCCCTGGGGAAAGAGGACCTTATCCGCCAGAGGATTCATGACGTCCATCACTTCCTTGCGTCCAGCCAGTGCCCCGACCGGGAAACCGCCACCGATGATTTTTCCCATGGCGGTCAGATCCGGAGTCATATCGTACCACTGCTGAGCACCGCCGTAGTTGGAACGGAAGGTAATCACCTCGTCACAGACCATAAGCGCGCCGTTTTCACGAGTCCATTTGCGAATCGCACTTACAAACTCAGCTGAAGCGGGGGTCAGGCCGACACGATGAGGCATCAGGTCGAGCAGCACACAGGCCAGCTCATCGGCATGCTGATCGAGAATCGCGATGGCCCGCTCGGGATCGTTAAAAGGAATAATCACAACCTCATTCAATACAGAGGCGGGAGTTCCGTGTGCAACCGGAACGCTGGCCGGGCTTTTCGCATCACCCCAGTTGGCAGGGCTGGCGGTCTGACTGACTTCGGCGAAGTCATAAAGACCGTGATAAGAGCCTTCAACCTTGGCGATCTTCGGCCGGCCGGTGTAGGCACGGGCCGTTTTCAGGCAGTTCATAACCGCTTCGGTGCCGGAATTGCAGAAACGGATTTTGTCGAAGCCGGCGTTGCGCTCGCACATAAACTCTGCGTAGTTCACTTCCGCTTCGGTCGCCATGGTGAAAGCGGTACCCTTTTGCAACTGCTCGGTGAGCGCTGCTACGACAGTGGGATGGGCGTGTCCGTGGATCAGCGCAGCCATGTTATTGGCAAAATCGATCCGTTTCACCCCTTCGATATCGGTGACGTAACAGCCTTCACCCCGCTCAGCATAAGGAGGATGAGGAGCGCGCAAAACCGTATTCCGACTGACGCCGCCGGGCATAACCTTGAGGGCCCGTTGGTAGAGTTCAGCACTCCGAGATTGCACTGCCTGTACTGCTGCGTTTTCCTGTGCCATTGTTTTATCCTTTAGTCTGAGATGAGTATGCGTGATTATCCGTTCGCCGCTTCCGTCAGTTGCTGGCCGACCAGCAGCTTGCAACCGGTTCTCTGCTGGACGTAATCGAAGCTGACACCCGGTGCCAACTCCGCAACTTCAAAACCGTTGGGGGTTACGTCGATGACGGCAAGTTCGGTATATATCCGGTTCACCACCGCTTTGCCGGTGAGGGGATAGGTGCAGGATTCCACCAGCTTAGGCTCGCCAGTCTTGGTGCAGTGCTGGGTGATGACATAGATGGTCTTTACGCCGGCAACCAGGTCCATGGCCCCGCCCACCGCCGGGATGGCATCAGGGGCCCCGGTCGACCAGTTGGCCAGATCCCCTTGCTCGGAGACCTGCATAGCCCCCAGCACACAAATGTCGATGTGCTGACCGCGAATCATGGCGAAGCTGTCGGCATGGTGAAAGTAAGAGGCGCCGGGGATCGCCGTAACCGCTTTTTTGCCCGCGTTGATCAGCTCGGGGTCTACCTCCCCCTCGGCTGGTGCGGGGCCCATGCCGAGCAGGCCGTTTTCGGTGTGGTAGATCACTTCACGACCTTCGGGCACATACTGAGCCACCTTTTCAGGGATGCCGATGCCCAGGTTGACATAGGAGCCGTTGGGAATATCCAGAGCTGCCCGCTGGGCCATCTCTTCACGGTTCCAACCGATAGTTTGTTTGGTATCTGTTGTCACGGGTAGGTCCTCCCTTCGGCAACAAGTTTTGATTCCTGGGCGGGGTCGGCGACGGTGATGATCCGATCCACGAAGATTCCAGGGGTGACCACCA
>CALZHQ010000174.1 GCA_945787295.1 uncultured Desulfuromonadales bacterium
TGGTACCCTCTCTTTTTTTGATCGTTGAGGATCTGAAACATTTGTTCGGTACCCGGGAAATGATTCGTTTAGATATCCCAACAAAGGCGGAATAACCGAATGCCTAAAGTGACCTAAATTGCCTAAAATGACTAAAATTAAGGAAACGCTATGCTCTGTCTTTTTTTATAAAATTGATCGTTCGACCCAGAGGCTCTCGACGGGCAGAATACCACAACCCTGGCCCAGACCGATCACCGGTACGGTATACTCATAATTTAGATTTGCAATGACACATAGGCAATATTAATATACATAAACGAGTCGCGCCAGGGCGGGCTTTAGATCATTTTAGTTCATTTCAAATTTTAGATCATTTTCTTAATTATAATTACAACCTTTTGAACTTCGAATAAAATATGTTGCTCTGATAATGTGACAAAGTAGAATTAGGGACTCGAGAATAAATAATTCTTCGATCATTATTTGGACAATTATCAATTTCTGTGTCCCCAACAGGCCACATTCGGCTAAATTTCGTCGATATATTCAACCGCTGACATGCCTAACTTGCCCAAAATTAGGGATGCTATTCGTTTTTTGTTAAAATTTGTCATCCTTGGGGGCATGTTGCTGGGTTTGCCCTTAATAGGGGTATATCTGGCCGGCTATCCGGTGGATCGCTATCTGGAATTTCCGCCACAAACACGGTATATAGATCATGCGCCGTTTTCATGGCCTGCTTTCGCCGTTTTAACCACCATTATTCTGGCAGTTGTTCTTTCATTGGCCGTCCAAGGAATCCAGGGGTATAAAAAAAGACCGCAAAAAGCCGTTTATTCTACCCCAAAGCCGTTTCCCCGGTGGGGATGGATTGGTATAACCACCGGCACTGTTGCCTGGATCTTGGCGTGGACCCGCTTTTCCTGGTTTATCCCGTATCAGCCGCATACCTTCAGCCCACTGTGGTTTTCCTATATCATGGTGGTCAATGCGTTGTGTGTCCGCCGAACCGGACACAGTCTGATGACGGACCGGCCGGGATTTTTCCTGTTGCTTTTCCCGGCGAGCGCCGCTTTCTGGTGGTTTTTTGAGTACCTGAACCGCTTTGTTCAAAACTGGTATTACACAGGAGTTGAGCTCAGTCCCTGGGCCTATTTCTGGTATGCAACCTTGCCCTTTACCACCGTGCTGCCCGCAGTATTGAGCGCCAAACAATGGCTGCAATCCGCAAGCTGGATACAGCTGGGATACGGCGACATCCGTCCCATCAGATTGTTCAATCCCCGAAAAGCGGCAGTATGCGTTCTATTGCTGTCCGCCACCGGACTGGCCGAAGTCGGTGTCTGGCCCAATTATTTATTTCCTCTGCTGTGGGTATCTCCCCTTCTGATCCTTGTCTGCCTGCAAACATTGATGAAAGAACGTCATATTTTCTCGGTGATGGCAGCCGGTGACTGGCGTGGTGCGGTTGCAGCGGCATTGGCCGCGCTGGTTTGCGGCTGGTTCTGGGAAATGTGGAACTATTTCAGCCTGGCAAAATGGGAGTACAGTGTGCCCCTGGTTCATCGATTTCTAATCTTTGAAATGCCGCTGTTAGGTTATGGGGGTTATCTTCCATTTGGATTGGAGTGCGCGGTGATCGGCGGGATGCTTGAGAAATCATATAATTTGAACCATCCGAGTGGATCGATTCCTAATTAACCGTTTTTTTAGGCCAAAAACTTAATAAATGAGTCAAGTTCTTGTAAAGTGAATAAAACTGGAGTGCAGAAAATGCTGGATGCTTGATTTTGGATACTGGATGGATTTTCAGTTTTAATTGGTTTCAGGTTATGTGTTTTCCACCGTCGGCAGAGAGACCTTGATATTCATCCTTGACAGAAGCCGTCCGATTCACTAAATGTGAGCAAGCACAAATATCACTATGTGGTATTGATGTCGGTTGTATTGGTTAAATGAGTGCTTATCTTAAATCCCTGTTTGTCCATAATAATAAATGGCGAAATCAGGTACAGCTAAAAATGA
>CALZHQ010000175.1 GCA_945787295.1 uncultured Desulfuromonadales bacterium
GTGTCGGAGTAACTGATACTGTCCGCCGCCAAAACCACAGAGTTCACGTTCGGGTCGGCGTCGAAGGTACAGGCTGCGCCCTGGCACCACTGCACCCGATAGGCGGTTTCCGAGGTCGAGTTATCGGTCCACTCAAGATCGATCTGGGTCGAGTCGATAGTAGTTACCGTCAGCCCAGTTGGTGCTTCCGGGGCTTGGGTCGCGCTACCGATTTCGTCGAAGTTACTCTCCCAGTTGCAGCCGGGAGCCGGGTGATTCTTGTACGCCTTGACCCGGAAATAATAGGGCGAATCCGGAGTCAGGCCCGCTTCGCTATAACGGTAATGCCGCTGATAACGGTCCAGGGCCTCGGTCGCAGAAAGAGCCCGATTATAGACGGCCACTTCGTCAATCCCGCCCTGGAAATGGTAGGAGGTGGTCGTGTAAGTCCCTCTCCGGCCGATCGTCACGTTGGCATCGTTGGTATCGACAGTGATGGTTGGAGAACTCCAGGTATTTTGATTGCCGTTTTTGTAAACAGCAACGCCGCTCGAAGGATGGAAAGCCACCACAATATGCTGCCAGGCATTAAGCGTCACAGGAATCCCAGTATTAACATAACTGCTGCCGTTCATAATGTACCAGGTGGTGTAGAGCTGGTAGAGGCTCCAGTCATAACCGCCGTTGTCGGTACTGATGACATACTTATAGCTGTTATTGTTCACCGTCGGGTAGACCCAGGCTTCGAAGGTAACCCCCGGAGAGGTTGCCGACTGGTCGACATTGAGCGGTGTGGCAACATAGTCGTTGACGCCATCGAACCAGCCGCCGCGACCATATTTACCAGCGGCAACAGTTGTCGCCCCGCCATAACCGGTACCGTTATTGCTGCTGCCAGAGGCGTCCGTCACCTCACCGGCAGTGCTATTCCAAGCTGACTCATTCATATGCAACAACAGCTGATTTCCAGCTGGAAGCATGCTGATCTCTTGGTCTGCCCCAAAGTTGCCGCTGTTGGCGCAGAAGGCTGCATCCCCGTCACAGCGCGAGATGCGGAATCCGGTCAGGTCACTGGAAAGATAGTCCCACTCAAGATTAACCGTATCTTCGGACACGCTGGCAACACTCAAACCTGTCGGACTAACAAGCGCGGGGATCGACGCTTCGGCAGAAGCGCTGGGCAAAGAGCTCCAGACAACCCCGTTGATCGCCACCACCCGGTAATTGTAGGCCACCGCCACATTCGGATCAGCGCAAACGGCGGCATCAATATAAGAGGTAACATCGGTCCCGACCGTTGCCAATTCAGTGAAACTGCTACAGCCGGTTCCGGCACAGCGTTCAATACGGAAGCCGGTCTCGGTGGTGGTATTGTCGCTCCACGCAAGCCCGATGTGGCCGCTATCTACGACACTGGCAACCAGATCGGTGGGAACCGGGGGGGTGGTGGTCAGCTGAATGGAATTGGATGCAGCAGAGGCCCAACTACAACTGGAGCCTTTATATGCCTTGATCTGGTAATTGTACGTGGTGGAATCGGTCACGCTCCAGTCGTTGTAACGCCCCAGACCGTGATCATGGAGAGTCTGGATTTCGGCCAAGGCAAGCGGCTGAGCAAAAACCGCCACCTCGTCGAGTCGCCCATCAAAGAAATCCTGGTTGAGGCTGCCGCGGCGACCAAGGGTCAACGCAGCGCTGCTGTCATCAAAATCGATGGTGGCGTGGTTCCAAACCGCAACACCGTTCTTGTAGAGAGTGACACCACTGGCCGGGTTAAAAACCACGGCCATATGCTGCCAGCTGTTCAGCTCAACAGCAATGCCGGTGCTGACCAGCGCAGCATCACTGCCGTTGGCGACATACCAGGTACCGGCGTTGCGCAGCAAACCCCAGTCGTTGCCACCATCATCGGTACCAAACACAAAGTGATCAGCAGCACTGATGCTAACCGGGTAAATCCAGGCTGCCATAGTTGCACCGCTCGTGGTCGCCGACTGGTCGAGAGCCAACGGAGTCGTGATA
>CALZHQ010000176.1 GCA_945787295.1 uncultured Desulfuromonadales bacterium
GGCGATCACGGTCGACAGTGCCAACCGGGTGGTGGTCAGCGGTTACTCCTCCCTCTATGGCGGCGGGGCCGGCAACACCAACGATGTCTATACCATCGGCTATCCGGCTAACGGATCGGGCGAATCCTGGACCGATCAGTACAACGGCCCGGACGGCAACGATGATCGCTCTTCGGCGGTGGCCTCGGCGATTGACGGTTCCGATAGCACCGTGGTGGTCGGCTACGGCAAGAATGACTTATTTAACGACGATATCTACGTTATCAAGTATCTCTCTGATGGCACCCGTGAGTGGGCGATCACCCCTTACGATGGCGGTGATGATGACTACCCGGCGGCGGTCGCCTTTGACAGCAACGGTGATGTGCTGGTTGGCGGTTTTAGCCATAACGGCACAAACAAGGATTTCTTTGTTGCCAAGTATAGCGGGACCGACGGCAGCCTGAGCTGGCAGAAGAGCTTCAACGGTGTGGCCAACGGTGATGATGCTGTCACCGCTGTGGCGGTTGATGACACCGGCAACCTTTATGCGACCGGCAGCTCGGATAATGCCTCCGGCAACAGCGATATCTACACCATTAAATACGCCAGCAGTGATGGTACTTTGCTCTGGGAAAAGAGCTTTAACGGCGCCGGCAACGGCTATGATATCGGCGAAGGGATCGCCTTCGATCCGGTCGATGGCAGCATCATGGTCGGTGGCACCACCTTTGTCAGTGCTGGCAACCATGATTATTATCTGATCCGGTACGCTGCTGACGGCACCCTGATCTGGCAGAGGACCCTCGATCGACCGATCTCGGATGAAGCCCTCTATGCCATGTCGATCGACCGCTCCGGGACCGTCGCCCTGACTGGGACGACCTATAGTGGAGTCAATGACGATGTGCTGACTGTCAAGTATGACAGTGACGGGATTATCCTCGGTGCTTCTGTCTACAATGGTGTCGACGACAGCGATGATGTTCCCTCTTCGATTGTTACCAATGCCTACGGTGAAACCTTTGTTGCTGGTATCACCACCACCGCCAGTGGCAATACCGACTATATGGTGTTTCTCGCCGATGGCCAAACCATGCAGTCGCCGACTCCCTTTACCGCCACCCAACTGTACACCGAGATCGATCTGAGCTGGACAGACAATTCGCTGGATGAAAATGGTTTCGAAGGCTCGGCTAATCCTTGGGCAATCCTCTACATGGCTGCTCCCGGGGAAACCAGCTATATGGATACCGGTCTGAGCATCGATTCTACTTTCTGCTATCGGATCCGTTCCTATAATGCCAGCGGTGATTCTTCCCGCTGGGCAGAGATAGAAGTGACCACGGCAGATCCGATCCCGCCGAGCGACTTGGTCGCAACAGTGTTGAACACCACCGATATTCTGTTGGAGTGGGTCGACAATACCGGTTCTGAAATTGGTTTCACATTAGAGCGTTGTCTGGGCGTCGGTTGTGATTTTTCGAGTGTCTCCAGTTATGACATTCCGGCAGGTGCGACCAGTTATATTGACTCTTCAGCCTGCCCGGGGCAGACCTACAGCTACCGGATCAAGTCTTATAAAACCAATGAATGGGTCACCAGTCCCAGTGTCGCTACTGCTGACGATACCACCGATAGCCCCGTTGCGCCTACTGCGCTCGATAACGACTGGGTCTCGGAAGAATGGGTCGAGCTGAAGTGGAACGATAGCAATAGCGACGAGACGGCATTTCTGATTGAGCGTTGCGCCGGCAGCGGTTGCAGCAACTTTACTCAGGTTGGTTCTGTAGACAGTCCGGCTGGTAATCAGCTGTATTACCGGATGGACGAGGCAAGTTGGAACGGCACACTTGCTGAGGTTATAGACCTTTCCTCCGCCGGTAACCATGGGCAGTCCTTCGGTGCTGCGAGTACCGTCTCGAGTGGTAAATATGACCGCTCTGGAGGCTTTGACGGGGTTAACGATTATATCACGACTCCGTTGGCTCTCGACCAGTCGGCGACCACGAGCGGTGCAACTATGGCAGCCTGGATTTACCCGGTTAGCATCAGTGCTGCTGATCACTTGCAACTATGGCAGCCTGGATTTACCCGGTTAGCATCAGTGCTGCTGATCACTTCGTGTTTGGCACCGATGATGGCGGCAACGATTGGGGCCTGTTGCGCAATGCCGGCACCTGGTACGTTGCCAATGGTACCGATGCCGCGCTGGTGAGTACTGGCATCGCTGTAGATATAAACAGTTGGCAACATATGGCCGTGGTTTTCAATCCGGCAACTGGTGTAAATCTTTACAAGAACGGCGTCTTGGTCTGGTCCAATGGCGCAATCGATTTTGATGACAGCAGCGCGGCGCTGACCCTTGGCCGCCGGGGCAGTCTCAATCAGGAGTTCTTCGATGGTCGGCTCGATGAGGTCGCGGTTTTCGACCAACCTCTTGCATTGGCCGATGTTCAGGTTCTCTACAATCATGGTCTGGCGCGCTACAACGATTGGAGCGTGGCTCATTCGACCACTTATAACTATCAAATCAAAGCCACTAAGAGCTCTAGCTGTAGTTGGGACTCTGCTGCGTCAAATTCAATCGAGTTAACAACGACTCCGTTGACTCCCACCGACCTGTTGACCGAGGTGATGGATAGTGGCCATATCGAACTGACCTGGACCGACAATACCACGACCGAGACCGGTTTCCGGATTGAGCGGTGTGCCGGTAGCGGGTGCAGCAACTTTACCGAGCTGACTACGGTCGGAGCGGATGTGACTTCCTATGTTGATGCCGCCGTCTGCGCTGATCCAAATCTGGCAGTGGCCTACAATTACCAGGTGGTTGCGATCAACGGAGTTGCCTGGAGTTCATTGCCGAGTGCTGCCGACGAAGCCGTGATTCCTGCGCTTATTGCACCGGTAGGTTTGAGTGTTACGAGCGTCTCCGAAGATACGGTCAATTTCGAATGGGATTATTTCTCTGCCGACCTGACCGGGTTTAGAGTATCCCGCTGTGATGGGGATACGGTCTTCTGTGCCAATGATCTTAATTTTGGGGCCGACCAAGAGATCAGTATGCTTCCAGCAGGTAATCAGCTGATGCTGCATATGAACGAATCTGTCTGGGACGGTACCGCAGGTGAGGTGAGCGATACCTCCGGCAGCAGCAATGACGGCACCGGTTATGGTGGGGTGACGACAGTTGATCCTGGGAAGTATGGTCGCGGCGGCTGGTTTGATGGAGTCAATGATTATATTGCGACTCTGCTTAATGTCGACCAGTCGGCAACCTCGCCGGGGGTTACATTTGAAGCCTGGGTTTACCCGACGGTCAAAAATTACAACCAGCAAAACGTGATCAGTACTGACAATGGTGGAGCAGACTGGAGCCTCTATCTGTATAACGGATTCTGGCACGTCCTCAATGGAAACAACGCTATTAATACCGGCGTTGCTGCTCCACTAAATACCTGGCAGCACCTGGTGGTGACCTTCCATCCGACCTCTGGAATTACCTTTTATAAGAATGGTAATGAAAACACCTGGAGCTACGGAACAATTTATGCGGATTCCAGCGATTACAACGTGACCATCGGTCGGAGGGGGACTTATTCGCAAGCCTCCTACCATTTCCAGGGCGGGATTGACGAAGTGGCGGTCTACAATCGGGTTCTTTCCGCGACCGAAACTCTGGAACGTTATCAG
>CALZHQ010000177.1:0-1133 GCA_945787295.1 uncultured Desulfuromonadales bacterium
GGGCACATGCGTGGTGAGTGTGACTGCGGCCGATACCGTTGTCTGCGTGCACACTACTACGCCACTGGTCTACCGGCGCCCCCAAACGATCATCCAGTCCTCCGTGACATTGGATACAGACCGTCTCTTCAGCACTCACCAAAGCCGGCAGCAGCAGCAGCAGCAGCAGCAGCAGAGCAAAAAACACCACCGAAAACACTCGCCTCATCATTGACCATCTCATGAGTAATGCCCCCAGAATGACAGACCGATAAACGCGACTAAGCCCAGCAAGTACAAGGCAACAAAGATCGGCCGCTTGGCCGGGCGCCGCTCCGGGCCGCGATCAATAAACGGCAGCATAGCCAGAAAGCCCATCGCCGCACCTTGGGCAGCAAGCCCCAGAAGTTCATTAGGAAGAATCTTCAATGACTGATAGGCCCAGAGGAAATACCATTCCGGTTTGATGTGCTCCGGCGTGACATAGGGATCTGCCGGCTCCAAAGCATCTGGCGGAATGAACAACCAGGGGGCATAGAAGGTAATCGCCACCAGCGCAGCCAGCGCGAAGAAAACCATACCGATCTCTTTGATCGTGTAGTTCGGGTGAAACGGAACCCCGTCGTAATGCTCTTCATGCACAAAACTGTTGCTCAATTCAGTGGGGCGATAACCGTCACCAAAGGGGGCGCTCGAAATGCCGACCCGACGAACACAAAACAGATGAAATCCGACCAGTCCGAGGAATGCCATCGGCAGGCCCATAACATGCAGGGCGAAGAAACGGCCCAGAGTTGCTTCACCGACCGAAGGCCCACCACGCAGAAATTCGATCAGATAGTCACCGATCACCGGTATTGCTCCGGCGGCATCCGTCGCAACTGTCGTCGCCCAAAACGAGAGCTGACTCCAAGGCAAAAGGTATCCGGTCAAACAGAAGACCAGCCCCAGGTTAAAGAGCCCGAAACCGGACAGCCAAGTCAATTCCCGTGGCCGCTTGTAGCTGCCCATAAACAGGACTGAAAGCATGTGTAAAAAGAGAAAAACCATGATCAGGTTCGAACCAACCACATGCAGGTAACGAAGCAACCAGCCGTAGGGAACCTCATTCATAATCATGGTTACGCTGGCAAAAGCTTTTTCAGTGTCTGGCA
>CALZHQ010000177.1:1224-2277 GCA_945787295.1 uncultured Desulfuromonadales bacterium
CCAGATATTAATATTGCGTGGCAGCAGGTAACCCCCGAGGTTATTGTGTAGTAATTCACGAACTCCTAGACGGCTATCGAGCCAGTCGACTGCATCCTTCTGTAGCTTCATCCCTGGCCTCCTTAGCCGATCAGAATCTCTTCGCCTTCGAGTGAAACTGCATAGGTTTCCAGCGGCTTAGGTGGTGGCCCGCCAAGCACCTGTCCGGCAGTCGAAAAACGCCCGCCATGACAGGGGCAGAGGAACTCTTGCGAATCATCAACCCATTTGACGATACAACCGAGGTGGGTGCAGACAGCACTGAGGGCCATGAACTCACCGGCCGTCGGTTGCAGCAGAACCGCCGGTCGCCCCTGGAAGGAGAAAAAATGCGCCCCGCCAACGCCGATTTCCGCCTTGGCAACTCTCACCTGCTGGGCTGCGCCACCCTTGTCGATCGGCGAAAGATAGCGGAACAGCGGCCAACTAAAAACCCCGGCAATGACCGCGCCGATTCCTCCCAGAATGATACCGAGGAAAGTCCTCCGCTCATTCGCACTGGTTGATGCATCACTCATAAACACTCCTCGAGATACAGCAAAAGTTAAAACTGTTATTTTGCCAGCCGTGCTGACACAGAGATTCTTATTTGGGGGAGTTTGGCATAATCGGTGCCAATTATAACATAACTACTCAGTCGTTTTTTCTGCTCCGGCAGAGTGGCGGTAATATCCACCTCGACCTCTTCTCCGGGAGCCAACTGCAACATTGACAACTCTGCCTTCACCGCAGGGTTGGTAACCTTGGGAGCCTGCAGGTTGATCTGCTGCGAACCTCTGTTGGTAATTTTAACAGTTGCCTTTAATGGAGTGCCGGCCTGTGCTTTTCGCCAAGCAACTCGCTCCGGCTCAACCAGTACCTCTACTTTGATATTGCCACTGATGCCAAAAGCCAGATGTGGATACCGTGGATCGTTGGTATCGATAGTTATCGTTTTGTGAATCCCCCCCTTGAACCGAGTGGAATCGAAGGTGGCACGCAATTCCCCCGTGTCACCAGGGGCAATCCGGGTCG